>CBDFMP010000049.1:0-292893 GCA_965249715.1 Spirochaetota bacterium | reverse complement strand
AAACTCAATAACGTCCTGGGACAGACCTTGCTCACGCAAACAATGGGCAAAACTGAGGTCATCGCCGAAACGGGTGCCGGACAACACGGTCTTGCCGTTGCTGCCGCCTGTGCAAAACTGCAGCTCAAAGCAAAGATATTTATGGGCAGCGTTGATCTGAAGCGGCAATACCCCAATGTCGCCGCCATGCGGCTTATGGGTGCAGAAGTCATCCCGGTAACCGCCGGCTCACAAACGCTCAAAGACGCCGTCAACGCCGCTATGAAGTATTGGATAGAACACCTTAACACAGCACATTATGTCCTGGGCTCTGCCTTGGGCCCCTATCCTTATCCGCTTATGGTCCGCGAATTTCAAAGAGTCATCGGTGAAGAAACACGTGCTGCCATCCTTGAACGGGAAGGCAAACTGCCTGCCTGTATCCTTGCCTGTACAGGCGGCGGCTCTAACGCATTGGGCATGTTTGTACCGTTTTTAAACGATGCGGAAGTCACGCTTATTGGCGTAGAAGCGGGCGGACGGGGCAGCGGACAAGGTGACCACGCGGCGCGGATGATGAGTCCTTGTACAGGCATAGCGCAAGGGTATAAATCGTTTTTCCTGCAAACTCCCGACGGTCAGCTGACCGCCACGCATTCCATTTCCGCCGGACTCGATTATCCCGGCATAGCCCCTGAACTGGCGCATTTGTTTGACGTTGGGCGCGTGCAGTTCCTGCAAGCAACGGATGATGAAGCCTTAGCGGGCTACCAGCTGTTGGCGCGCCATGAGGGCATTCTGCCTGCCTTGGAAAGCGCACATGCTGTAAGTCAGCTGCCTGAAATTGTACGCCGATACGGCAGCGAGGATATTGTGGTTGTCAATATCTCCGGACGCGGCGATAAAGACCTTTTTATCACTATGCCGCAGCTCAATGGCAGCGATTGGAAAACATTTCTCAGTGAACAAGTTGAACAAATTAAGTAAACTGAACAAATTGAGCAAGTTGGGACTAACAAGCAAGACAAACAGGAAATCCGCACAGTACGCAACCCTCCCATTATGACCTCCGTTTCACCCACAGCTAAGCCAGCAGAGCTGGCAGCCAATCCCATCACGCGTGCGCTCAAAGAGCCCGCGTCGTTGCCGCTGCGCTTAATGACACATTTGATAGCGGGCTACCCGCAGCCAAAGGCAAACATTGAAACCGCGGTCCTCATGGCTGCACAAGGCGTGAGCTTTTTAGAAGTGCAGCTGCCCTTTAGCGATCCGCTAGCCGATGGTGCGGTGATCATGCGCGCCAATCATCGTGCGCTCAAAAGCGGCATGACCACAGCCAAAAGTTTGGCAATCGTTAAAACATTACAAGCAGAAACCGCACTGCCCATTCTGGTGATGACCTATTACAATATTGTATTCCGCATGGGCATAAATCGCTTCCTGGACGCAGTGAGCGCAAGCGGCGCCGCTGCTGTCATCATCCCCGATCTCCCCTACGATGAGCCGCGTGAGGCTTTTTTTGCCCAGCTGCGCCATTACCCCATTCATCCCATTTTTGTTCTGGCGCCAAACATAACCGACGAACGTCTTACAGACATAGCCGCGCGTGCAAGTGGTTTTGTGTACACCACGCTGCGCACAGGCATCACCGGCGCCCAAACAGAGCTTGCTACAGAAGGCCTTGCCCAATTCAAACGTTTAAAAAACAAACTCAGCTGTCCCATAGCCGCCGGGTTTGGCATCAGCAGCCCCGAACAACTGCCTGCGCTCTGCGGTTTGGCGGATATCGCCGTTATTGGCAGTCATTTACTGAGTCTGGCAGAAACCACGGGACTTGGCGCAGTGGAAACATTTCTCAAGGCCTGCCGCCGTACACTCAGCGAAAAACTCTAAGGTTAAGCGCATTAACTTTACCGCAAGCTTATATGATAATCCATTATGGATAAAATCAACAGCTTCCTCAATTTTTTCAGGCTAATTTACAAATTTATCCTTCAGCTGCCACTACAAAGACTTAACTTGAAGAGCTTGCCGCAGAAGGCCTTGCCCAATTCAAACGTTTAAAAAAAACAAACTCAGCTGTCCCATAGCCGCCGGGTTTGGCATCAGCAGCCCCGAACAACTGCCTGCGCTCTGCGGTTTGGCGGATATCGCCGTTATTGGCAGCCATTTACTGAATCTGGCAGAAACCACGGGACTTGGCGCAGTGGAAGCATTTCTCAAGGCCTGCCGTCGTACACTCAGCGAAAAACTCTAAGGTTAAGCGCATTAACTTTACCGCAAGCTCATACGATAATCCATTATGGATAAAATCATCAGCTTCCTCAATTTTTTCAGGTTAATTTACAAATTTATCCTTCAGCTGCCGCTACAAAGACTTAACTTAAAACTGCTGGGTGTCTGTTTAGTGCTGAGTTTCCTGCTCAGCGACATTGCCTGGGCGCGCAAACTGCATTATAAAGAAGAGTTTTACAGGCTCTACTACCTGCCGCAGTTGCATGAAAGTCAAGATCTCGCACGCAATCTGCACTGGCTGCAAGTGGCGGTAAAAGCACCATTTGCCCCCCCCATTCAAGCCTTGATCCCGCACGAAAACGAAGCGGCTTACCGAAAATATCAGCTCCTGCTCACCATGCACATTCATTACCTTTTGACGCAGAATTGGGTGAAAATGGCAGCGCGGTTTGATAAACATCGCCCCGTATTCTTCAATAAACCTTATGCGGCAGATATTTTAAAATCTTTGGATATTGCCGAAGTGCTTTACAAGGGTGCGTGGAACAGCTGGCAAAAGACATTGCGTATTTTTGAAAAGGTACGCACATTGCGCGCCAAAAGTCACCTCAGCTTCGCTGAGACGATGATCGTCAAAATTCAAGAACGTGAAATTGACTACACACGCGTGATTGCGCGCAAGCTGCGTAAACTAGAAGGCACGCGCGCCTATTTTCAAGCCCCCTGAACTCTCTTCTGGCTGCAAGTGGCGGTAAAAAGTTTGCCCCACCATTTCAAGCCTTGATCCCGCACGAAAACGAAGCGGCTTACCTAAAATATCAGCTCCTGCTCACCATGCACATTCATTACCTTTTGACGTAGAATTGGGTAAAAAAATGGCAGCGCGGTTTGATAAACATCGCCCCGTATTCTTCAATAAACCTTATGCGGCAGCTATTTTAAAATCTTTGGATATTGCCGAAGTGCTTTACAAGGGTGCGTGGAACAGCTGGCAAAAGACATTGCGTATTTTTGAAAAGGTACGCACATTGCGTGCCAAAAGTCACCTCAGCTTCGCTGAGACAATGATCGTTAAAATTCAAGAACGTGAAATTGACTACACACGCGTGATCGCACGCAAGCTGCGTAAACTAGAAGGCACGCGCGCCTATTTTCAAGCCCCCTGAACTCTCTTCTGGCTGCAAGTGGCGGTAAAAGTTTGCCCCCCCATTTCAAGCCTTGATCCCGCACGAAAACGAAGCGGCTTACCTAAAATATCAGCTCCTGCTCACCATGCACATTCATTACCTTTTGACGTAGAATTGGGTAAAAAAATGGCAGCGCGGTTTGATAAACATCGCCCCGTATTCTTCAATAAACCTTATGCGGCAGCTATTTTAAAATCTTTGGATATTGCTGAAGTGCTTTACAAGGGTGCGTGGAACAGCTGGCAAAAGACATTGCGTATTTTTGAAAAGGTACGCACATTGCGTGCCAAAAGTCACCTCAGCTTCGCTGAGACAATGATCGTTAAAATTCAAGAACGTGAAATTGACTACACACGCGTGATCGCACGCAAGCTGCGTAAACTAGAAGGCACGCGCGCCTATTTTCAAGCCCCCTGAACTCTCTTCTGGCTGCAAGTGGCGGTAAAATGTTTGCCCCCCATTTCAAGCCTTGATCCCGCACGAAAACGAAGCGGCTTACCTAAAATATCAGCTCCTGCTCACCATGCACATTCATTACCTTTTGACGTAGAATTGGGTAAAAAAATGGCAGCGCGGTTTGATAAACATCGCCCCGTATTCTTCAATAAACCTTATGCGGCAGCTATTTTAAAATCTTTGGATATTGCTGAAGTGCTTTACAAGGGTGCGTGGAACAGCTGGCAAAAGACATTGCGTATTTTTGAAAAGGTACGCACATTGCGTGCCAAAAGTCACCTCAGCTTCGCTGAGACAATGATCGTTAAAATTCAAGAGCGTGAAATTGACTACACACGCGTGATTGCACGCAAGCTGCGTAAACTAGAAGGCACGCGCGCCTATTTTCAAGCCCCCTGAACTCTCTTCTGGCTGCAAGTGGCGGTAAAAAGTTTGCCCCCCATTTCAAGCCTTGATCCCGCACGAAAATGAAGCGGCTTACCTAAAATATCAGCTCCTGCTCACCATGCACATTCATTACCTTTTGACGTAGAATTGGGTAAAAAAATGGCAGCGCGGTTTGATAAACATCGCCCCGTATTCTTCAATAAACCTTATGCGGCAGCTATTTTAAAATCTTTGGATATTGCTGAAGTGCTTTACAAGGGTGCGTGGAACAGCTGGCAAAAGACATTGCGTATTTTTGAAAAGGTACGCACATTGCGTGCCAAAGTCACCTCAGCTTTGCTGAGACAATGATCGTTAAAATTCAAGAACGTGAAATTGACTACACACGCGTGATTGCGCGCAAGCTGCGTAAACTAGAAGGCACGCGCGCCTATTTTCAAGCCCCCTGAACTCTCTTCTGGCTGCAAGTGGCGGTAAAAAGTTTGCCCCACCATTTCAAGCCTTGATCCCGCACGAAAATGAAGCGGCTTACCTAAAATATCAGCTCCTGCTCTCCATGCACATTCATTACCTTTTGACGTAGAATTGGGTAAAAAATGGCAGCGCGGTTTGATAAACATCGCCCCGTATTCTTCAATAAACCTTATGCGGCAGCTATTTTAAAATCTTTGGATATTGCTGAAGTGCTTTACAAGGGTGCGTGGAACAGCTGGCAAAAGACATTGCGTATTTTTGAAAAGGTACGCACATTGCGTGCCAAAAGTTACCTCAGTTTCGCTGAGACGATGATCGTTAAAATTCAAGAGCGTGAAATTGACTACACACGCGTGATTGCGCGCAAGCTGCGTAAACTAGAAAGCACGCGCGCCTATTTTTAAGCCCCCTGAGCCCTCTTCTAGCTGCAAGTGGCAGTAAATCTTTATGCGGCAGCTATTTTAAAATCTTTGATATTGCCGAAAACGAAGCGGCTTACCAAGGGTGCGTGGAATATCAGCTCCTGCTCTCCACGCACATTCATTACCTTTTGACGTATTTTTGGGTAAAAAAATGGTAGCGCGGTTTGATAAACATTGCCCCGTGCCAATAGTCACCTCAGCGCTGAGACGATGATCGTTAAAATTCAAGAACGTGAAATTGACTACACACGCGTGATCGCACGCAAGCTGCGTAAACTCGAAGGCACACGCGCCTATTTTCAAGCCCCCTGAACCATCTTCACTTGTTTGCCCTCCGCGCGCTAAACTGCTCAGTCTAGTAAGCTGCAATGTGTACTCCAATGCGTTAGCGGAATATTCTACTTCCGTAACCGTAAGTGTAACGGCGGCAACCTCCCCAGCAGCCAGCTGCTCAGTAGTGACGGTAATGTCTAACATAGTGACAACAACCCCTGGTCCCGTTAAATAAGAACCTGTTGCCGATGTAAACGTGACACGAATGGTGTTACCAACAGCTGCATTGTCAATGGTAATGCTAATAGTGCGCTGTTCGTCATCGTACTGAGTCGCGCCCACCACAACATTCAAGTTATCAACTGCTGCACTTACCTGCGGCGCAAACGTTCCCTGTGCGGCAAATACACCCGCCACTGTATAACTGGTAATGGTTTCAGCCGTGGCGACAAGGCGCACATCAAAACTCAGCAACGTTTGATCACCTATCGTAGCAGCTATCCCATCGGGATCGGTGAAATTCTGTGTCCGCGTGGCTTCATCAGCATCGCCCGCCACAATTATATTGCCGCCATCCAATGCATATTCAAACTGTGCATTCAGCGTTCCCAAATTCAAGCTAGGCATATTATTGGCAGACAAAGCTCTATTTGTGATGCCTGTTATTGTAAATGTTGTATCATCACGCGTGACGGCAAGCTGCGCATTTGGCGTACCTGTATAGACCAGCGTACGGCTGTCAATAGTGGGTAAAGAATTTAAAAACTCATATTTTGCCGTAAATGTGGCTGTATGCTCAGGATAAATAGCTTCCGTAATAGTGAAACTGCGCTGTAAAATTGTATCATAAGCGGTGACTGTAATATCGCTAAACCCGCTCACACTAAGCCCCGTTGCCAGCTGTACTGTAGGCGTGGTCACTTCATTGAGTGCCAGATTATAAGCGGTGATGGCATATTCCCCACTAGCCGTAACAGTCTGCGTTAAAATAGCTCCCGCGCTCAATTCCAACGCTGTCGCTTGCGGTGTAAGTGTCCGTTGTGCCACAAAGCTGCCTGCTATCACATACTCTGCACGATTGGCTGTGAATACCGTTTCTGCAATGGTAAAACTTGCCAATTCCTGCGCTGGACTCAGTTCACCCACACCCGTTTCATCCGGATCGCTAAGTGCCAGACTGGTCCCGTCAACATAATCAAATCCAGCAGCATTGAGTGCGGGAAGCGTGAGCGTGCCGGCCATTGCAGCAGCACTTCCGCTCAGTGCGCGGTTGGTGATGCCAGAAAGCGTGTACACGCCACTAACAGGCGTTGTTGTAATCGTAATGTCTTCCGTTGCTGTGCCTGTATAACTGAGCGTTGCGGTACTAAGCGTGGGCGGACTTGGCAGTAGCGGTTGCGCTGCCATTGTTTCGGCGCTGAGGCTATAAGCTGTGCCATTGACAGCATACTCATGCTCCTGAACTCTGAAGCTGAGCAGCGTAACATCGTTTTGCATGTCCACGCCAGCTGGATCGGCAAGACTCTGCAAGCGCAGAGTTTCATCGGCATCACCTGCTATCAGCTGTTCTGCTATTGCGTATTCAAAATTAGCCGCAAGCGAAGGCAAGAGAATTGTACGTGAAGCGGCCTCGGAAAGGTCTCTATTGGTCAACCCGGAAACATTGTAAGTTGTTCCCGTTAACGTCACCTGCTCAGGCGTACTGCCCGCATATGTAATGTGTGCCGCTGCAATCGTAAATGTTGGCTGCAAATCCTGTGCATAATATTCTGCGCGCACGGTGTAGTCTTTAGCATTGGTGTGATAAACACTTTCACGCACTGTGAATGTGAAAAGCTGGGCAAGTATTTCATTGCTGGAAATAGCCGCTACTCCTGCGCCGTCAGGCTCCACCAGTGTTCGTGTACGCGTGTCTGCGGCATACTCAAATCCTGCCGCCGACTGCGGCAGTGTTACGCTACCAACCTCTGCTGCTTCAGACTGTTCACGATTGGTAAGACCGACGAGCGTATAAACGTTATCCTCGCGGACAATGGCATCAGCGGCAAGCGTGGTGCCCGTATAGGAAACAGCTGCGGCACTCAATAGCGGCGCTTCCACTGCTGCCTGAGCACTCAGTGTTCCCGTAACGGCATAACTGAGGCGATTGGCGGGAAATAATTGTTCCATAACAATAAATGAGGTAAAGTGATGCGCAATGGTCAGCGCGGTTACCGCTGGACCGTCAGGCTCTAAGAACGTGAGTAAAGTGCCCGCGCTAAGTCCTTCATCATAATCAAAAGCAGCATCGCCAAGCACAGGCAGCTCCAGGCTTCCCACAATTACTGTTGCATCCTGATTGCTCCTATTGGTGAGGTCAGTGATGACAAAGGTTGCTGTTCCCGCCGCCAACGGAGCAACCACAGCTGTTGGACTGCCCGCATAACTAAGTGCTGTGGCAGCAAATACAGGAGTAGGCACACTAGCCTGCATGGCAAAATCGCCATAAATTTCATAAGTTGCCGCATTGTCCGGGTAGCTCTGCTCACGCAGCACAAATATTAGCAGTTCAGCCAACTGAGCATTTGTACCCGCTGGCAATATTAATGTACGCACATAGGCACTGGACATGGTTTCAGCTGTAATGATGGTGGTCTGTGTAGAATCGTCAGAGTGCGGCACCACATATTCCAAATAATCCTCCAGGACAGGCAGCGTGACGGTGCGTTCGCTTTCAGCAATAGTCTCGCGGTTGGTAACACCGCTGAACGTGTAGCGCTGAGCATTATCGGGCACACTGCCGCCGCTCAGCTGTGTAGCGCCGCCGCTGGTCTCCGTGTTGTAAACAATGGCAAGCGTGGGCACGGGCAAAACAATTTGCGGCAAAAGACTGCTGACAATGTTGTACTGTGCGTGATTAGCGGGATACGCGCTCTCACTAATGCTGAAGCTTGCAAGTTCGGACAGTGTTGTTGCCGTATTCAGTGTATCATCGGGATCAATCAATGGGAGTTCCTGCTCAGCATCAAGCTCAGCATAACTGAAGTGTGCATTGTCTAGGTCGGGGAGCCTGATGCTGCCAGCCAAACCAGCACGGTTAGTGACGCCAGTGAGCGTATAAACCGTGTCCAGCGGCCAGCCATCATTTGCTGCAAGCGCGGTTTCCGTACTGCCAAGAATTGTAATGGTGCCCGATAATATTTGTGGAACAGGAACTGCTGCCTGTGCTGCCAATGCAGTTGTCACCAATACCGTTACCTGACGCGACGTCGCCACTTCCAAAAAACCATACTGCGCAAGTGTAAGCGTTTGTGTACTGGCTGTTACCGCTGATCCGGTATCCATAACCTGTACAAGTACAACATCGCTTAGCAGGGTAAAATCACTGCCCTGTGCACCAGCCGCCAATGTAACCGTGACCGTTTCATCCGCACGATTAGTGAGCCCCGTCACAGTATAAGCAAGGTTAGCGCCACTGACAATGGGACTGGAACCTGCCAGGACAACCGTGAAATCATCCGCACTGAGTTCCAGCGCCACCGGCGCATCAAAACTCACCAGCAGGTCATAATCATAAAAACCTGTCTCCTCAGCGGCAAGCCCCAGCTGGGTAAACGTAAAGCTGCCAATCAGTATTGGCGGGAGCGCGACACTGCCAACAGGATCATTGACTTTAAAAACAGCTGTCGGAGCTGAAGTTTCATAAGTCACCGCAACCACCAACTCATCAGAAGCAACTGCAGCAACAGCACTGAAAGCATAACCTGTGGGTACCGTGACGGTAATTGTAGAAGTACGTGCGTGGTGATCATCATAATTGACAAATCCGGTGACGTTAAACTGCGCGCGGATGCCGTTAAGCAAATACTGCGTACTAGGATTGGCAAAACGCTGGGATGCCTGCACACGCAGGGACTCATCCAATGCGTCATCGGTCGGCGGACCAATGGGAATCAGTTCAGTTTTCAGCTCCACTCTGAGCATTTTATAAACAAGTCCCGCCGGAAGGCTATATCCTGTCAGCGAACGTTCAGTAAGTGTGAACGCAGCGGTCACCTCGCTGCGCGCGGCTTCCGTGCTGCCAATATTCAGTGCATGAAGTCCATCCGCCTGCACAATAGGCGCTGTATAACTGGCAGTGGCGGCATCCACATCCACGCTCAATACAAAGGTTTCACTCAGCGCTGCAGGTCCCACCAATAGTGTACTGACGCCGTTAAAAGCAAACCCACTATGCGTATAAGTGAGCGTGCGCGTAACCGACGCCGCTAACGGCGTATCCGTATACGGCAATGCTTCCACAGGCACTGGAGTCCGTTCCGTCTCCCCTCCTGTCAGCTTTTTTTCAAAAATGAGCGTATCAAGCTGCGCGGCAAAGGCTTCCAATGTGACACGCGCGGCTAACGTGATATTAAGTGTATAACGATGGCTGCGGTAAATGTGGACATCGCTGAGATCACCATCGCTTAGCGTCACTGTAATGGTGCGCAGAACACCGGGGGACACTTCTGTAATAACATCCGCTGCTGCAGCCTCCACGTGTATCCCTGCAATACTCTCCTCACTCAACGGCACACCATCAGCATCCACTAACGCGCCTACGGTAATGTCATAAGCATCGTAATCCGTACCTGTAGCGTAATCAACATGGGTGACTGAGTATGTATCCGTGTCGCGTGCAAAAAAATTAAGTGGACTACCGGCACTGTCAGCGGCGCCCAGCAGCGGATAATTGTAATAACGAATACTGAGGCTGTCAAGCAGCGGCGTGAGCAAATCAAAAAATCCGACACGCAGTGTCACTAGTTCGCCGTCCAGCTCCGCAATGTTCACTCCTTGCAGCAGCTCTGTCTCCGTCACTAAAAGCAAAAAATCTTTTATATGCGTGGTCAGCGGAGTCTCTCCCACTACATAACCCGCACCTGCTGTTATAACCAATTGCACCAAATTAGTAAACGTATTGGCAGTGACAGCAGTGGCATCGTAGTAGGCGTTTGCCGTCACAACCCCCTCATCAAAAACATAAACATAACGTCCCGTTGCTGCACTAATATCATGCAGCAACGTACCTCTGCGCTCACTAAGCGTTGTTCCAAAAGCCGCCGCCAAAACCAATGTCTCCGCGTCAAGCTCTGTAAGTGCCGTGGTGGTGGTGGCGGTGCCTCCATCCGCACGAAAGGTCACCGTACCGCTCAAATCCCCTACTGTCATAACCTGTAATAATTCCAGCGGCAGGTCAATGGAATAGCTGCGCGTATTGTCAATGCTTGCACGCTCACGGATGAGTAATTCAATGTTGACATGCTCCACACCCTCAGCAATGACAATTGGCTCAGCATTTTCGCCCCCCTCAGCCAGTACCTGCGTCTTAGCAATGTTAGTGCCATTGACCGTCTGCTCCACTAATTCGTACTCCTCAGCTAAACTGGCATTGAAGTTTATCCTTGCACCGCTTTTATTCATAAGCTGCGCAGCTGCTGGGATAGTGGCAGCAAGCGGAATGCTGCCATCGGATGCCATTGGAAAAGCTGTCGCAAAAGTTGTCAAAACCGTGATCGCAGTGTTTTCTTCAAACTGAAACGTACCCGCTGCATCGTAAATCAGCTTAAAATCATTAAACGTTGGCACGGCAGCCGGCACAAAATTCAGCACCACTTCATAAATCACCATGTTCGCCGCTGCCACTTCCACATTGCCCTCACCTGCCAATGGCACCAAACTAAGATCTCCAAGTGTGGCGCGCTCTGCCATCATTACATAAAGGCGTACTTTTGTTCCGCCTGCCAAAAGCTGTGACGTGATGGGAATGTTTGCTTTTCCAGCTTCCGCCACATACTCAGGCGAGGTCTGCAATGCACTGCGCTGATTACTGAGCAGTACTGCAGCTGCCGTATAAACACCAATGAATTCTGCAGTATCGCCACTGTCCCATCCCAGCACGCTGCTTGCCTGCAGTTCCAAACTACCGCTTCCACTACTGGTAAAAGCAACTCCCGCCTCAGCAGCTTCAACTCCCTTATACTGATAATAACGATGTTCCACCAGCAAGGGATCATCAATTCCCGCCGCTGTCAAATCCGGTGCTGCGTAATTTGCCGTTGTAAAAAAATTCGCCGTCATCCACTTTGTGACGTCCGCGCGCTCCTGATCACTATAACGCCACTCCAGCTCCACCACCTCAGGTACAGCAACCGTTTTAAGAAAAACCGTCACGCGATAAGTGGACACCCGTGCAGCATCATCGCCGTCCGTCACCGTCACCGCAAAAGTCAGCGATACCAGCTCAAAGGGGCTGTCAGCATTGCTAGAAGCTCTAAAATGCCCGTATTTGTCTTGGGCGGTAAAATCATAGCTCCCCAGATAAAGCCGATACTCTCCTGTCGCCATTTCAATAATATGCGTCCCAGCATCCGCCGACACACCCGCGGCAGCTGTTGTAATGGGCACCGCTGTCCCCATTGCATTCTCCTGCACAGTTGTTCCGCCTGCTTCCACGCCATTATACGTATAAGCCTCAACCTCAATCGTCACAACATCGTTTGCCGCAAAAGGTTGTGTCAAAAGCTCAAAATACCCGCCACTCATAACCTCAGCTGTAGCAGCGTCTAGCGTATGCGTGCGTAAAACATCCATGACCATGTCGCCTGCCTGCGTGTACCCGTGACCGTCCAGATTATACGCAAGAGCTCCACCATCGCCAACAAGCAGCTGTTCCTGCCGTCCCAGCTCTGGTTCCGCCAATGCTGCTCCCGTAGCCGAAAACAATAGCGGACCATCGTTATAACTCAGACTTAGCTCCTGCAAACGAAGCTCGCGTTCGCTAGTCAATACCACTGTATAACGAAATTCGGAAGCGCTTGCAGCAGCGGTAATGCTCGCATTTTCCACCTGCAGCGTGACCTCCACAAAAACATCCAACGCATAGGGATCAGCGCCCGGTAGACTCAGCAGGCCCGTACCGGGAACAATGCTGATACTCAGTGTCGTTGTTTCAGTTCTACGAATAAATTCCCTACCCTCTAAAAGCGAGTCACCCGCATGTGCATCCACATAACCGCCCACGCTATTCACACTTGTGATCGCATAATTCACCCCCGTCACATACAAATTTGCAAAATCAGTTTCAGCATTCAGCTCCACTGCAAGGTCACTATCCCCTACACGCGCCAGTTCACTATTGTATTGCAAATTCCCAGTATGCGTCACGCTGAGCGGCGTCTGCGTATCCATGCGGATAAGTGTGATCAATGGCACAAAAGTGACAAGGACCCTGTATTCAGTGGTCACACCCGCGCCGCTTGCCGTTGCCATAAACTCAGCTGTCTCTGTTTCAGCCGCCACAATAACAGTCTCAGCTAACGACGCGCTAAACGGCGGCAAAGCCAGCGGATGAATACCCAGCTCACCGCCGGCAAACGAAGTAGGCAACCGCACTGTATAGGTTTTCAGCTCAGCGTCAAGCTCAAGCACCGCTTCCAACTCTGCGAGGACAGCTGTAAATTCATAATCCACATACCGAACACTAAGTTCGCTTAAAACAGGTGTTGCCATTGCTGTGAAGATGATCACATAACTCAGCTCCTGCATGCCCGTCTCAGCCTCCTGTACAGCCATATTTGTTGCCGTTAAGGTCACCGCAATATCCGCATACGCCACAAGCGGCAACGTAAGAATATTGTTACTGCCCGCATCAATGCCAAAGTCAATATCTGACTGCCTGGTAATATCCGTACCATCTTCTGCCAATGCAACTACATGATAATCCACATCCCAGCTATCCCCAGCAGCCGCATTCAACGCAAAATCAAGCTCGGTTTCCGTATGAATAAGCGCAAGCGGCTCCGTCAGCTGATAGGTCCCCGCCACCCCGCGCACCTCTTCAAAGTCCAAGGCCTGCTCGTTCATGCTGATGACAAGGTCTTCCACAGGCTCAGTAGGCTCCTCAACTTCTCTAGCGGTAATAAAACCCAGCCGATCGAAAGCGCTGCAACCCGTCAATACAAAGAATCCCAATGCAACAGTTATCCATAAGCTCCTTAAGCTATTCCGTTGCAAAAAATTTAACGTATCCGCATCATCATCCATTGTTTCATCCATCATTCCTCTGCTGCCAGAATCATTTGCTCACGGCATTTACCTAAGATGTTTTCATCCCTCCCCCTGGACATACTAATGGCAGCCCTGAACTATCGCTGTACAAAAGCACATAAAGCTCCAGTACTGTAAACACAAAAGCGCTCAGAGCAATGTACACCTATTTTCACCTGCTTATACAAGCGAAAAATTATTTTTATAAAATTTTATTAATTAATGACGCTGTTTTTTTAACAACATAAAGCAAAAAGTACTTTTTTGCAAAATATGTGCAATATTTTTGTGCACAGCTAAACAATCAACCCATTTCAGGAAGCTTATAGCCTTTTAACTTGGCATACAACTCAGCATTCATGCCTCCCGCTGACCGTGCCGCTTCCCACTCAGCATCGCTGGGAAAGGGAAAGTCCTGCCCGGTAATCCGCTCGTACAGCTCCACATAACGCAAGGCCAATTCCACCACCAAATCCTGTGGCACTGACGGCAATGCCTCAGCTGTATAAGGATCGCAGCGCTGCTTAAACCACAAACGCAGAAATTCTTTATCAATATAGCGCGGCTCCTCGCCCATCGCTACACGTTTGGCATAATCATCAGCCAGCCAATATCGTGAAGAATCCGGCGTATGCAGCTCATCGCCAATGGTCAATGTGCCATTTATATCACGTCCCAATTCATATTTTGTATCCACAAGAATCAATCCACGTTCACGCGCACGCTCCTGCCCGCGCTGAAATAACGCCATCACCACCTCCGCACATTCATCCCACTCAGCCTGCGTCACCAAACCGCGCCTCACCACCTCACCTGCGCTAAGTGTTTCATCGCCCGCCGCGCTCTTAGTAGAAGGCGTTAACAGCGGTGCATCAAAAGCTGTATTCTTAGCCAGCCCATCCTCCAAGCGGTACCCCGCAAACTCGCGTTCACCGCGTGCATACGCCGTCCATACAGATGTCGCGCTCACACCCGTCAAGTACCCGCGCACAACAAATTCCAACGGCAGCATGTTAAGCCGTTTCACCACTTGCACATTGGGATGCGGCACATCCACAAACTGATGCGCCGCTATATCTGCCACTTCCTTATACCAATAACAACTCACTCCCGTCAAGACGCGTCCTTTAAACGGTACCACCGCTAAAAGTCTGTCAAAGGCCGATTGACGATCTGTCGTGATCATCACCACATCGCGCTCACGCAAATACAGATCACGCACTTTCCCCTCACTGCGCGTTCCCATATTGACAAATTGCGTATCTGCTAAAATATATTTCTCACGTAATGCACGCTCGCACATAAATTTCTTAGTCACCAGCATTTCCTTAAAATTTCATTGCTTCTCTATAACTAGCCTCTTAAATAAGAGCCTACATTGTACCATAAAAACAAACCCCACAACACTAGCCTGTGATGACTACATTGCCACGCGCCGCCATTCAAGCCAGCGGGACGCGAAAACAAACCATTACGCGAACGTAATGGAGAGGTTATAGTCTAGTCTATTAGCTTCGTATGCTGTTTCCTTGATAACAAAGAAATTTCCAGCTGAAATATGCTCTGCCGTGATTTGATAGCTTGCCCCAAACCTTGGGTCATCCCAATATCCTTCAACTTCAAAACCAGAAACATCGAAATTTATGGTACAGTCAATAATATCGCTAACCGTAGGATTGGAAATCGCCGCTAAAAAAGCTTCATTGCTTCTCTATAAATAGCCTCTTAAACAAGAACCTACATTGTACCATAAAAACAAACCCCACAACACTAGCCTGCGATGACTACATTGCCACGCCGCCATTCAAACCCGCGGGACGCGAAAACAAACCATTACTCGAACGTAATGGAGAGGCTATAGTCTAGTTTATTAGCTGGGTATGCCGTTTCCTTGATAGCAAAGAAATTTTCAGCTGGAACAATCAATATTCCAGCTGAAACATGCTCTGCCGTGATTTCATAGATTGCCCCAAATCCTGCTTCAACCCAATTTTCTTCAACTTCAAAACCAGAAACATCGAAATTTATAGCACAGTTAATATAATCGCCAACCGTAGGACTGTAAACCGTCGCCAAAAAAGTCGTATTAGACAGAGTGACAGGGCTAACAATAGCGGTTAACGTCGTTGACACATCAAGCGTTAAAGCTGTTGTAGGCAGTACAGCCTGCGCTAAAAAATCAGCTATTACATGATAAGTTATCAAATTCTCGGGATAACCCACTTCACTAACTATTATCGTCCCCACATAGACATTATTTTCAGCTCCTGTACCAGGAATATCATTAATGATAAGTGTGTCACTCACCACATAGCCAGTAGCATCTGGATTAGTCACATCCACACTACCCGTCACATTTCTCCTATTAGTCAGGTTTTGAATTTTAAAAGTATCCTCTGTAAGCGAAACCGTAGGATTACTACTCCCCGAAAAACTTACGCTAAGATGTTCCACTCCCAGTATAAACAGTGAGTCCCCTTCATCAAAAATAGCTAATATTTCATAAGTTACTAAATTAGCTGGATATTGCGCCTCGCTAATCGTTATCATCCCCACATTGGATATAGCTCTTGCAACGCCAGGAGGATCAGAAAATGTAAACGATGTGCCACTTAGCACAAAATCATCAGCAAGCGTCTTCGTCACCGTCACCGTCACCGTACCCTTTCCCACATCCCAGTTAGTCAGCCCACGAATATTGATCACATTATTAGCTAAAAGCTCAATTGTCAGGACAGCTCCATCGCTTACGAAGGTTGCGCTAAGATCGCTCACTTCCAATATAGGCAGTAAAGCCTGTTCCGCAAAATCAGCTGTAAGCGTGTACTCAAAAAATTCAGCCGGATATAGCGTTTCCTGCAAGCTGAACTGATAACTCATACCGTTAACGCTACCCGTGCCAGTAGGATCAGCAAGTATCATGGTAACAGTGCCGTCATCATTAGTCTCAAGTGTAACATTATTATCCGCCATGTATTCAACGCTATCAGGCACAGCAGGCAAAACAATGGTGTAGGTTCCACCATCACGATTGATCAGACCACTCACCACGCCACTGGAATCAATATTATCCGCAACAACCGTTTCTGTAAAACCGCTGGTGGCAACAGTAAGCATGTCAAGCTCAAGTCCACCCGTATCATATGGTGTTACAAAACTAGCCTTTACAATGTAAGTTTGCGAATTTTCAACATACTGCATTTCGTTAATTATTATAGTAGCCACAGTTAGCATCACAGCTTCTGGATCAACAGGCTCATCAATGGTAAACGATGTGGTATTTATTGTGAAGGCACTACTGGCTATTGTAAAGGCACCGGCAATGCTCTTTGTTAGCTCCACATCAGCAGCAGTCCCACTAGCCCTGTTCGTCAATCCACTAATTAGAAACTCATTGCTGTCTGAAAGAGCAACCATAGGAGTGCTGCTCCCCACAAGCGTTACAGTAAAATCGTCCTCCACCAATGTTGGTAGTGTAGTCTGCATTGCAAAATCAATTATGTCAACCCTATAACTGGAAGCATTGGCGGGATAAACAGCCTCTTGTACTTCAAAAGCATAGCTGAATGCGGGACTATTCGCTGTACCATGAACATAACCCACGTCATTGGGATCGACAATGAGCAATTTTGGAGCAGTTAGAATGTCCTCCCCCCATAGTACGGTCTCACTGCTGGCGCCGCCATATACCGCACCAGCGGGTGCAGGCGGCAAGCTCAGCAAGCGCTCATCATCAGCAAGCTCAGCGCGGTTAGTCAGGTCATCAATAACAAGAATATTACCATTGAGCATCAGTGTCGGTGTGGAACCCCTGTAAGCAAGACTCGTTGACGTACTGGGCAGTACAATAGTTGGAGTCCGTTGCTCGACAAAGTTCACCGTAAGATAGTGCGTGATGCCATTCACAGGATAATTACTCTCCTGTAATCTTAGCGCAAACTGCTGAGCAGCTGCAACACCTGTTGTCCCCACAGGGTCTGTTAGCACCAGTGGTATAAGGGCATTGTACTCAACATTATTAATGGCATCCCAATATTGTAAATCATCCGCGGAGAGCCCAAAAGTCAGCGTGCGCGGAGAGTTATCTGTATCCGGACGATTGGTCACACTAAGTGTGAATGTATGGTCAGCAGCAGCAGCACTCACCTGCACACCAGGGGAGCCTACATAATCAACGATAAAAGCTGAAGCAGTGAGCGGTTGTATCATATGCTGCTCAGCATAATGTACCTTAACGGTATAAGCAACTTTATTGTTTTCAAACCCATGACGAACATCTGCAACAAAAAATTGATGATCAATGGTCTGCACGCCAGCAACTTCCGGTACATCCAAGATCAAAGAGCTGATAACACTTCCAGCTGCAGTTTCATATTGCAAGGTGTGCCGATCAAGCTCAGGCAAGGCTAGCCTGCGCTCAGCAGGTGCAATAGTGCCACTGCCATAGCGGTTCGTAACATTATTAATAACAAGCTCCGTAACAATATCCGTGTCCGCCAGCTCAAGCGTAAGCGCAGCGGCACCAGTATTAGGCGTACCTGCGTAAATAACGTCAGCAGCAGTAAGCCCGCTCAAGTCTTTAACAGCCGCGCGCTCAAAACTAGCAAAAAGTTTATAGGCATAATCAAATTGCTTTTCCACGTCTTTTTGATAAACAGTGAATGTGCCCACTTCCAGCAAAAGCTGCTCGTGGCCCTCAGGATTTGCAATCGTGAATGTTGTCCTGTTATTAATAATCCCTCCTACAGCAATAACAGCCCCCCCTGCAGTTGCAGTTGCAGTTGCAACATTGCTCAAAACGTAGCTGCCTTCACCAAGTGCCCCCTTATTAAAATCAAGCGTAATGTTAAATGAACCATCAGTGCCCACTTCATTTATAAAATTGCTTACCGTTACAGTGTCCGTTATGACATTGAGAGTGGACGCCGTATCCACAGCAATTACCTGACTTCCGCTAATAGCCGCCAATAAATCTTCAGCTTGTGGTTTTTGCTCTAAAAACAAGTCATTGCTCAATACAAATGCCAATTTACGCTGGTAGCCAGCTTCTAAGCTGCCATAATCACTTGGTGCGTCATTCTCTGTGAATGTCACAACCAGCTGCTCATTATTACTGGCCGTTGCCACCGATGCAAGCGCAAGACTGTATGCCTCAGAAAATGCCGATCCAGCTGGAAATCTGCCCGGAGCATTGTAACCTGAACCCGAAAAACTTGCCGTATATTGTGTATACCCATCACCCTCAAGCTCACCCGTTGTCAATGCCAGAACGCTATACCCTTCAAAAGCCAGACTATTATTAATATATGTAAGTGTACGGCTATTGTTGGCAGCATCGTTAGAAATCACAAAGTCCACATTATTAAGTGCATGCTCTCCATTTTCAGTGACAACAAATATATTGCCCACATAATCTGCACGCGCAAATACAGCTGCCACATCTTGCTGCATTTCAGCTAAAGTAATCCGCGGCGCAAGCTCAACATTAATAGTGTAGAGATTGGTGCGAAAAATAATCGCGTCCGTTTCATCGGCATCAAAGAGCCTAAGCTCAAAGCTCACAACAGTCTTGCCCTCAAGCTCAACAATATCCGCAACTTCAACACTAAAAAAGTCACTCACCACCCCGCCATAACCAGCACTAAAATCACTAAGATCTATTAAACTGCCGTCATCCGCATTTACAAGCTTACCCGCAATAAACGCGCTACTCGGAAGATAATAATCTCTGTAACCAGTCGCAACAGCATTCTCAGCGCCATAATCAATATGCGCTATATTGTAAACATTCGTATCGTACGAAAAAGCCGCAACAGGATTGACATAACCTGCAGCAAAATCCTCAGGCACAGCCTCAATTAACTTATAACCATAATAACTAAGCCTAAGCTCGCCTAAAGCCGGTGTGATAACATTGAAAAAACCTACACGGTAAGGGAAAAGAACACCATCGGCTGCAGCTAAATCCTCTTGTGACGCAGCTGCAGCCACTTCAACTGTCGTCACGAAAATATAAAAGTCTGTTATATTGTTAACGCCCGCTAAGGCAACGGAAATATTATTGACGTCCCCGTTGTTATTGATCACCAAATCCATCAGCTGGGAAAAGTCATCAGTACCATCAAGCAAAACATCAACAGTAACCTTATCCAGTAAATACACAAAATAACCTGCAGCACCCGTAATACTAGGCGTTAAAGTATCGCTAACGGTCGGCACCGTATCACCGCTAAATGTCGCAAGAAATAACGGCTCATCACCCGGCAAAAGCTCCTGTGATAAAGTTGCCGCTTCAACAGTAGTTGCCGCAGCAAAACTGGCAACAGTATCCGTGCTAATGTCTTCAATAGCCGTAAAATTAAGCAAAAATTGATACTCAGCGGTATTATCAATACTCGCAATTTCATACAAAACCATGCTGAGTAATATAACTTCCACACCAGCAGCAAGCTCTACTCCTTCGCCATTGAGAAGCTCCGCGTCTGCAATATCCACCCCATTGATCTGCAAACTCACCAACTCATATTCCGCAGGAATAGTCGCCTGCAAACTAAGCTTGCCGCCAATTTTATTGTAAAGGTGAGGCAAATCAGGATTTCCTTCAGTATCGTGAATATAAATATTGCCATTGGCAAAAGCTGCGCTAAAACCATCAACAATATTGACATTGAGAAAGGGATTAAGCTGAAAATCGCCCGCAGCATCGTAAGAAAGTGTAAAAGCTTCGTCAAAAACAGGTACAACAGGATTCACAAACTGAATGACCAACTCATAAAACCCTGCATTGGCAGCAGCAATATTCTCAATTGTACCCGCTACAATCGCACCATTAATGTCAGCAATCGTCGCTTCTTCCACAACCCTAAGATAAAGCTTGACGCGACCAGCCTCATCCAAAATCAATTCATTAAACGGAATACTAAACACTCCATGCAAAGCCGCGTTATACGATGGCACCGCAACATCGCTCAGACGAATGCTGGCGGGAAAATCGTCCTCAGTATAAACGCCGTCAATAACAACTGAACCATCGTCCACCAATAATGACGGCTCCAATGTCAATACACCGCTGCCGCTGTTCATAAATGCAGCATGCGGAACACTGCTGCTGGAAATATATGGCTTATTTAACACAAATGGATCCACACCAGCATCCACTGGAGTCAAATCCACAGGTTCATCAAAATCACTGAATGTTACATCGCTTTCCTGGTCTGCACGCAAGCTATCGGCATAGGTCACCGTCACCGCTGCAAATTCCGGAAAAAGCTCAGCGATAAAATCAATCGTCAATAGGTAATTGGCTGTCTCCACAACCTCCCCTGCCTGCGTTCTACTAACAGTCAGTCTCAGTAATGCACTATTTAGCTCATTAGCAGCCAGTCCATCGTCAGTAGGCGTATTCACGTCATCATCCAAAATAACATTGCCAATGTAGATCCGATAAAAACCCCCCACCTCAGCCATAATATGCTGACTTCTACTCGGAGTTTCACCCAAAGCGGCTGTGCCCAAAAAACTCATGCCGCCATCAAAACTTACCTCAACCACTACCCTATCATCAGGAGCTTCCGTTGTGTAAACAACCTCAATATACCCGCCAGCGTTTGTATCGTGAATGGCCGTCAAATTGTAAACATTCTTATGAATATTAAATGTCTCGCCGCCTTCCCCTATTAAAACATCAGCTTGCCGTCCATAATCAGCCGCTATTGTACCTAGCTCGCTAAATTGCAACTGACCATCATTGTAAAGCAAACTCACATTCTCCAATGACACACTACGCGCACTCATGACGGTAAGAGAATTCGTCACATTGTCACGCTCATCCCCATCCGTCCCCAAAGCCATAACAATATCCATCGTCACGCTTAATTCACCCGGCTCAGCCATAGGAAGCTCCAAGATCCCCGTAAGCGAATCTAGCCTAAGCTCATAATCCCCACTCTGCCAAACATGTTCATTGTCCTGCTGCTGTATATAGGGAAACGTTCCCCCCTCCAAACTAAAGTGAACCGAAGTCACCCGGTATGCAAGCACTCTCGCAACATTTAACAGCAAAAAACTTGGCTGCATTGCCACCTTCAGCGCCAAAACTTCCGCATCATCATTGTTAAAGCGCATGGCATTGACGCTATAAACATTGTCATCGCCAAGAGTTGACAGCACCTCCAATGGATCGTCTGTAGCGGCATCCGTCACAGTTATCGGCAGCTCAAAAACAACATCAATAACATAATCACTGACGACAGCACCACCAAGGACACTGGCGCCTACAATTAACCGCTTGCTCCGCTCGCCAGCAGCCACAAGCGTATCCGTAGGCAACTCCACAAAAAAACCACTATTTGCCGCAACATCGCCACTAACATTAAAAACTCCGCCCGCTGAAGATGCCGAAACCTTCACTTCATAATAAAAGCTATCCGCTGCAAAATCCAGCGGCACAAACGTATTCGAAAAAATAGTGCCAGCGTAACTCTCATCCTCATAACTGAGCACAATACTTCTAAGCAAGGGCTCTGCCCTTACCTTAAAATCAACCGTTAAAACAGTATTGTCAACAACCGCGTCATCAGCTGCAGTTGAAATGGTCACGTAAATAGCGGTCTCAGTCAGGAACTCACTGAAAACCAGCACCCCTGCTGCTGCTCCCGAAGTGATAAAACTAACACTAGCAGGACCCTCAACAGCATACTCCAATTCGTCCGCTGTAAAACCGTCCAACTGAAAGGACAACTCCAGCGGCACAGTACGTACGGAGATTACTTCCGCCAACTCATAACGCGCTTCCGTCCCGCGCACCAAAGCAGGCACATAGTGACCATCGCTTGCCGCAATCGTCACATCGTTATTTACTGTGGGTGTGGGAGTATCGTCGTTTGTTTCTGTGACGGGGACATCAGCAGTTATGGCATCAGCACTAGCTCCGCAGCCTGCTAAAATTCCAACCCCAAGACTAAGTAAAAAGCTTGCCCAAAAGAATATTGAAATGCGTTTCATCAATCATAAACAAGCCTACATTAAGTCAACACCAGCCATTCCCTTCATCACACAGGCAATCAACCGATCCCACAGGCGAAGGATCTTTTCACCCAACCCTTAAACCAAAAAAAAGAGGAGGAAGCCAGCTGGCTCCCTCCTCCAAATTACAAACGTACCTTACGGAGTATTAAACGTAACCTCAATTGTATAGGTTGAACTCACATTAGCGGTATAGATGTCTTCTACAACAGTAAAAGTAACATCTACAGTAATATCTGCTGCTCCAGAAGCAGGAATATTACCTGCTACTATCGTATGGCTAATCGACGATGGCGAAGTAATAAATTCTGATCCCGCAATCGTCGGTGTAAAAGTAATACTATCACCCACTGAAGCACCTGTAACAGTCACAGTAGCCTCCAATGAATCTGTATCAACAGTCAGCGAAGCAGTGGAAAGCGTACCTGAACCAATAATCGTTACACCAATAGTACTGACAGCCGGCGCTGAAGCCTGCGCTTCAAAGTCTGCTTCCACAGCATAAGTTCTACTATTGGCAGTATACAATATTTCACGAATGACGAAGTCGCCCACAGAATCTACAGTCGGCAGCACTAAGCACGTGTACCAACGTAGATACTGCCAGTAAGACTATTGGCAACTAAGTAACATCTACTGCTCCAAAGCATTTTCCGAAGTTGTACTTCACCGACTATCGTACTGGAAAGCGCACCTAAACCACTAAGCGTATGCACCAATAGTACTGACAGCCGGCGCTGTAGCCTGCGCTTCAAAGTCTGCTTCCACAGCATAAGTTCTACTATTGGCAGTATACAATATTTCACGAATGACGAAGTCGCCCACAGATATTGATGCACTAGAAGCACCAGTACCACTTGGGTTAGTCAGTACAAGAGTATTAGAAACTAGTTCAAATCTACTATCCAAACCATTTTCCGAAGTTGTCTTCACCGATACTGAACCATCCGAAACTGAATCCCTATTCGTCAGACTAGCTGATGTACCAACTGTAAACGTAGTAGATGCAAGTCCAACCGTAGGGCTACTTCCTGTAAAGGAAGCTTCAATGTCACTTGCTTCCAGTGTTGGCACTGTAGCCTGCGCTTCAAAGTCTGCTTCCACAGCATAAGTTCTACTATTGGCAGTATACAATATTTCACGAATGACGAAGTCGCCCACAGATATTGATGCACTAGAAGCACCAGTACCACTTGGGTTAGTCAGTACAAGAGTATTAGAAACTAGTTCAAATCTACTATCCAAACCATTTTCCGAAGTTGTCTTCACCGATACTGAACCATCCGAAACTGAATCCCTATTCGTCAGACTAGCTGATGTACCAACTGTAAACGTAGTAGATGCAAGTCCAACCGTAGGGCTACTTCCTGTAAAGGAAGCTTCAATGTCACTTGCTTCCAGTGTTGGCACTGTAGCCTGCGCTTCAAAGTCTGCTTCCACAGCATAAGTTCTACTATTGGCAGTATACAATATTTCACGAATGACGAAGTCGCCCACAGATATTGATGCACTAGAAGCACCAGTACCACTTGGGTTAGTCAGTACAAGAGTATTAGAAACTAGTTCAAATCTACTATCCAAACCATTTTCCGAAGTTGTCTTCACCGATACTGAACCATCCGAAACTGAATCCCTATTCGTCAGACTAGCTGATGTACCAACTGTAAACGTAGTAGATGCAAGTCCAACCGTAGGGCTACTTCCTGTAAAGGAAGCTTCAATGTCACTTGCTTCCAGTGTTGGCACTGTAGCCTGCGCTTCAAAGTCTGCTTCCACAGCATAAGTTCTACTATTGGCAGTATACAATATTTCACGAATGACGAAGTCGCCCACAGATATTGATGCACTAGAAGCACCAGTACCACTTGGGTTAGTCAGTACAAGAGTATTAGAAACTAGTTCAAATCTACTATCCAAACCATTTTCCGAAGTTGTCTTCACCGATACTGAACCATCCGAAACTGAATCCCTATTCGTCAGACTAGCTGATGTACCAACTGTAAACGTAGTAGATGCAAGTCCAACCGTAGGGCTACTTCCTGTAAAGGAAGCTTCAATGTCACTTGCTTCCAGTGTTGGCACTGTAGCCTGCGCTTCAAAGTCTGCTTCCACAGCATAAGTTCTACTATTGGCAGTATACAATATTTCACGAATGACGAAGTCGCCCACAGATATTGATGCACTAGAAGCACCAGTACCACTTGGGTTAGTCAGTACAAGAGTATTAGAAACTAGTTCAAATCTACTATCCAAACCATTTTCCGAAGTTGTCTTCACCGATACTGAACCATCCGAAACTGAATCCCTATTCGTCAGACTAGCTGATGTACCAACTGTAAACGTAGTAGATGCAAGTCCAACCGTAGGGCTACTTCCTGTAAAGGAAGCTTCAATGTCACTTGCTTCCAGTGTTGGCACTGTAGCCTGCGCTTCAAAGTCTGCTTCCACAGCATAAGTTCTACTATTGGCAGTATACAATATTTCACGAATGACGAAGTCGCCCACAGATATTGATGCACTAGAAGCACCAGTACCACTTGGGTTAGTCAGTACAAGAGTATTAGAAACTAGTTCAAATCTACTATCCAAACCATTTTCCGAAGTTGTCTTCACCGATACTGAACCATCCGAAACTGCTGTACCCCTATTCGTCAGACTAGCTGATGTACCAACTGTAAAGTGTAGTAGATGCAAGTCCAACCGTAGGGCTACTTCCTGTAAAGGAAGCTTCAATGTCACTTGCTTCCAGTGTTGGCACTGTAGCCTGCGCTTCAAAAGTTACCGTAATTTCGTACGGAATCGCAGTAATAGGTTGATTAACTTCCTGCACATCAAATTCAATAACCTGCTGATTATCCGCAGCTTCTCCATCACTCAGGTCATCTATTTCAATGGTATAGCCACTAAGGCTATCACCCGTCGACGTAATCACATACTCATCACCATTAGCACTTATATCCGGCAATGTAATAGTGGTCGTTGCTGTAACGCCAGTAAAATCACGATTAGTCACCGTAAATGCAAACTCATTGGAAACACTATCCTTGTTCACTGTTGTTGGTGTGCCATCTATCGCAGTAGTACCTGTATAAACATAGGTAATATCATCAATTGCACTAACCTCATCCGGTGTTGAAAAACGTACCGTAATGGTGTAGTGAGTCGAATTACCAGATTCACCAGCTTCCTGCACATCAAATTCAATAACCTGCTGATTATCCGCAGCTTCTCCATCACTCAGGTCATCTATTTCAATGGTATAGCCACTAAGGCTATCACCCGTCGACGTAATCACATACTCATCACCATTAGCACTTATATCCGGCAATGTAATAGTGGTCGTTGCTGTAACGCCAGTAAAATCACGATTAGTCACCGTAAATGCAAACTCATTGGAAACACTATCCTTGTTCACTGTTGTTGGTGTGCCATCTTCCACAGTAGTACCCGTATAAACATAATTAATGCTATCAATTACAGTAGGAGAACCATCCGCAAAATCCGCAGTCACAGCATAAGTGATACTGTTACTAAGATATAATTTTTCACGAACGATGAAGCTGCCAACAGATTCATTAATAGCAGTAATACCATCAGGGTTATCTAGTGCAAGATTAGTAGTCTGATCCGTATCAGTAGCATTGGTAACTATTTCAAATAGACTAGCATCATTAAAATCAGCTAATAACTTGGCATCCGTCACCGTTACTGAACCATCAACACCTCCTAACCTGTTTATCAAGCCAGTAATTTCAAAACCACCGGTTATCTCACCGACCGTAGGAGTGCCTGCAGAATAAGTTGCCATAATATCAGCCGCCACCAGCGTTTCTGTGGACTGCTGCGCTGAAAAAGCAGCCGAAATATCATAACTACTGGAGTTAGCTGGGTAGGCTACTTCACGCAAAATGAAAGTGTAAGTAGCGTTATTAACACCTACGCCTGTATCGTCAGTATCAATAAGCGTCAAAGTAGTTCCACTAAGTGTAGTGTTAGTGCCCGCTACATATTCAGCGCCATCAAATGCATCACCCAATGCACCCAAATCAACCGTATATATCCCATTAGAGCGATTGATAAGATTCACAACACCAGTAGATCCAACAGCAGCAGTTCCTCCTGTATAGCCATCAGTCGTCACAATAAGGCCATCAACAGCAAACGTGTCCACATTCAGCTGATCTCCAAAACTTACTGCAACCGTGTAGGTTCTAACGTTAGCCGTATTATCTGTATTCTGTAAGTTAAAAGTATAATCGACATCAATAGCCGTAGTATCAGTAGGATCATTAAACGTCAAAGTATTACCACTAATTGTATTATTAGCACCTGCTACATACTCAAAACCCGTAGGTGCTGAAGGCAATACATAAGTATAGGACGCATCATCATAGCGGTTGGTAACACCTGAAATGCTAAAACTAGTAGCGGTTTCACTGCTACCCGGAGTCACTACAGCAGTAGCGCTCTCGAAATTGGCATCGCTAGCTAGAACACCACGGAGGTCAACAACAGCCGATCTGACAAAGCTGAGCTTCCAGCGAGATAAACATAATCCGTTGGATCAACAACATCCCTATCGCGATTAACGGTGAACGTGCCAATAATACTTGAAGTCCACCACCCGTATATCCTGTAGGATCATCAATGGTAAATGTAACCGACGTTATCAACAATGTCCCCCACACTGACGCCCGCTGTCCGTTGTCGCATTGGTAATGTCCAGCGGCTACGCAAGAGTATAATCAGCTAGCAGTGGCAGGATCATTGTCTGCGTCAACAACTTACAGTAATGGTAACGTTGCACTACCAGTGTCAGTATTGGGAAGGTCAACAAGGCTACTCACAAGTACGGCATCAGTAGCATTTATCCGTTCCTAATACCT
The DNA here is from genome assembly GCA_965249715.1 of Spirochaetota bacterium. GTDB lineage: Bacteria > Spirochaetota > UBA12135 > COTS27 > COTS27 > COTS27. The sequence goes on along the minus strand of CBDFMP010000049.1, from coordinate 265,503 downwards.
ATCAGCACCACCGATACGGTCTGAGCACCGGAAACGGCAGCTGTACCACTGCTGTTTGAGCTGGCGCAACTGATCTAAGAAGCAGACACACTATGCAGTTCATACACCACATCTCAATGTATCTGTAAAATTACTGTACTGGACTATCGCCGATCAGCGTTCAGTGGGGATATTTTCTGTAAATGTCACCGTAACAGTGTCTTCAAGATCTGCATCATCCGCCTCCGAAGTAACGCCAAGGGCGTGCAAACCCTCTAATGCCGTTCCAACAGGAGCCTCATCTGGAGCTACGTATAGATTTTCACCAGCTATATTAGCTCCTAGATCAAAGTTGGCTTGCATATAACCTGCAGCTGCATCATCAAGCTCGCCTGTAGCTAACGTCAATACACTAACGCCTATGAAAGGTAAATCCAAGTTATCATAAACAAGCTTACGCGTAATGCCGTCATCCGTCACTTCAAACTCTGATAAGGGAACATCTTTTTCAGTACCGGCAATAACAGCAATTTCATCAGAACCATCATTAGTTCCATTGAAAACCGATGCTGTTATATCGCCCTGTATGTCATCCAAAGAAATGCGCGGCGTGAGCGTGGCATAAACTGTGTAAAGATTATCACGAAAAATAACTTCGTCATCCAGATCGGGATCTGAGAGCGCAAGCTCAAAGGTCACCACAGTATTATCAGCGTTCTCAGCAGTATCCGTAACTGTAACAGTAAAATAGTCAGTCACATCTCCAGTAATATTCTCAGTATCAGCAAGACCGTCTTCCGCATTCACAATTTCATTCACAGCAAAAGCATTCGTGTAATAGTCAGTTATTAAATCAGTTTTTTCAGCTCCGTAATCTATGTGTGCTACATTGAGTACATTTTCACTATACACAAACGCAGCAACAGGATTAACATAAGTCTCGTCGGCATCAGCAGGCACCTCTTCAATTAACTTATAACCATAATAGCTAAGTGAAAGATCGCCTAATGCAGGCGTAATAACATTGTAAAAACCTACACGATAATAAAAAACAGCACCATCAGCAGCATCAATCTCCTCCTGTGTAGCAGGAGTAACAATATTCGTCAAATCGACGGTTGTTACAAAAATATAAAGATCAATAATATTGCCACTATCCAAGTCCAGCTCGTCACCACTCACATAAACAGCAGTATCGTTTGTCACATAATCTACTAAACCGCCAAAGTTGGTAATATTGCCGTCCGTATCAACAATACCTTTATCCAGCAAATACGCAAAATAACCTGTAGCACCAGTGGCACTGGGCGTTAAACTATCAGTGTTGGTCGGCAAGGTATCAGTGCCAAATGTTGCAAGAAACACTGGATCATCGCGCGCTAAAATCTCTTGCGCCAAAGGCACCAAAGTCGCACCCGCAACATTAGCTGTGGCACTGTAACTTTCAACAGCATCCGTGCCTATCTCACCAAGGACTTCAAAATTAAGCGAGAACTGATAATCAACAGTATTTAAAATACTTGTAGTTTCACGCAATGTCACCACAATATCTGCAGTAGCTACACCAGTAGCTATTTTTATTGCTTCACCCGCTTCACTATTTTCTGAAATAATCGCACGTGAAATGGGACTTCCATCAAGTGTTTGACCTGCCAGCTCATAGCCATCAGGAATAGTCGCTGTCATTGTCAATGCACCGCCGATTTTATTATACAGCAGACCCAAATTAGTATCATAAGTAAAAACATTATTACCATCGGCGAAAGCGGCATCAAAACCACTAACAACACTTACACTAGCAATACTCTCAAGACGGAAATTTCCATCGCCGTCATAATCAAGTGAGAAAGCATCATCAAGACTAGGTGCAGCAGGAGTATCAAACTGAACAACCACTTCATAAGTTGCCGCATTGGCAGAATTGGCTTCCCCTAGGAAACCACCAACGTCATCCAGTACAACAACACTACTAAAAGCGGTGGCTAGCTCTACAATGGAAAAATAAAGTTTAGCTTGATTATTATCATCCAAAGTCAAAGCACTAAGTGGAACACTAACCCGTCCATTCAGATCTGCCGCATACGGAGGCGCCACAGCGTCATCTACATTAATACTAGCAGGAAGGTCAGCCTCAGTAAAAACACCACCGACAGCAACGGAGCCATCCGTCACCGCCAACGAAATATCAAAAATCAATGTACCACTTCCACTGTTTGTGAATGTCCTATGCGGAGTGGTATCACTGGAAAAGTAAGTCTTTGTAAGCACAAATGGATCAACGGGATCATTAGCAATATCGGGGTTCAAATCCAAACCATTATCAAAGTCAGTAGCGACCAAAGGTGCCAGTGAAGTCTGATCTGCACGTTGATCATCAGCATAAGTCATATACAAGGTTGTGAACGCGGGCAGAATGGGATCTCCAAAAACAATATTGAGCGTGTACGTCGCTGATGTATCACCATCAATGCCTGCTCTGACAACGTCCAGCGTCACTACAGCATTGGTTAAGTTATTGGCAGACAACCCTTCATCAGTAGTAGCATCCAGGATAACATCGCCAATATAAACACGATAAGAGCCATCCACTTCAGCAATAACATTCACACCTATATCCGGTGTTTCAGCATCACCCGCTACAGCTGCACTGACATCAGCACCGTCGGCGCTGAGAGCAACCGCAACCGTAACCACATCTTCAGGAGCCAGTGTTGCGTAAGTAATCTCAATGTATCCGCCATTGCTCGTATCACGAGCAACCGTAAAATCGTAAATATTCTGATTTACACTAAATGCCGTCGTGCTGCCTGTTCCCAGTAGCGCTACGGTCGCCCGTCCATGGTCGGTGCCAGGAAGAGCCTCTTCGCCTAGCTCGTCAAGGTATAGCTGACCATCATTGTAAAGCAAGCTAACATTTCCCTAATACCACACTGTGAGTACTGGTGATGGCGATTGAACTTGTAATATCATCAGTATCAACATCAGCTGTGCCTGGATCCAAGACAAAACCAACTGTCACGCTCAGCTCGCCAACCTCATTTGCAGGAAGTGTAAGCGTGCCTGTAGCAGGATCAATGGAAAGGATACTAACTACACCTGCCCCATCGTCATATTCCCAGCTATTGGTATCTTCTACGTTTTGTGTATAAGTGTTGCCGCCAGCCGATGGATCGGTGTTAATGCCGTAACTCACAGTGGTGACAATGTCAACTCCAAGGTCGTCTTGCAATGAAAAGCCCGTATTGGCAGCCAAATTCAGTACTAAATCTTCGGTTTCGCTAACACGTTTAGCGGCAACGCTGTAGCTAAGCGCTGTTCCATTCACAACGTCCAAAACATCATCGTTATCTGCGCGTGTGACCGTTATAGGCGCTTCCAGATTAACCTTTATATTGTAGTTATTGACCACAGCACCATTAACGGCACTGGCACCTACAGTCAGACTATGAGTCGTTGCATCGGCAGCAACGGTGGTAGCAGCCGCGTCAACAACCGTAAAGCCATCGACCGCTGTAGAACCAACAACAGTAAAACCCCCACCCATTAGCGATGCGGGAACACTGACTTCATATTCAAATGTTTCTGATGAAAAACCCAATGGAATAACAATGCTGGAAAAAGCGGTACTGGCGTAGCTGGCATCCTCATAACTGAGTGTGATGTCAGAGAGCAGCGGTTCAGCACGCACAGCAAAACTGATAACAAAAACAGTATTGGCAACAGCTAGATCTTCAGACACAGCTGTAATGGTGATACTAATATCCTCTGCTAAAAAGTCTGAAATTTTCAAGATACCTTCTTCACCTTCCACAGTGCTAAAGCTGACACCAGTAATGGCGGGGATGACCTCATAGGTCAATGTACCTGCTGCAAAACCGCTCACCGCAAACGATAATTCCGTCTGCCCTTCATACAAGGGAACAATTTCTGCCAGTTCATAAGTTGACGCTGTGCCGCGTACTATTGCTGGTGCATAAGATGTTTCACCAAGTGTAATGGTAATATCATCCTCAGCGAGGGGAGTAGTAGTGCTGCCAGAATCAGCAGCAGTTGTACAGTTCAAAGCAAACATTGCCACAAAAACAAGTGTACTAAGCGCAAGAACTGCCTGTACATTAATTCTCGCTTTTAAAACGACGTTCGAACAAATATTTTTAATTTTTATCATTTCTCGCTCCATTTGGCTATAACCAAAGTAAATAATGATTAGTGAACATGGGTTAATATAGTTTTTTACTTTACCAAACATGCCCATATATATCATGCTAGTATTATAATACATAAATCTGAATTTAAAACAAAATTTTTCAAATTGCTAATAAGCCGGTATGTAAACGCGTAAATTATAAGCTCATATTTAAACTGCAAGCAAAATTTAAAGAAAAAACCATTATTATTTTAATTATTGGTAGAAATTTCAGAAACAACTGCTTTTTTAGTGGAAAAAACCCACCTATTCAAGCTATGAAAATTGATTTTTTTTGCAAAAACAGCGTAAAAATTTCATAAAACAAAATAAGCTGCAATGGTGTTAAAATGCAATGATATCGTCTGCAATAACAGCAATCATCCAACCCATCAAGTACATAACAGAATGTGTCACAACATGCTGAGCAAAACGCGTGCGGGGGTGTCTGAATGCACGCAGGATGGTTGTAAAAAACCAAATGCCCAAACCGATATTGATGACGCTGTAAATGGCTCCCAATGAATCCATGATCAGCGGGAAGCTAAGGGTGACGGGTATAAGCAGCAGCATGATGAGCAAAGAAACTCCAAAGCTGCGTTTACCGTGTGGATCGTCTGCACTTAGCATTTTATAGCCCGCTTGTGCGTAATCATCGCGATAAATCCAGGCAATGGCATAAAAATGCGGGTGTTGCCAGAGAAACACAACACTAAAGGCAATGAGTGCGGGCATTGTGATCAACCCTGCTGCAGCAACGGAACCGCCAAGGACAGGCAGGGCACCTGGGAGCGCACCAATGGTGGTATTCCAAGCACTCAGCCGCTTAAACGGCGTGTAAACAACGTTATAAAGAACCCCTGTTCCCAAAGCGCCCAATGCCAGCTGCCAGGAAAAAAGGCTCCACATGAGCATGAGTCCCATTAAAACAAGCGTACTGCCCAAAAATACAGCTGCGCGCACAGAAAGCTGTCCTGCTGGAAGTGGACGTGTTTGCGTTCGGTTCATGGCGGCATCGTGGCCGCGTTCCTGAATATGATTAAAAACGCAGACACCGGCACAAACACAAGCTGTCGCCAATAGCAGCAAAAGACAGGCGCTAAGGTTCTCCCAGCTGCCAAGTGTTGCTTCTGTGGCTAAATAATACCCCAAAAAAGCTGTGACCACAACCGTACGGGTAATGCGCGGTTTGCAAAGCTCCACATACGCAGCCAAGACAGTGCGGCGCGGTGAAAAAACTGGGGATACGGCAGGAGCTGTAACCACAACACCTTTTGTTATATGCTGCGTACTTGGGTTCACAAGGGCAATTTTTACTTGTCTACTTGTCCGGCAGCTGTAAAAGCACCTTGGTCGCGTTGGCGTTCAAGTTCCGCCGCCAGCAGCGGTTCGGGCGGCTGCCAATCGGGCGGTTTCATAATTTTGCCATCGGCGCGCCGTTGCACACCGGCGGCAACCTTTGCCATATTGGCGCGATGAACAATTTTAAAAAGCGGATCCAGGTTAATGCCCTGTTTGCAAGCGATGTGCAAAATATAATAAATAAGGTCCACAAGTGCATCGGCTTGATCGGCAAGCTCGCCGGCAGCTTCCAGCTCTGCTAGTTCGTCTTGCAGCATTTGCCTGAGGAAACCAATGTCCGCTTTTGTCAAGCGTTGAGGTGCCTGAGGAAGCGCAGCAGCGGCAGCGCGGCGCGCAAATTCATAAACCTGTTCGGCATACATAAAACAAAAAATCCTTCGGCAGCTTTAACTAAAACCTAATGATACATTTACTTATTAATCATTGTAGAATGTAACAATTATATCCTTAGTTTGTGTGCATTAAATAGACTTTTAAACAAGTGGCATGAGTACAAGATACATTTTAACCATCGATCAGGGCACAACCAGCAGCCGCGCCTTAGTGTTTGACAGTTCCCAGCATAAGATCATTACGCAGGTCCAACGCGAGTTCACTCAGCATTACCCGCAAAATGGCTGGGTGGAACACAATGGCGAAGAAATTTGGGAAACCACGCTTGCTGTAAGCCGTACAGCACTCAGTCGCGCTGAGGCACTTGGCGTCACGCTAAAACAAATTGCAGGCATTGGCATCACCAATCAACGTGAGACCACGCTAGTCTGGGAAAAAACAACGGGCAAGCTGGTGTATCCTGCTATTGTGTGGCAAGATCGACGTACTGCAGCTTATTGTGCCGAATTGAAAGCGGCGGGCTGTGAAACGGAGCTTCATCATAAGACTGGGCTTTATTTGGATCCGTATTTTTGCGCTTCCAAAATTGCGTGGATTTTAGAGCATGTGCCAACCGCGCGCGTACGTGCAGAAGCGGGCGAGCTGCTTTTTGGCACCATCGATAGTTTTCTGAACTGGCGGCTGACTGGGGGTGCGGGACAAAAACCGCGCCACGTCACAGACGTCACCAATGCCGCCCGGACCAATCTTTACAATATTATCACGCACAGCTGGGATGAGAGTTTACTGGAGCTTTTTAAAATTCCGCGCACAATGCTTGCGGAAGTGCTGCCATCAAGCGCGGAGTTTGGCACAACTGCAAAACAATGGTTTGGTGCTGCGCTGCCCATCTTAGGCGTGGCGGGCGATCAACAGGCATCGTTATTTGGGCACGGCTGCACGCGTGCGGGAATGATGAAAAGCACGTACGGCACGGGGGCTTTTTTATTGGTGCATAGCGGTCACAAACCGCTTATGTCCAAACATCAGCTCTTGACAACGGCTGCTTGTCACGTGAATGGTGCGCCGCCTGAGTATGCTTTGGAGGGTTCTATTTTCATTGCGGGTGCGGCGCTTAAATGGCTCAAAGAGAATATGAAATTCTTCACGAACTATGCTGCCAGCAGCAAACTGGCGGCAAGTCTGCCTGACAATGACAAGCTGTACGTTGTTCCCAGTTTTAACGGTCTTGGTGCGCCGTACTGGAATGCAGAGGTGCGCGGCGCCATTTTCGGCATTACACGTGCCACCACACAAGCGCACATTGTCCGCGCCACACTGGAGGCGATGGCCTTTCAAACTTATGATCTGATAACAGCCTTGCGTGAAGACGGCATTATACCCACCAGTTTACGCGTCGACGGCGGACTGGCGGCAAGCGATTGGCTACTCAGCTTCATGGCTAATGTCCTTGCCATAGAACTCTCACGCCCAATGCTCTTAGAAACCACAGCACTTGGCGCTGCTTACCTTGCAGCCATTGGTGCGGGAATTTATAAAGATCGTGAAAGCATTGCTCAGCAGCAAAACGCGCAGGATTTCAAACCGCAAGCAGCACAGCTAACAGCGGCTAAACGCAGCGAACTGCTGCGTCATTGGCAGCAAGCGGTTAAAGCTGTCCAGACATTTGCTACAGCATCATAAAATCGCCGCACCTACAGAGCAAAAGAGATAGACATAGTGTAAGCTGAACCCCTATTAGCGGAATGTCCTTGCCATAGAACTCTCACGCCCAATGCTCTTAGAAACCACAGCACTTGGCGCTGCTTACCTTGCAGCCATTGGCGCGGGAATTTATAAAGATCGTGAAAGCATTGCTCAGCAGCAAAACGCACAGAATTTCAAACCGCAGGCAGCACAGCTAACAGCGGCTAAACGCAGCGAACTGCTGCGTCATTGGCAACAAGCGGTTAAAGCTGTCCAGACATTTGCTGCAGCATCAAAATAAAGAGGCGATGGCCTTTCAAACTTATGAGCTGATAACAGCCTTGCGTGAAGACGGCATTATACCCACCAGTTTACGCGTCGACGGCGGACTGGCGGCAAGCAATTGGCTAATGTCCTTGCCATAGAACTCTCACGTCCAATGCTCTTAGAAACCACAGCACTTGGCACTGCTTACCTTGCAGCCATTGGTGCGGGAATTTAAACCGCAGGCAGCACAGCTAACAGCGGCTAAACGCAGCGAACTGCTGCGTCATTGGCAACAAGCGGTTAAAGCTGTCCAGACATTTGCTGCAGCATCAAAATAAGGAGGCGATGGCCTTTCAAACTTATGAGCTGATAATAGCCTTGCGTGAAGACGGCATTATACCCACCAGTTTACGCGTCGACGGCGGACTGGCGGCAAGCGATTGGCTGCTCAGCTTCATGGCTAATGTCCTTGCCATAGAACTCTCACGCCCAATGCTCTTAGAAACCACAGCACTTGGCACTGCTTACCTTGCAGCCATTGGTGCGGGAATTTAAACCGCAGGCAGCACAGCTAACAGCGGCTAAACGCAGCGAACTGCTGCGTCATTGGCAGCAAGCAGTTAAAGCTGTCCAGACATTTGCTGCAGCATCATAATAATTTCCCGCTCCCAGTACCCTACCTACTTAGTGCCCGCGCCAGGTGAGTTTGTTACCTAAAACTAATAGTGATCGGCTAATAGTGATCGTGTGGGTCCTTGCATTAGCAGGAGCTTGGACTGCTCATCGTCAAAAGTAAATTATTAAGAGGCTGGCGGCGGCGGTTTGACAGAAAAAAGCCCGCGCAAAAACCATACTGGATCCGCGTACAACATAAGCACCCAGCCAAATACAAGTATTAAAACAGGTGTGAGCGCTTGCACGCTGTCCGATGCCAATTCAACAGCAATGGCGCCGCCTAAATAAGCATTTAATAAAAAGAACCCTAAGCTGCGCGTGAGCGGAATGGCAAAACAGAGCGCCGTTGCCAGTTCAACGAAACCCAGAATGCGAATGCCTTCTGTATAACCGATTGCCGCCAGCTGCGCCAACATTGCCTCAGTGTGTGCCAGCTTGGCAAAAGCACTGACTGCCAACGGCAAACTCAGCGTTATGCAACCGCCGTTAATCACCCAGCTTCGCCGCTGCATTTGTCAATTTTCCCTATAAGCAGCGGCTTAAAACGTTGGTTCCTGAAAAGTGATAGCAAAACCGCTTGCTTTTTTATGACCGCCGCCGCCATAATGGGCAGCATATTCAGCACAATCCAGGTTGCCGCGTCCGCGCATACTCACACGTTTAGTGTTCAAATTGACCAATAATCCATATTCCAGGTCATAACGTTCCAATGCCTTATTCAGCAATTCCGAGCTATCGCCTTCGCCATAAACAACGCCATAACGATAACCAGTTTTATCGGTGTACGTGCGCATGACTCTGAGCAGGCGTTCTTCACGCTGGAGCTGCTGGCGTTTGGCAAATTCTAAGACCGTGCGTTCTTCACGCGTGAAGACGGGCTTTGGATTTTTAAAAAAGCGCCTAATATACGCGGCATCACCTGAGAGGCGGTGCAGAAATGCAAGTTCATCGCTATGCGGATCCTGCTTCAGCCAAAGATCACGATCATTGGTATAACGAATAAAGTCAGCATAAACCGCCAGCTTCGGATGTTTGGACAAATAACAATCGTAAAGAATTTTACTGCCGCATGCCGTTTGCGTGAATACAACTTCACCGCGCAGTGTTGGGGGAAGACGAAGTTCTGAGAGCCATTTGGTGGTATCGTGATGATCATAAATGCCGCAGAATGCGTCTTTATCGGCAAGCAGCTGGAACAATTTTGGCAGAGCTGTGCGCGGAGGCACAATGTCGACAATCAGTAAAGTACCGCCTGCAGCAAGCATTTCCGCAGCCCGCAAGGTTTCCTGTTCCACGCGTTCATGTGCAGCCATGACATAATGGAGTTCCGCAAACAGCTGCTTGGCAAGCACAACCGCAGCGGCGCCGTCCGGGCAATTCCTGTGAGCCACAATAACATGTTGATGCAGCGTGCCCTCTGCTTCATCCTTAAGATTCAAATACGTTGCCAATTTCATTTTACTTTCATACATAAAGCGCAAGCTCAGCGCGCAAACCCGACTGATGTTAAAACCATAGCGGAAACCTTAAGCAGGTACCGGATGAACGGTTTTCTCTGTTAAACCTAAGCTACTCATCACAATGCCCTTGTTATTACTTTAAAAGATGATATTGGGATACATGTAGCCGCCCCATTTTAAACGAATGGGATGTTCCGGCGCCCACGATACAAAATAGGACATATCCTCATTTTGCGATGCGTCCAAAGGAATTTCATTAAGCGTGAGCGATGTTGTGGTCCACCCGCCGCCAGGAATGTAGATCTCTGTATAAATATGATAAAGACGCGTGGCTGCGCGCGCCGCAATGCCCAGCTCCCGCAGTAAAGCAATTTCTAATGACGCCCGTTCGGTACAGGCACCCTTGCGTTTACGACCGAGTTCTTCGGCTGTCATGTACATATTTTTAATGTTGTGATAGGTAAGATTGCCGCTGAAAAAAAGCTCGCGTTTTTGCCAATCGTAGGCGATCTCGCGATCTAAAATGCGCGTCAGCTGCTTCCAGATCTCAGCGATGGAGTCATTGGTATTGATGCGTTTGATGATTGAATTGACGTAGACTGAGGGTACAATTTTTTCTGAGAAGCTCGTGAATTCTTTATTGAGGTTGGCATGGTATTCTTGCATCTGCTTACGATAGGCGACAGGGTTGATGTTAGCTCCTTGCACATAAATATGCGTATCCAATAACTTCTCCAGCAATATATGATAACGCAAATCGCTATGAAAGGTCACAATTTGTCCTTCCGTAAGGGGTGCCGTCACAATGCTTTTAAAATCGTCACTGACTTTTTCGGCAAAATCAGTGGTCCCGGTGATCGTGTTCTTTTTGTACAATAGTTCCCGCCCTGACTTAGAATAGGGGAATTTAACTTCCAACTCCAGTTCGTCATGCAGCGCAAGCGACTTCATGCCCAATTGATAAAATCCACGTGCCGTGTACTGCGTTAAAATATAAATATCGCTCAGTTCCGCGACAGTAGTGACGGCCGGCAACAATTTATAATAACGCACATAAAAAATGCCTAATTTTTTATCGATGTATTCACTCAGTGGATATTGATTGAGCGGTGAAAAGCCTAGGCGTTTAAGCTGGCTGATCATGGGAAAATCAATCGGTTTGTCAAAGCGCGCAATGACATACAGTTTAACAGTTCGTACTTGATTGAGTTTTGTCCTGAGCGTTGATGTTTTAAAGTCCTCACCGCCATACTTGATGAGTTTAAGATGAGTATCCGGCGAAAAGCGCCGCTTGACACTCTCATATTCTTGCAACAGCTCTGGAGAAATGGCAACGTGCTGATTTTCAGGCAGACCATAAAAATCAGCTGAAAACAATAAATCTGATGACTGGCGGGCATTGTTGGCATCAGCAGCTGTCGTCAATGTTTCCTGCGGCGGCTCAGTTTCAGTACTGTCTGTCCAGGGCCATTGAAAGCTGGCAACCAGTTGTTTGGCTGCGCTCACTGAAACAACAGCGGGTGCCGCGCGATTTTTATAAAGATAAATACTGTAGAGCCCCAGACCAATGACAAAAACAAACTGGAAGCCAAAAATAATTTTAATAAAAAGTTTCATAAGTTTTAACCAAACCACATCGGCTGCATAATAGGAGCACCTGCATAATTTTCGGAACCCGCTCATTAAAAGCTAACATAATTGTTGCCAAAATCACCTAAATTGTTACAAAAGTCACCTAAGATTTTTAATCATCGCCATAATGCAATAAAACATGACTGGCTGTCAATGTGAACTGACTGCTGGCAAGCAGGCTTGCAGCTGGGTAGTTTTGTGCCAGCGTTTTAACTTGAATAACCGTGATGTTCGCACAAGCCAGGAATTGGATAGCCCATGCGTTCAGAAGTGCGGCAATGCCTTGTTTGCGTGCGGCGGGCGCTACTGCTATGTAGTCCAGGCTGCCGTATCCCTGTTTTAAGCTTGTTGAGAGTGCTTGATTTTTAATAAAAGAAATAAAACCCAGCAGCTTGCGCTGCGTGCCGGCAAGCTGTTCACAAACACAAATAAAATGATGATTGAGCTGCATACTTATTTTGAGGGTTGCTTGATAAATAGCTTTGACCTGCTGCTGACTGAACCGCGGATCCATGACGTAACGGCTGGGATAGGACGTTTGCGCGCTCAGCGCCAACAAGGCGGGCAGGTCGGCTTTTGTGGCAAGCCGAAAGCGCAGTGCCGGTACCGCTTTCGCCAGCTGCGTTAATTGTACCATTTTAGCGTTAAGTGCCTGTGGCAAATTGTCAGCGTGACTTAGTTTTAACATGTAGTGGCTTTCTGTTGCCACATAATAAAATCCATTTTGCAGCAATGCATTGATGGCGGCATGATTGGCTGCAGGAAGGCGCGTGAGCATAAAATCCGGGACCTGCCCGGCTGCTTGCAAAGCTTCAAGTAAACGTTGCCATAATGCAGCATAAGCAGCTGTGCTGGCTGCTGCTGTTGCAATAAAAAAGTCTCTGAGGATAAAAGTTTGGCGTCCCAATAGCTGCGTTAACAGCTTAAAAGCTTGAACAGCACTGATACCAGCAAGGGCGCTGGCGCTATCATTGTCGTTGTTATTTGCCGTATTAGCCAGTGCTGAGTGCGCATGAACAAAAGCCAGTGGTGTGGTCAAAAATCGTGTACTGTGGAAGTTGGCAAGTGTTTTTTTGCGGGCGGCGAAATTTTCAGACGCTTTTTCAGCTGCTAAGAGAAACTGTTCCTGATAAACATTGTAGGGATACGCGGCAAAAATGGCTGTTACAGCCTCACGGTCTGCTGCTTTGAGCTCTGCGGCTGGGGAAACAAGTTGAAGCTGGGTCATTTGCTCAGTCCACCAAGCTACCATGGCACCATGACAATTGGGATTAGGCTTCGGGCAACTCCAAGGGCACCATTTCATTTACGGGCTGGCTGTAATCCACATCTTGACGTGCAAACCCGAATAAGTTTAAAAACTCTTTCCAATAGCTGTCCAAATCTGCGAAAGTCGCTAAGGTTTCTGGAGTGACGCGCTGCCACCGACTGAGCACTTCTTTTTGCACAGCAGGGCTGAGTTCATGATCATCGAGGCGCAGCTGTGTTGGAAAAGGCTTAGTGGTACGTTCGGCAGCGCCCAGCTGAGCAAACAAGCGCTGCATTTGTTCAGTGGTGCCTTCGTGCAGCCCCTGCTCACGCATGACCTTAATTAAAATGGCAAGATACAGCGGCAAAATAGGAATAGCTGCGGAAGCCTGCGTCACCAGTGCCTTATTGACAGCAATGCCCGCAGCACCTTCAATTTCAGGAAGCGCCGCTAACCGCGTTTGCAAACGTGCGGCAGTAGCTTCCAAATGTTCTTTGGCACGGCCAATAGTTCCTTTTCTATAAATAGCAGCCGTCAAGTCACTGCCAATATATGAATAAGCAAGCGTTTTAAAACCGCGCGCCGCCACGCCGCTTGCCAGCAAGGCATCCACCCACAGCTGCCAATCTTCACCCCCCATCACTTTAATGGTTGCCGCCAGTTCATCAGTAGTGGCGGGCTGGATTTCCACGTCCTGCAATATGCGTTTGGCAACATGAACCGTTTTCGAGCGAAGCAGAGCACCCAAAGGCTTCAATACCGATGTATAAGTTGTTCCAGTAACAGGATCTTTGCGTTTAGGTGCCGCCACACTGTAAATGAGCAAATCCACCTGCCCCAGCTGCTTAGCAATTATTTTGCAGCATGCTGCCTTGGTTTCAGCGCTGAAAGCATCAGCATTGAGCGTTGCGGCATAAGTTCCCTGTCTGCGCAGTTCCGTTTCCAGTGCCGCCGTCTGGTACCAACCGGCACTGGCTGTGCGCCCTACACGCGGCGCACGTTCCAATGCCACATTGAGCGTGGCAGCGCGCAGCGCTGCTCCCGCCACCACCCTGCTGGCAAGCCCATAACCCGTTGAACCGCCAATAATCAGAATACGGTTAAATCGTTGCGGCCATGCTTGCGGGGCTGCCCGTACTTGCGCCAGCTGGTCCAATACATTAAGTTTACAACCTTGCGGATGTGCTGTTGTACAAATAAACCCTTTCACACGCTCGTGAATTTCCATCATCGCCGCAATTCCTCATTAAGACACTTAAAAAGTGAACAAAAATCAAACATAATTATATCATATCATCATCCATTCATCCCTAGACCAAATCAACAAGCCCCCAGCAGCTTAAATTATTTTCAATACAGATCAATACTCCGTTCCGTCATTAAAACTGTATAAAAAGTAGATCAAAACATTAATTAGCTGTTATAATAAACTTATAGCTCAAACAAGCTGGCACCAGGAGCTAAACGCTGATGATTATGCGATTTTCCACCTTGCTCGTTCACCCCGTCTCCCCAAGTCATACGAGTTATAAGAGTTTGGCTGCATTCTGAAATTAAGCCGCTACAGCTCCATAAACCAATCATTAAAATTACAACACTAACCATGACAATGAACACATTTTCAATTTTTTGTTCCGCCCTCTACTCTCAGTCTCAATTTTTGCGCCGCACCAGTCGGGATGCGCAGAGTGGTTTCATCGTGCAGGCACTGCGTTTGGTCATTTTACTGAGTGTTGGTCTGCTCCCGCTGCTTAGCAGCTGCACCAGCACTATTGGTCAGCAAGCCAAGCAACAAGAGCTTTCCAACAATACAGAGGTTCTGCTGTTTACATTGAGCCGTGCACGCAATGCGTTCCTTGTGGATGATGTGAATTTTTCAATCGACGACACCAATCGCCTCATTATTTTAACGCTCCAGCCATCCCAGCTAAAAAGTGATGCCGCCATCAACGCCAAAACACGATTTCAAGTAGATATCGCCATTCCCGCCGGTGCCAGCATTGTCATCAATGGCCAAATTATCCGCGATGAAAACGTCCTTTCACTCTTGCTTGCCAAGGGGTTTTTTACAGGTCGTGAGCTGCCGATGATTGTGATTGCAGAAGATCAGAAGACACAGAGTCGCTACACCATTACCACCAGTTTCACACGCCCCACGTTTTCATTTCGTTACAATAAAAATGCGTATCTTGTGAAGTCTGAACAAGAACGCGTGAACATAAAAAAACCGCGCATCCGCGGCACGGCGCGCGGGTCCACCGCTTTCAAGCTTTCCCCGCAAGATGCCTATGTTAGTTTGAATACTGACGGCGCCTTGATCCTGACACCGGATGCGGCACTCACTGAGACGCTCACGCGCACGTACATTATCCGTGCACGGCGTCAGGGCATTCGTTTTGCAAGGCGTTTAAAAATCACCTTTTATCCCAATCATTCGCCCTCTGCATCCACATTGTTAAGCCCCAGCAACTATCAGCGCGACGTCAATCGCACAGCGGGCCTGCAGCTGGCATGGACACCCAGTACGGACGTGGACGAAGATGTGCTCACTTACAATGTGCTGGTCTCCAGCAATGTCAATCTGCTCAGTGAAAGCGGACTTAGTACACTGTACCAACAATCAGCAACAGCTGTGGACTTAACGATCAATGTACAAACGCAAAATTTAAGTTATGTTATTGACAAACAAAAGCTTGCCCCCGATACGCTGTATTACTGGAAAGTTATTGCAAGTGATGGTTTTATCAGCCGCAGCAGTGAAATTTTTCGTTTCACCACCATCACCAACAATATTCCCGAAATTTTTACAACACAACTGCCAAGTGCCAAAGCTGCGATTAACTTAAATAAAACCACAACTATGAATTTCAACTGGACAGCCAGTGCAGATGCTGATGAAGATAAAATCAGCTATATGTTTTACCTTTCCAGTGATATTAATGCCTTGCGCAAAGCCCTCCGTGTTTCAATCATTGCAGCAAACAAAATTATTAATAAAACCAAAATTCTTGAAATTGTTAAATTGCAAGGCACCCGCCATACACTTCGCCATACATTGTTTGCTCCCAGTACCACCTATTATTGGACGGTCAAAGCCACCGATGGCTTTTCAGAGCGCATCATTAATATTGAGGAGTTTACAACAGTTTCCAGCAGTCCCGTTATTGACGTTATCGCTCCGCTGGTGAACAGCACGCGCATAAATGGCGGTATTCCATTTCCGCTGAGCTGGCAAGCGCCTGCGGAATTGACAGCCAGCGCTGTACAATTGCAGTACACTGTGTACTTCAGCGATAGCGAACAGCAAGTGGCGCGTGAAGCGCGCGCTGTGCGCAGCACAAACAACTTGAGCACAAACCAGCTCACCATTAGCAATAAACTTGCATCCAAAACCACGTACTACTGGAAAGTGAAAGGCACATTTAGTCCACCCAAGGAAGCAACAGAAACAACGGCCGCCCAAACGTTTGCCGCGCTCCACGGGGTTGTCGTCAGCTCGCCGCTTGCCAGCTTCACCACCACGAATCATGCACCCTCACGTCCCTCATTGAATTATCCCACGCAGCAGGCACAAAACATTCCGCGCATCAATGGCTTATTGCTGTCCTGGAATGCCAGCACTGATCTGGATCGCGATGACCTGAACTACAACATTTATTTATCGCCGTACGAAGAAGATCTGGTCCTCAGCGATCAGAACGTGCGCATTGCAACTGAGGTCAGTGAATTGGATTACATCATTCCACCGGAAAATTTAGCTCCACTGACCACCTATTATTGGAAAATAAGCGCCAGTGACGGCAACGCCGAAACCAGTTCGCCCATTTATCAGTTTTCAACAAGCAAGAATCTGCCGCCTAAAATTCCAGCACTGCTGCAGCCGCTAGCCAGCAATGCCGAAACCCATACACTAAACACGGAAATTCAGTATGGCGAAGGAATTCACTTCATTTGGGCATTGCCCTCTTACATAGAAGGCGATGAGCTCTATCGCGTGCTCATTGACACCAATCCACAAAACCTTACGGAAGCTGCTGCCAGCATTCAGAGCGATGAAACAAATCGTTATCGCTACACACTCAGAAGTGCCAGTATTCTGCCAAAAACACAGTACTATTGGCGACTGCTTGTGAAAGATCGTTATGGTGAAGAAGTCCTATCGGACATTGAAGCCTTTCGCACACGCGGGTTTCGCCTCAGGTTGAATCGCAAAGTGGTGACAGCAGAAAACCCTAAGGATTTTGCGTTTTCCATCAGTCTCCCCGGCGGCAAGCTGAAAGGCAGAAATTTTACTTACCGCTATGCACTTTCAGCCGCCATCAATCCCAATCATCAACTGAAAGCAAACGGTATCCTGGTGGACAGCAAAACAACCCAGTCGCTTAACATCAGTACGCTGGGAAGTGGTGCGCTGAAACTTAGTGTCACCATAAGCGATGCTCACACTAAACAGGACATTGAAACGCTGACGGCCACAGCCAGACAAGCTCCTTTTATTAAGGTCACCAGTGTGGATATCCTCAGTAAAATAGGAGACTCTCCCCAGTACCCCTCCTCTTCAACCTACACACTCATGCAGTCGCTTGATCTGAAAAACAGCTTCTTTCAGCCAATTGGGAATGATCGGGAGCCTTTCACGGGAGTTTTTTACGGGCAAAACTACACCATCAGCAATTTAACCGTCAGTCGTAAAAACAAAGAAAGTTCAGGCTTCTTCGGCGTCATTCGCAATGGCCGCATCAATGCGCTCACCATCATCACCAGCGATGCCGGCATTAGCGGCGGCAACTTTACAGGCGGACTTTCCGGCAAAATTACCGGCAGTTCGCTGATCAGCAACATTTATTTTAACGGCAAAGTAACCGGGAAGGATCAGGTTGGTGCCCTTGCTGGCCGCATCAATGGACGCACAACTGTTGTGGCTGTCACCACACGCGGACGTGTGCGCGGCAGTGACAATATTGGCGGCATTGGCGGGCGTGTGTACAGTGGCGTGAGCATTTCCAATGCCCATTCGCTTACACGCGTGCAAGGCACTAACGATGTGGGCGGCATCATTGGACGCGGCATTGATGTCACCATCCGTGACTGCAGCAGTCTCAATACCATTGAAGGGCGTACGGATGTGGGCGGCATTGCCGGTTCGCTTATTCAATCGCAGCTCAGCCATTCTTCGTCGCGTTCCAAGCTAGTGGGCACCTCAAAAGTCGGCGGCATTGTTGGCTGGCTCAGTGAGAGCGATATCATTAATTCATTTTCTATTGGCGAGCTCAGCGGGCTGACGGACGTTGGCGGCATTGTCGGATATATGCTGAGCGAAAGCATGGTCAGCAATACTTATAGCGAGAGCCGCATCCGCGGACGCAATAACGTAGGCGGCATTGCCGGTCTGATCACCGGTAAAAGCACCATAAAAAACAGCTATGTGCGCGGCTCAATCATTCCAAATATTGGGCAAACTGGCGATACAGATGTGGCGTTTGGCGGCATTGCCGGCGGCGTGACCGGCATTAATACACTGACGAATAATTATTATAGTTTCATCTCCATTGAACCCATCAAAAGCGCCAGTCTGGTCTTAACAGAAGAGCAAACGACGCGCAGTACCGCTGCTAATAAGGGCATCACCGCACCCTCGCTCAAACAAACGAGTACATTTAGAAACTGGGATTTTAATAATATCTGGGATATCAATATTGAAATTAATAACGGCTTTCCTTTCCTTAAAGAAAATGTACCCAATGCTCCTAATTAATCCCACACACTGCGGAAGACTGACAACAGGCAGGCACGTACACCGTTCAGTTGCTGCATTAAAACACTCAGTGACGGCTTAGGGGCGCTTGCCGCTGTATGGCCATGACCGCTTCCAGTGTTTCACCTGAGGCTCCGTCACCGGGCAGCTTTATGGATGATCTGACGCCCAGTGACACAGCACTCAGTGCCGATATTGATGGGCCATTCATTTTCACAGTCTCCGAGCTCAGTAAAAGCCTCGACAGCATTCTTCGTTCCAACTTCAGTTCCATCTGGGTAACGGGCGAGCTTAGTGCGCTCAGCGTCTCTGCACGCGGGCATTGTTATTTTCAGCTGAAAGATGAAAAAGCCAGTCTCAACGCTGTTTATTTTAAGCCGCAGGCGGGCGAACTAGACCTAAGCGCTAAACTTTTAAACGGCAGCACGGTAGAATGTTTGGGCACCCTAACGTTTTATGCAGGGCGCGGCAGTTGTCAGCTTATCATCAAGGAGCTGCGCACGCTGGGCGAGGGTGATTTACAAGCAGCTTTCTTAGCCCAACGTGCTGCATTGCAGCAGGAAGGCATCTTTGACGAAACCCATAAACAAACATTACCGTTATCTGCGCAACACATCGGCATCATTACTTCCGCTACAGGCGCTGTTTTAAAAGATATTCTCAAAACGCTGGCCCAGCTGCCTGCCAAACGCTACGGACGTTTTTGCCTCAGCCTTTATGTGAGTTCTGTGCAAGGTGCTGATGCTGCACAAAACATTGTCCGGCAGCTCACACGCGCACAAACCGAACAGCAAGCCGATGTGCTCATTTTAGCACGCGGCGGCGGCAGCGCTAATGAACTGGCAGCCTTTAACGACGAACGCGTGGTGCGCAGCATCTTCGACTGTAAAATCCCCGTGATCTCAGCGATTGGCCATGAAAGTGACTGGGTGTTAAGCGATGAAGTTGCTGATCTGCGTGCAGCCACCCCCACCGCAGCAGCCGAACTTTTGCTTAAAAATAGAATCAGCTGGATCAATGCCCAGCATGAACAGCTGCAAACATTGCGCAGCCTGCTCAGTACCCAGCTGATCAAGTGCCATGAACGCCTGATAAATGCTGCACCCGCACGGCTGCAAAGCTTGCTCAAAACACAGTTGGAAATTCAGTTGCAAAAGTTGCAGTTTCTACAGCGCAGCGCCCGCCACGCGCTCAGTCTGGAACTAAGTAATCGCGCGCAAAGTCTCAATACCCTCAGGCAGCTCTGCACATCATTGGCACCAGCCGCTATTCTCCGGCGCGGCTACGCCGCTGTGGAACAGGAAACTCAGCGCGTCACACGCGCCCGCGCGCTCAAAGCCAAACCGCCCATCACGCTCACTTTTGCAGATGGCAGTGCCACTGTCACCTTAAAATCACCTGCATCCTAGGCTTGCCGCTTGTGTTTGTTCACCGCACCGCACACGCCGCCAGTATGCTCATAAAGTTTCTATGAAGTTTCTAATTTGTGCACTTTCCGCGCAAACCCTGCAGCTAGCACTGCTGCAGGCACAAAATAAACAACCGCGCCGCAGCATTGCTGCCCTCATTACTTGCAATGTGCCTAAAGCTGATGTTGCCCAAGCTTTATTCAGTTCTTTACATCGCCTGCTCAGCCAAGCGGCTTGCAGCAGTGACCAGCTCACCGCCATCGGCTTCAGCACCGGACCAGCCGCGTTCACCTCCCTGCGCAGTACCCTCAGCCTGGCACAGACGTTTGTCTTCCTTTATCCACAGCTTAAAGCCTATGCCTGCTCCGCTTTCATGCCCTGGGCACTAAACGCCTGCCATGCACTGCCCGCAGCGCCTTCTAGTTTCACCTCCCCCAAACAGCTAAGCGTGTGGCTGCCGGGCATTCGCAATCGTTATTATGTACAAACATTCAGGTTAAATCCCACACCACAGGGTTTGTTATCAGCCGCCGCCGCAACACTTCCTGCATGTACACCTCCCATTGAAACCTTGCCCGCCTGGCTGCCGCAAGCGCAGCCGCACGCTGAGGAAATTGACGCAGACGAAGTTTTCTCCACCGCCCAAAACACTCAGCAGTTCCTCGACAGGCAAAGCCAACAGCCCGCACCCAAAGACGAGCTTTATTTCACAGCTCCCCCATCGCTCAACAATAAACTTAAAGCTATTATAAAAACTCTGCATACACAAAATAAACCAGTAATGCTCCTGCCCACTTCCTCCGCGCCAAACACTTCCTCCGCGCCAAATAATAGTCCACAACCCCTGAGTACGCTTATTTCAGCATTTTACCACGATTACCATCATAATTGTTTTAAGCTGCAAAGTTCCCTCACAGCCCTGCGTCCATTGTACCTCAGAGCGGCTACAAATGCCGTACCCGCACCCGCCGTCGCCACAGGATAATCCCAGCACCTCAGCGCGCAAAGTAAATTCATTGCCCCCAGTTACCTACCCTCGCCATGTTACTACCCAGTCTTTATTTCATCATCGGTCTCGCCATTCTCATCAAAGGCGCCGATTGGTTGGTCTCGGCATGTCTGCAGCTGGCTAAGCGCTTTCAGCTCTCTCCGTTTATCGTTGGCGTTGTGCTGCTCTCTTTTGGCACCTCGCTGCCCGAGCTGGCTGTTTCCATCGGATTAAGTCTGCAGCAAGATGCCAGCAATATTATCCTCACCAATGTCATCGGCAGTAATATTGCCAATACGCTTTTAGTGCTTGGCACCGCCGCCGTGCTGGGCGGCGTGCGTTTCGCCCGCACAGGCTTCACCGTGCAACTGGGCATCAATGTCCTGGTGCTCAGCCTTTTCAGTTTCTGTTACCTGACAAGTTTCAGTGCTGCAAATGCCAATACCATCAGCCGCGGCGAAGGTTTTGTCCTGCTGCTGAGCATTGCCGCCTACCTCTACTGGATCTCGCTGAGCAGCAAAAAAAATAAAAATACAGCCACTGCCAGCAGTAGCAATGAAGCCATTCCCCTAACAAAAAATACATCAGGAAAAATAGCATGGCTCATCCTGTTGGGCCTTATCATGATCGGCGCAGGCGGCGAACTGGTCAGTCGCCACGCACTCAGCATCGCCGTTAACGTCTTTCATGCCAATGAAGCTTTTGCCGGCATTGTCCTGCTGGCACTGGGAACATCGCTGCCCGAGCTAGTCACGTCCATCATCGCCTCCAGACGCAAAGCCAATGCCATGCTGCTTGGCAATGTGCTCGGCTCAAATATTTTCAATCTTCTCTGCATCATTGGACTGAGCGCTGTTATTGCTCCGCTTTCAGAGCTCAATCATTATTTTATCGAGCTTTACGTCTATGCAGCAGCCCTTGCTGCGCTCTTCTGTTTAGCCATTCTTGGGTCTTACCAAGGCACAGACTACAAATTCTCCCGCCTCAGCGGCGTCTTCCTCCTCGGCGCCTATGTCCTCTACTTAGGCTACTGTTTCTACGCCAATACCAACATCCTAAGCGTTTAACACAAGCACTTTCTTTCACAACACTCAAGTCTTGCAGCCAATCCATTTGCGGCAGCTGTGTGAGGATTATTCGCAGCCACTTCTGCTCAGCAAAAGTAAGTTTCTTCCGAAAATAGAAGCATAAAACCAGACCAAACATAACAATATTCATCGCCACAAACCAACAGCAGCCCTTGCCGCGCTCTTCTGTTTAGCCCTTCTTGGGTCAACCAAGGCACAGACTACAAACTCTCCCGCCTCAGCGCGGCGTCTTCCTCCTCGGCGCCTATGTCCTCTACTTAGGCTACTGTTTCTACGCCAATACCAACATCCTAAGCGCTTAACTCAAACATTTATCTTTCGCAACACTCAATGTCTTGCAGCCAATCCATTTGCGGCAGCTGTGTGAGGATTATTCGCAGCCACTTCTGCTCAGCAAAAGTAAGTTTCTTCCGGAAATAGAAGCATAAAACCAGACCAAATATAACAATATTCATCGCCACAAACCAACAGCAGCCCTTGCCGCGCTCTTCTGTTTAGCCCTTCTTGGGTTTCTTACCAAGGCACAGACTACAAACTCTCCCGCCTCAGCGCGGCGTCTTCCCCCTCGGCGCCTATGTCCTCTACTTAGGCTACTGTTTCTACGCCAATACCAACATCCTAAGCGCTTAACACAAACATTTGCGGCAACAGTGTTTAACGCACCTGCAGCCACATTTGTGTTATTTGCAACCATCGCCAGTCCTTTGCATAATGTAAAGGTTCTCACAGTCAATCAACCGCTTTTCTGCTCAGCAAAAAGCCAGTTTCTTCCGAAACTAAAACCATAAAAGCAAACAAACCCAAACAGTATCAGCCACCACAAACCAATAGCAGCCATCCATAACGCAAAAGCGCCATTATTATAATTGTCGCTAAGCTAGGCGAAACCTTCAAACCTCATGCGCCATTGTTTCCGCTTTCTTATTCTGAGCATGGCGTTTATGAGCTCCGCGCTCAGCGCCAACGCTGTGGACATTTTTGAAACGCCCACCGCGCTCTCGTTAGAACGCGGCGAATTTCATATCACCACGCATTTTTACCAGGACGGCGGTCTGCTGCTGCGCGCCGGTGTTGGCGCCAGCAGTTATTTCAAC
Organism: Spirochaetota bacterium; assembly: GCA_965249715.1. Taxonomy (GTDB): domain Bacteria; phylum Spirochaetota; class UBA12135; order COTS27; family COTS27; genus COTS27. Next base: position 242,340 of record CBDFMP010000049.1, on the reverse strand, counting down.
CTCGGGATCATTGAATATTTTGACAAATTAATTGGCACTGAAACAGGCACTCCCAGTATCCCCCATGCTTATGTCAAAGTAAAAATTCCATTGCCCTCCGGACGGCTTGCATCATTGGACTTGGCCTTCGGTTATGACAGCCTTTACAGAGGCAATTTCAAACCTTTTACTGAAAAACTGTACGGCATTTACGGCGTGCTGTCACTAGGGCTGCCGTGGTTCAGTCAAACGCTGCTGGCGCCGCATTATTTTTCTTTCGGCGTGCGTTATCCCATCATCTTTAAAACGGACACTCCCGATGCTTTCCTTTCCCTTTATTTTCGCTTCAGCGAAACCATTCAACTGGCAACCGAACTCAGTAATCTCCATCTGGGCAAAACCTCGCGCTACCGGTTTATCAATAACACCGCGTTATTCCTTTTCATGGGTTATGGGGTTTCGCTAAAAACCACTTTTCAGGTGGCAGGTGAAGCCACAGGTACGAGTATTACCGACGTTGAGCCAGTCATTGGGCTTGCCTTTGCATTGAGTTTTCGCAACTTTTTCTAAACTTCACACACCAGTAAAATTTACCATGCAAGCCCATGCAAACACCGCTGACCATCGTCTTCTTTGAACCGCCGCTTGTCATCAGTACGCTCAGTCCGCTCAGCGGCACACGTCCGCTCTGCGATATCCAATTAGGCGCACTCACCCTGCGTGAGCTGGTGTGGATGTTTTGTGATGAACTAGTCCCCACACGCAGCATTACACTGGAACTACTGGCACAAAACACGCCCGCATTGCCCACATTGCCTGCTGCCGCTGATCAACTGGAAAATTTAAAACAGTGGGAAAATGCACGCCGCAGCAGTGCCAACATTGCCGCTGCCAACATACCGCCAAACCATGCCGCCGCAACACATAGACTTTATTTGAATGCCGCCCTTGCCCCAGCTCCCGCACTGCTGCGTTCCATTCTGAAAACCGCCCTCACCACCAGCTCAGCTCCTAAACACGTCATTTGGCGTGAACGTGACCAAGAACTCAAGCTTTCAGTGCCAAACTTGCAGAAATCGCAATCCCCCTCTCCCACAGCAGCCTCAGCCTCAGACACCGCACTGAATACCACTATTGCCATGCTGAGCCCCACGCCATACACCAGCAATGCCGCACTGCATACAGCCATCGTCAAAGCCGCCAATAAGGACACAAGTATTCTTCATGATATTGCTGTTCCTGCGCTCTGCCGCCAGCTCCATCAGCTCATTGCAGCGCATGAAAAGCTGCTCAGTAAACATATCGACCTGTGTGTGCAGCATTCAAACAGCGAAACCTTCCGTGAAATTCAACCTCATGTTCACGTACATGCAAACACCGCTGCCAAGCTCAGTGCGCTTGTAACTAAGGGACAGCTGGTCTTCAATGCCAACAAAGGACGCGCCGATCCTCATCCATGACGATGTGGACATCGGCGCGTTCAGTATTTTAACGGGTCCGTTATACATCGCCCGCCACGCGCGCATCAGCGCACACAGCCAGCTCAGCCATGTTTCTTGCGGCGAAGCGACGCGCATCGGCGGCGAAGTCACCGTCAGCAGCTTTCATCCGTTCAGCAATAAAAGTCATTTCGGGTTCATCGGGCACAGCATCATCGGCAGCTGGGTCAACCTAGGTGCCGGCACCACCACATCAAACCTGCGCAGCGATTATCGTCCCGCCCATACACACAGCCCCACAGGTACAAAAACAGCGAGCGGACGCACATTTTTAGGCGCCATTATCGGCGATTACACAAAAACAGCTATTCTGACTGCCATTTACGGCGGCAAGACACTAGACGTGGCGGCAAATGCCACAAGTCCTGTCACGCAAAGCTTGCGTGCGTTTCACTTTAAAAACAACGAACATTGGCAGCTTCAAGAGCTGCTGGACATGCAGGAAAACATGTTTAAGCGCCGCGGGAAAGTTCCCAGTTCCGCTGAACGCACACTGCTGCAAACATTGCACACCGTCAGTGTGGCTGAGTCGACAGCTTGAAAACGCAGCTGAGGATGCGCAGCCACGCGCTAATCCGTGCCCGCGCACAATAACAACAAGAAAGTTAAGTATTAGCTGCTTTCGCTAATCCCTCATCCAATTCTGGAAACTTAAAGCCCCTTTCTCCGCAACGTTCTTTAAATTGTTTAAGAATACCATCAGTTGCAGCTTTGTTGCAAAAACTCTCTAAGTTATACGCTTTTCCAAACATCGTACATTTATCATCTTTCAGCAATTCAAGCTCCTCTTCGTCTTTTTTTTTGCCATGCCACTTGTTTTCAACAAACATTTTGCACGGGTCCCAATCCTTTACTTTAGCAATCATAAAAACTAATCTTGTTCTTGATTCATTAGCTTCTTCATAGTTATTGAAGTCTAGTTTTTTATTATCATGATCTCTTATTTCATTTTTCTCCTCATGATCGTAGAGTCCTGTATCACTCTGTAAAGAAACACAAAAAAATAAGTCTTCACTTTGATCTGCAGATTTCTTGCGTACAATAAACAGAAACTCATAATGATAAAAGCCCAGCCAATCCCAAGCCCATTCTCCCAGCGTACCTTTACCTTTACGAGGAGGATGTGAACTAAAAGCATTAAACCCGCCGTGATAAGCTATGCCATAATAGCTTCCCACATACCTCATCAATTTTAAGATCCTGTCCTGATAGACATAAAGCAAACGATAAGCTTTCCTAACTTCAGTAAGCGCACCGGCAAACTCAGTTTTACTAAAATCATCTTTCATTTCTGCATTCATAATCACACTTCCTTAGGTTACCCAGCATTTATCCAATACAGCAGCTGTATCAACACTAGAAAAACAAGTAAACTTTTTTAACTCTGCAAACGACTCAAATTCAACCACCATAAAACCATGCAAGGCAAAAGCTCTGATCAGCTTTTCTAAAACATTGTGTAACAAAGCTGCACCATCCAGCACGCCAAGACTGGATGTCAATTTCTTTTGCAGCTGGGTAACTTCTGTTAAAATTTGCTGCCATTTGATTTTATAAACCTTGACATCTTTCTGCCACTTATCGCTATCAGCTACAGAATATCCACCTTCGGTTTTTGGAAAAAACTCAGCTGTTAGCTCAATTTTTTCTGTTTCCTCACCCCAAATACCGCCAACTGCAAGCATAAAAACTTCCCTATCCTCTACATCGTCTTCGCGACCTGAATTAAAGTACCCGTGAAGTTCTTTTACCCATTGTTTCCCGTACTGCTGGTTTTCATCGGTGCGTTTAGCTTCAACAATAACGTCGAAATTCTCAAACCGCAGCGATAGATCTGGTTCAACATACTTTCCAGCGATCTCTTCTCTAAGATCCCACCTAGGCCAAAAATTGGCAGCTTCCAACCGACCGCTAGCCTCGGGCATTTCCTGAGAACGTGAACAGGCTTTTTGAAGAATTTCCCACATTAAAGCCGTTGGCAAACACAACAGCAAATCGAAAACTGAAGCCGTTAGCGTATCCTCTTTAAGAACGCTCCTGCTTAGCTTGCCATGTTCCAATGCACTCAACATAACTCAACCCGACTTTAAATTGATCGGCTCCCCACAACAGAAAGCCACTTGTAAAAAAAAAAGAAAGCGGTAGTGAGCGGAAGAAGTGCTCACTACCAGGCCCGGTAAAAAGACATCAACCCGTGAAGGTCAATATCCTACTCCTTTTAAGGACCATAGAAACAGAAAAAAAATCAAATAAACCCACATTGTGTATGCTCAACAATCCAGCTGAGACACAACCTGATGTTTGTAAACACCTCGAAAAAAAACTCTGTAATTATTATAATCTGAAGCAGGCAAACATGAAGGCAACTTCTTAGTAAAATTAGCTGTAATTTTAAAATTATAGCTAAAAATTGTTATGAATATTCCATTTTTGCCTATTAATAGAAAGTTCCACTAAGCTATAAATTCATGTATTTCTGACAATTCAGCTTAAAAAACTAAAAAAACTACAATTAAACTAAAAATCATTAGCACCCATAACAATGGATTGAAGTTTCATAACACCTTAAAGTTGTAAGGTTGCGCCTGTATAATATAAAAATAACATTGTGGTGCATTAATGTCCCAAAGTGATACCGCATTGTCATCGGCATCCGCATATACCAAATATTGTTCCTTGATGGCTTGACACTCAGCGTTCTTTTCTGTCAATGAACTTTCAATCATCGTAAAAACCTTATAACGATGATCACCGGCAGTGGTGAAATTGAGTGTGGTCATGCGCTCAGCGGCATCGCCGCCCGATACCGCCTGCAGAGCAATGTGTGAGTTATCTTCTGCCACAAGATAAAAATCGCCCGCACCTTTCAAATGTAAATTGTACTCCCCAGCATTGGTACTGACTCTCTGTTCAATGCCATTATTGCTCAGCGTGCGCCTCTTGCCACTGCTATCCGTCAGAACAACCTCAGCCAGCTCAGGGCTTGCCGCCACAGAAACGCCGTAATTGTAAAAGAGCACCGGGCTGGCATCCGCACTTCTGGTACCATTTTTATAAACTTCCACCTGCACAAAATAATCCTTGCCGTGTTTAAGTGTAAGACTATCACTTATAGTGCCACTGGAGTCATACTCATCATCGGCTGGCACCGTCACGCCCAAATTGCTCAGCGGGGTGCGAAAAAAATCTTCTAAAAAGACCCTGTATTCCAGAGTATAGTTGGCATCATCCACAACTTCCATGCCATAGTTAAAAATACCGGCTGCAAGCTCAAACATCGTACTGGTATCAAGCTCAGCAACATCAGCACCAATGATGACCCCATAGTCGCTGACCATCCCGTTAAAACCCGATAGATCGAAGATTGTCGTTGCCTCAGCGCCGCCGCTCTGAAACTTATTGTAATTTCCCACCACTACATCGGATGCAAGATAAAGGTATGAATTCATCAGCGGATTGGGAAGCTCGGTTCCAGAAGTCTCGGCACGAGGATCCGCAGTAACTGGGTATAATTCAAATTGTATATAAACGGTCACCGATTCCAACGCGACGCTGTCGGGATTATCAGGATCGGGAGTCAGCATCAGCGCAATCGTCACATTATCCTGCACTGAAACCCCGCTATTAAAGCTAAGCACACCATGACCGTTATTATTTGTTGTCAGCGCAACAAGCTCACTTTCAGTTTCCAAAACATACTCTACCAAATAACGCGTATCCAAACCTGGTGCTGGTGGCTGTATCTGTGTGGAGATAACTGCCGGGTAAATGGTCGCTGTTGTGTTATTTTTCGGACTGATAAACAGCGGATAAGTACTGGGAGGCGTCTCACGAAGAAAGGCAAGTCCTTCACTCTGAAAAAAAAAACCGGGCAGAACACTCCCGGCGGAACCATCGCTTAGCCCGGAGGCATCATTAGCCACATTGACCACAACGTACTCCGGTGGAAAGATTGTATTAAAAATATATCCTTCGCTGCTGCTGCAATCGCTTAGCAACAGGCAAATCATTACCAGCGCAGCTATATTTCGCAATTTATAAACAGTGTCCATACACCGAATAAAAGAACTTGTTTCAAGCTTCATAAAAACCCTAAACTGTTGCCATCACACTTGCAAAACCGAACCTGACCAAGCTCAATTATTACAGAATTACCACAAACATTGAAATTCAATAATTATATCATCAAGCTGCCATTGCGGAGCTCTCACAAATAAAAACTTGACAATCGCACCATTTTCATGATATAAGTTATCAACACTGGGGATGCACTGGTTTCGACATGTGTATAAGACGCGGTGATGGCATGGACGTTTAACGAACGGCAATCGTAACAATCGCAGATGAAAATCTAGCACTCGCTGCCTAAAGCTGGCAGCAGGGGATGCAGGTATTATTGGCACTAAGGGTGTCTGTATCTCCTTAATTTACTTAGTTGCCCGGCGGGACATTGTATTTCAGGGTGTCTGCGCTGTATTACTGAGGTTAAGGGAAGGTCTGATGTTGTGTTTGTCATTCGCCTTTCACGAAAATTTCTGCAAACACTAACCATGTAGAAGTCACAGCGGCTGGCAGATGGACGCGGGTTCGATTCCCGCCATCTCCACCATTTTTTCAACCTGCAAGATCTAAATGCAATTCCACTATGTGTTTATCATTACGAGTGTACCCCACTCTATTCTGAAATAAAAACACTTAACAATATAGTTGCGTGAACGCGTTTGGGTTAGGTAATCATTATGAGTATTCGCGATGCAGCCATCCAAGTACTAAAAGAATCTGACAAACCCCTTCACACAGATGAGCTAACAAAAAAAATTATTGAAAAAGGCTTGTGGGAAAGCCATGGAAAAACTCCAGCTAGGACTGTTGGTGCCCGCCTTTACTTAGACATCAAAAAACATAGAGACCTATCTCCATTCGTTAAGGTTGCTCCGCATACATTCTCACTTCGTGATAATCAGCCTACCACAGCTGCCGATGTGGGTTCGCCCATGCCCAAAATGGAGCGCGCTGCAAATAACTCTAATGAAGACCATTCATTTCTAGCTTCAGCTAAGAGAGTGCTGGATAAGTTCGGCAACCGAAAATCCATGCATTATAAAGATATTACCGATAAAGCTCTGAAACAAGGATGGCTGAAGACTGATGGTAAAACTCCAGCAGCAACAATGAACGCCCGACTGGTAACAAAAATCAAACAAGCCAAAATCAGCGAGAAACCCGGTCAATTTATCCGTACCTCCAGCGGGTATTATAGTCTCGCCGAATGGATTGGCATTGGTTTATTGGAGCAAATCTCTAAGCACAATCGTGAAGTCAAAAAAAAGCTGCTATCTGAACTGATGAAGTTGACTCCGAGTCAATTTGAAGAGCTAGTCGCGCAACTACTTACTGAAATGGGATTCGAAAAAATTGAAATCACCAGCTCTCATAATGATGGTGGTATTGATGTACGCGGCATATTGTTGATTGGTGACGTTGTCCGCATCAAAATGGTTGTTCAAGCCAAGCGCTGGAAAAAGAATATTCAACGCCCAACTGTTCAACAAGTACGCGGCAGTCTTAGTACACATGAACAAGGGTTAATCATTACCACCAGTAATTTTAGTTCAGGAGCTAAAGAAGAAGCGAACCAGCCTGATAGAGTTCCAGTGGCACTCATGAATAACGAACAATTAGTTACACTTTTAATGGAATATGATATAGGTGTTCATCGCTCGTCACATGACCTTTTCGAGCTGGGAAAACTGTAGATAGGCAAATAAATAGCAAATTTTAAAAATAATTACTTAGCTGCTCACCAAAAAGCTTTGAATATTATCAGCTACTTTGGGACACAGCAGCTGGACTCGGTCAAGCTGTAAAATTTATTTGACTGGTGTTTGACCGGCAGCTCCGTATTGTAGCAGGCAAATGAATGCAAACTCATTTTTTCCTCTTTTTATTACTGTTGAACGAGATGATAACAGTAAATTAAAATCATATTTCCAATTTACCGGCTAGTTCAAATTTTAAACGAGGAAGCTACTGATAAAACAATACAAGAGAAAAAATAAACCTATGCAAAGAGTAATGTATGACTATTAAAGAAAACTTAAGTATTAAAGAAGCAGCTATAAGGATATTAAAAGAAGCTGAAACACCTCTCCATGCAAATGATATAGCCAAAAAAATCAAAAAAAGGGGCTGGTGGAAAGACCATGGAGAGAATCCAGAAGCAAGTGTTCGTAGATGTATTAATGAGGATATGAACAATTTTAAACATAAGTCTCCGTTTGAGAAAACTAACGGAAGTACGTATCGGCTTCGTAATAATCAGTTTGCACCTTTCCAGTGGATACCATTTTATGAAGAGCTAGCCACTAAGCTGCTCAAATACAAGAATGATCGTGCGCCGCTGGTAGCAGAAATTCACAGAATTCGCAGCCTTGTCGGTTTGTCTGAGCTAACAGATCGATTCAGCGATGGCAGCTCAAAATCGCTTAATGATATTTGTCCCTTTAGTGTCTTTGGCATCTTTAACCAAGACATAAAGGATGAAAAGTATTGCCGCATTCTCGAAGAGCTAAAAAAACTCTTAGCGATAACCATAGAATTTCCTACTAAAAACCCTACATTACCTAGATTGTTTTCGCTAAACTCGTGGTTCTTTGGTTTTGAAAAAGACAGAAGGCAGCAGGACATTCCTAACCTTTGGGATCTGTTTGAAGTAGCCCTTCACTTTGTTGAAAAGAATGACACACAAACCCGCAGACGCTTCATTGAAAAATATGATACTGTCATATCACAGCACACCGTAGGGCTGGGGAAACTCACTATGGGACTCTTTTGGATCCGTCCATGGAATTTTGTGTCATTAGAAAAAAATTCATACCCGTATATTGAAACGAATTTAGGAATAAGTATTCCGAAGAGTGGCCCCAAAAAAACCTGTACAGCTGAGGACTATCTAAATCTGCTCAGTACACTTAAAAATCGCTTCACTGAAAATGTTGCTGGAGAACCTCACTCATTCCCCGAATTAGCCCTAGCTGCTTATGAATCTCTCCAAAAAAACAAGACCCCAAAAGCCGAAGCAGCTACCCCAGAGACAGCTGATGTGCAAACAAGCGCCCCCCGAACTACCGGCACTTATTCCGTAACAGACATCATAAAAGCTGGATGTTTTCTTTCGGAACCAAAACTCAATGTAATTTTTAAGCGCCTAAAAACCAAGCAAAACCTCATCCTGCAAGGGATGTTTTCCCAGAACCCGGCGACCGGTAAAACCTGGCTGGCTAAACGCCTCATGTATGCGCTCAGTAAAACAGCAACACCCGCACCCACACAATATAGCCACGTACAATTCCACGCCAACCTTTCCTATGAAGACTTTGTGCAGGGCTATCGTCCCACTGAAGACGGCAAACTGGGACGTGTCGATGGTCCCTTCCTCAAACTGTCAGAGCAAGCTCGCAAAAATCCCGGAACTCCCCATGTCATGATCATCGAAGAAATCAATCGCGGTCATCCCGCACAAATCTTCGGCGAACTGCTCACCCTCCTGGAAACCGATAAACGCGACAGCAAGTACGCCCTCCACTTAACCCATCAGCAAGCAGCCAATGAACCCTATTTCATCCCCCAAAACCTCTACGTCATCGGGACGATGAACACCGCCGATCGCTCACTGGCACTTATTGACTTCGCATTCAGACGCCGTTTTGCATTCATCGACATGAAGCCGCTATTTAATGAGCAATGGGTAAATTTCGTTGCCAATCGCAACGGCATACAAAAAACTGAACTTCATAAAATCGCAACAACCATGCAGGCACTCAATAACACACTGCGCGATACCCTCGGTGCAAATTTTCAAGTAGGACATAGCTATTGTACCCCGCCGCACAATGAGCCCATCGCAGACGCCGCCGCTTGGTTCAATGACATCGTGACAACAGAACTCAGTCCACTGCTCAAGGAATATTGGTTTGACGCTCCTGATAAAGTCAAGCAAGAAGTAGTGAAGCTGAAAAATACTTTTGCATGAACAGCTCAGCTATCCCCATTCGCAACATTTGGTTATTGCTGCTTTACGCATCGCAGCTCTTCAAGGAAACAAACGGCAACAGGAGGATTGAGCTGGAGGAGAATATTGATGAGCTGCCTAAGTTGCTGGCGGAAATCCTCTGCCATTTAGTCACAAATCGTCTCAAACGCAATCTCAGCCATGGTCATCACAGCATTCGTGCAGAGCTGGGCACTGTACGCGGACGCATTTTGCTCTTAGCCACTGAACGCAGGCAATTACTAAAACGCGGACGTATCGCCTGCCAATTTACAACACTGACAATCAACAGACCGCGTTATCGCCTTGTTCGGGCAGCGCTAAATCAGCTAAGCAGCCTGCTCAAACGCACAGCAAACCCCGATAAAAAACTATTTACACAATGCGCCCACCTTGCACGCAAACTGGAAACACTTGGTGTAAGCGGCAGCAACCCCACTGAAAGCGAGCTTATGCAGGAAACATTGGCACATCACGAACGCGCAGACAGGGAGCTCATTGCAACGGCGCAGCTGGTTTTCAGTTTGGCATTGCCATCAGAAACGCAGGGCAATCATTTTTTCATAAAAACTGCAAAAGACGAAGATTGGCTCAGACGATTGTTCGAACAAGCAGTCGGCGGATTTTATAAGGTTGTTTTAGCGGAGACCTGGAAAATAGAAACAGGCACACGGCTTTACTGGCCATGCACACACAAAACAAAGAACATCGATAAGATCCTGCCCAGCATGAAAACTGACATCACACTCAGCAAGCTCAATAACAAGCAGCAGCGCATCGTCATCGATACCAAATTCACAGCTATGCTCAAAGCTGGACACTACAACAACACGGAAACACTTAAAAGCGCATACCTGTATCAAATGTATGCCTACCTACGTACACAAACTGAGGAACATCCGCATACCATCGGCATCCTGCTGCACCCGGCGATTGATGAAGACATCTGCGAGGGCATCGCCCTGCAAGGACACGAACTCTGGTTCAGAACGATTGACTTGAATGCGCAGACACAGGAAATCCGTAAGCAGCTGCTGGACACCATTGAGGGCCGCGGCACATTGTCCCTGCGCGCGGCTGAGCCATCAATCGCGACAGCTCCTCCACGCTAAAGCGGGTGACCTCGTTTATAAATTAATTTCTCCTTAATTTAACCAAATTCCCCTTAATCGTTGCAGCGAGTTCGTTAAAAGTCAGCTCTCCTTTTGTAAATTTTTTAATGACATCACTCCAAAAAAGCTTGCCCTGTGGTTTTCCCAAATCATAGCTGTTTTCAATAAGAAACCTGTAAAAAACAATAAGCGCCAATCGTTTATTTCCATCTACAAGTGGATGATTCTTAGTAATATTACGAATATAGCTCGCTGCAAATTATTCAATTTTTTCATAGTATGCGTTTCTAACAGAAACAATAGCTGATTCTAAAAGTCCTTTATCTCTAACATAAAAATTACTCTTAAACTTTAAAGGCATATCCACTTTTATAGTGTCCAATACCTCAGCCAATTCAACAAACTTCATCGCAACTGTTCAGCCGAAAACTATTGTCATTTACGCGTCCACTAAATCCAATAAACTCGCCTTGAGACTGTCCCATGTTTTTGCAAAAGCCTCACGATTGTTTTTATCCCAATGATAAAGCTCAGCGAACTTGATAATGCCTAAGATTGAAAAAAACACAGTCGTTTGATGTTTTTTTTGTGTTTTTATAAGTCGTTTAATCCGTTTCACAAAAAACGCCTTTTTAGACATTTCATTACGCTCGGCAATTTCAACAATTTTGCGAGGGCTGATTGGCAACTGAAGGATTGTTTTTAGTTGTGAAGGAATATACTTTGGAATGGTCACTTCCAGTGGATCATTAAGTCCGAGTGTTTCAGCAATTTTATTCAATCGGCTCAGCGGGACTTCCTGCAAGATTGGTCCGAATGCTTTCTTAAAATCATCATTCTCAGTTTCAAGCTTTTTAAGCTGAGCTGTTAATTCGTTATTGTACTCGTCCGTTCGTTTTAAAATGGAACGAAGCGCGTGTATTTCATTACGCAGACTTTCAATCAGCGCGTCTTGCGTTATTTCTTTTTGCGCTACTCTTTCTGCTACTTTTTCCATTGCTCATCTCATTTCCAATAACAACCAACACGGATCAGCCATGCTGAGTCAACACGACTGATTATCCTATGAATACAGTTATGGTTCTGTGGATTTCACCAACATGCTTTTTTTTGTTTTTTCACAGTAGTCACAGTTTAATGCTATAATAGAAATCAATAGGAGGTGAACAACCTATGATTAGCAAATGGAAAGTTTCTAACTTCAAATCAATTCGCGATGAAACTGAGCTGGAGCTTAAACCGCTCACTATCTTCGCTGGTGCAAACAGCAGTGGCAAGAGCACATTTATTCAATCAATTTTACTTGTTGCACAAACTTTAGCCCACAAAGCCGAATCACGTCCTGTTATACTGAATGGCAATCTTACTAGGCTAGGCCAATTTGACGATTTAAAATTCAACGGCAGCAAATCAAAACAAATTACCATTAAATGTACATGTCAACCATTGCTGGGGCAAGAAACTGCAACTCAACAGAGCTTTCAAGATGAGGTTCACAATCTAGCATTCCTTAGCGAGCTTCATGATGATATTGATTACAGGAGAGACTTTAGTAAAATTCAGGAAGTCACTTGCGAGATATCTTTTGATGCCGATACATCTAGCTATCAGCGTGATCTATTTCAAATTCAACCTCGACTCTTTTCTGCGCGGTTGTCCTATGTGCCCAGAAACAACGGTGGATATCCTGAACAGAAAGCAAACGCCTACATTCGTTATTCCAGCGAAAACATTTCAAAAATTAAAGAAGACTATGGCATAAGTGAAATTAATGACGATCTGCGCGCCAGCTTGGCTTATCCGGTTAAATTGGACCCAAAATCCATGGAAGAGGTGAAAAAAGAATTTGTCTCGGCCAAGCCTATTGGTTGCATGTTGAAACATTTTTTTCCCGAGAGAATCGTATGTATTATCGATATTATTAAAGAAAGGGCAGCCTCTTTCACAAAGGCAATCCAAGGTGATTTAATTTCCGGATTGCGTCTAGTGCAGTATGAAACAAAGTACAATACAAAACCTCTTTCCAAAAAGATCTTTATGATCTTGAGCGAAATCCTAAAAAAAAATAATATCAATCTTGACCAAGTCTTTCCTAATCTTGAAACTTTCACATTCAGGACATGGCATGAACAATTACACAAAAGTGAAAAATGCAGAAAAATTGAATCGGTACTGCGCGCTTATGATACTGATGATCTTTTAAAACGCATTTATGAAGTCTATCTGGAGACATCTACAAAAAAGGAATTTATCCTACGCGACTTGTTACCATCCAACTCAATTATAAAAGCCGTCCAGTATTTGAATAAATCTTTTACCTCATCTTTAAAATACCTCGGCCCACTAAGGGATGCTCCCAAAGGGGTATACCCACTTGCACCAGTAATCGACCTATACGATGTAGGTTCACATGGCGAACACTTGGCTTTCATCTTTGAATTACACAAGAACAGTAAGATCCATTACATTCCATCTGCAAATTTTAAAAATTTCAAGGATCAGGTAATTGATCGCAAAATGATAACCCAGACACTCAAAGAAGCAGTTATTGATTGGCTCGAATATTTGGGTGTGGCAAAATCGGTAAAAAGCCAAGATAGAGGGAAGTTCGGCCATGGACTGAAAGTAAGACTTTCCAATTCAGACAACGATTATGACCTCACGCACATAGGCGTAGGCGTTAGTCAAGTACTGCCGATCCTCGTTATGTGCCTCCTGGCCAACACAGATTCCACATTGATATTTGAGCAGCCAGAGCTGCATTTACACCCAAAAGTTCAAACCTTGTTGGGCGACTTTTTTCTTTCAATGGCGTTAAGTCACAAACAATGTATTGTTGAGACGCACAGCGAATATTTGATAGATCGTCTCCGTCTCCGAATTGCAATGGCATCACCCGAAAGCGAGCTAAACAGATATGCCAAGATTTACTTCGTCGAAAAACCATCGCAAGTTTCATCTTTCCGCGAAGTAAAAATTAACGAGTATGGAGCTATTTCAGAGTGGCCAGAAGGATTCTTTGATCAGTCCTCAGAAGAGGCCGAAAAAATCATGAGGGCAGCATCAAAAAAACGAAAAGCAAACCGGGAGAAAAACAATGGCCAATCTAGCTAGTGTAATAGTTGACACAAGCGTACTCGCTGTTCCTCCTATTGATTGCGCCAGAGATGATGCACTTCAGTATGTGGACAACGCTACGTGAGTGTAGCGAATTAAACAGTAAGTTACGGCTTAAAATTCTTATAAGCAAGCAAGCTTCCTGTTATGCTTTATGGCAATAGATACAACATCAGCCAGTAATCCAGATTAAAAGACTGATAAAAAAATATGGTATAAAAGCATGCTACTCTACTAGATGATGTTCATAAAATTATCAATAAACTTTCTAGTTTCCAGTCTTTTTGAAGATTTCTACCACGTTAATGATTGTGATTGTTCGCAAGAAAATCTTCGAAACAGATCCTGGACATTAACCAAGCTTACAGCATATCGCGAACTACGAGTCCGATCTGAAGCGATGCATCACCTTGATCGCTATTCTATGTAGCAAGTATTGCTCTCAACCTGACAATATTCTACTTATTCTAAGACAAACACCCCAACAAACAATCCACGTAAAAACCCAGATTCAGACGCTCTATCATGATAGAGATGATATTTTTGATTTGCCGTATTCACCAGAGTTCTTTGAAGGCGATGTATTAGCCTGTGACAACTTTCGCGGGCTGATCGAATGCCTAGATAACAGTGTAATCTTAGTTAATGCAGCTGACAATCTTGGAGTTGAGACTGCCATCCGAATTGCTCTGTTCAAAGACGCTATCACACAAAGCTGTGATCCTGATTGGGACAATATAATTAAGATTACCCCAACCATAGGGAACAAATTTCGAGAGTCATGCCAGCAAATTTGTACCAACCAAGGAAACTCCATGTCATCCAAGATTCTTCGATCAATCGTAGAAACTGTTAAAGGATATACCCCGAGAGATACCCACGCTCTACGAATAAATCGTAGCGGGGGTAATCCACAAGAGAGACGAAGCCCTGATGGAGCGAAAGCAATGCGTCGTGATATTGATAGAACATTCCATCTTCACTATTGGGAATGTACTGACGGGACAGTTGAATTAGCATCAGTGAATCATCACAATGATTATTCAATCCCGTGAATGATACTAATGCAGGTTGTCTGTATAATGCAAAAGAAGCTTTAATAGATCCAATCGTGTCTTGTGGTTTAATGTTATAATACAAGCCTAACATTGTCCTGCTGCCCGCGTACGCCCGTATAATCATTCTGTTTTATACACCCATAGCCTATACTAGCGCAGCGTGGATTTCAATCGCAAAACGAGCTGCGTTATGCCATCATCCCAAGCCATCGACCTCAATCCGTATGGCATCAGCGTCACTAACTTCAGACGCAATGCCTCCCCTGCCACCCTCTACGAAAAAGCGCTGGAAGACAAGGAGGGCGGACGCATCTCCGATAAGGGCGCTATTGTCATTTACTCGGGCAAACACACTGGACGCTGCCCTAAAGAAAAACGTATTGTCAAACATCCCGACAGCGAAACGAATGTAAACTGGGACAAGATCAATATTCCGCTGAGCGACCATACGTTTATGATCAATCGTGAGCGGGCGATTGATTTTCTCAACACACAAAATCATCTGTATGTGCTGGACGGATTTGCCAGCGCCGATCCCAAGTATCGCATAAAGATTCGGCTTATCTGCTCGCGTGCCTATCATGCCATTTTCATGCACAATATGCTGATTCATCCGAGTCAGGAAGAGTTGGAAACCTTCGGCAAACCCGATTACATTATTTACAATGCGGGCGAGTTCCCTGCCAATCAGTACACCGATGGCATGACTTCACGTACTAGCATCGCACTCTCTTTCGAGCGCAAGGAGATTGTGATTCTTGGTACTGAGTATGCCGGTGAAATGAAAAAAGGCGTCTTTACGATCATGAATTACATCATGCCCAAACAGGGTGTGTTGTCGATGCACTGTTCGGCGAATGAAAGCAATGACGGCGATGTTTCGTTATTTTTCGGCTTATCGGGAACGGGCAAAACGACATTATCGGCTGATCCCAATCGCAAGCTGATCGGCGATGATGAACATTGTTGGAGCAATGACGGGGTTTTTAACATTGAGGGCGGCTGTTATGCAAAGTGTATCGGGCTTACGTGTAAGGCGGAGCCGGAGATTTACGATGCTATTCGTTTTGGTACGGTGCTGGAAAATATTATATTGGATAAGTACACACATGCGCCGCTTTACGATGATTCCTCCATTACTCAAAACACGCGCGCGGCTTATCCGCTTGCCTTCATTCCCAATGCCAAAATTCCAAGCATCGGCAATGCGCCGCGTCATATTATCTTTCTGACCTGCGATGCTTTCGGCATTCTGCCGCCGGTGAGTCGGCTAAGTGCGCAGCAAGCCAGTTATCATTTCATCAGTGGTTATACAGCGAAGCTTGCTGGTACCGAAGTGGGCATCAGCGAACCGGAAGCCAATTTTTCGGCATGTTTTGGCGCACCGTTCATGGTTTGGCATCCCAATACGTACGCCAAGCTGTTGGCTGATAAAATAGCCGCGAGCGGTGCACAGACTTGGCTCATCAATAGCGGCTGGATTGGCGGAGCTTACGGAAGTACGTATGGCAAACGCATTGCGCTCAAGTACACACGTGCGATTATCGATGCCATCCACAACGGCACGCTGCAAAATATCCCCACGCAGCAGGAGCCTTATTTTTGTCTTGAAATTCCTAAATCCTGTCCCAATGTTCCCAGTGAATTGCTTGCCCCGGAGCAATACTGGCAAGCTGCGGCGGACTATCGGCAAAAAGCAGAGGAATTGGTGGTGCGTTTTAAGGCTAATTTTAAGCAATTCAGCGATGTTGTGGACAGCAGCATTGCTGAGGGCGGGCCTGCCTGAGCCAAACTTACTAAATAGCTGCTAACGCAGCACTAAGAAATACTGCAATATGCAGTAAAAATTCCGATACTAAGCACAGTTGCAGTTGCAGCTGTGTATGCTTCCGTGGGTTATCAATATCTTTTCATCTGTGTACTGCTCTTTGGCGGCATTGGGATACTGAGTGTGAAGCTCAGTAAAACTTATACTGCGTGGACGGAGTTGCAGACGCGCAATACACGCATGGTGAGTGAATTAGCCAATCGCACGGAAAGTCTTAATAAGCTGCGTCAAACCATTATCACACAAGCGACTACGGCGCCCTTTTTCAGTGCGGGTGAAGAACAGGCAATAGTAGCCAGCGGTTACATTAAACACGGCGATACCATTATAGAATTGGTGCTGCCGCCGCCTGCAGAGCCGCGCCCGTTCAGCTTGGCAGCGCCCGCCAAGGCGCATGCTTGGCGCAGTTGGGTTGTACCGATGTATATTCTCCTTATTGGTACGGCGTTAAGTCTTGTTTATTTGCGCCGCCAGGTCTAGCCGCGTAAGCGGCAATGTCTCAGTATCCAAGCAGCTGTTGTCATGGTACTGCGCTGCACAAAAAATTACTTAGGTTTACTCATAACTTGACGATAATCCGATGTAGCTAAATTCAAATACAACGTCCCGAATTTCATGCCAGTGAAGTGAAACTACAAACATTTATACTTATTCGTCAAGCCGCAAGCTTGGCGTAAAAGTTGGGGCATCCGGCAGCTCATTCTGGGGAGGAAGAACATGCAGGAACGCATACGTCAAATCATCACCCGCTTCAGGGAATTCTTTCAGCAGCTATCCACACTAAGACGTGTGGTGCTGATAACACTTGCCTTAGCGGTGGCAGTAGGCATTTATTTTTCGCTTAATTTTTCCACACAAACACAGCTTGTTTACCTGTTTAAAAAGCCGATCTCGCTCAAAGAGCTGGGTGTCATCAGTGCTGAGTTAGAGCGTCTGAATATTCCTTATACAGTTTTAGCAGACAAGTACATTGTTGTTGCCGATGAGACTACTGGTGTGCGTGTGCGCACACAATTAGCGCAGAACGACCTCTTACCTGCCAGCATCAAGGGCTGGGAGCTTTTTGACATGGACAGCTGGACAACGACTGAATTTGATCGCAATGTGAAGTTGCGGCGCGCCATTCAGGGTGAGATTCGCAGACACATTGAGAGTCTGGTATGGGTGGACAGCGCGCAGGTTTCCATTTCGGTTCCCGAAGATACGCTTTACACTGAACGTGCAACCGATGTGGAAGCCGCTATCACACTTGTCCCTGCAGAAGGATATCGCGATTATCTCAAAAATGCCAGGATCATCAAGGGCATAGAAAATCTTATCGCGCGCGGCATTGACGGGCTGGCGCGTGAGAACATTGTTATCACGGATGCAACCGGCACACAGATCAATCTTTTTCCAGAAGAGGGCTTCCAGCTGCAGATTAAGCAGGCCTTGGAGGAGAACAAGGTCAAAGATCAGGAAGTTAGAAAAATCAAGAAAAAAATTGAAACCTCACTGCTGGGCGTGCTTCCGCGAAATCGCTTTCGCGTAGCGGTGGACGTTGAATTGCGCTTTGATAAGGTCAGTATCCAGCAAAAAGAAATCCTCCCCGTTGTCATCAAAAAACGCACGCCCAACCTGCCGTACGATGATTCTGATATCAAAGAAAATGTTCGCGTGAGCAGTAAAACGCTGATTGAAAACTTCGAAGGCTTGGGCTTTGTGCCTGAAGGCCCGCCCGGGCAGGAGCCCAATCTCCCGCCAGGTTATAAAGAAAGCTTAGAAGGCAGAAATATTTACAATAAAAGAGAAGAGATCAATAATTACGTCAATGGCGAACGCGTCTTGGAACAACAGGAAGATGCAACGGAAATTGTACGCAAGTCCGTCTCCGTGACGGTGGACGGCAGCTGGCTCTATAAACGCAATAACACCGGTGCTTATGTCATTGCCAATAATGCCCTTGTGCGCACATATACCCCCGTTAGTGAAGAAAATTTAGCCAAATTCCGTGACATTGTGCAGGGCGCGATCAATTACAACGTGGAGCGCGGCGATGCTGTTATTGTAGAAAATATTCAATTTGATCGCTTAGCGCAATTCATTGCAGAAGATGCTATTTATCTTCGCAATTACCGTATCCGTCTATTTAGCATTTACGCCATCAGCGGCATCCTGATATTACTCGTACTCATTGTGCTGATTCGCTGGATTCGCAATAGGATTGAGCAGCACAGAATTGCCAAAGCAGAAGAAGAAGAGCTCATGCGGCGGCTCCAGCGCGAGCGCGCGTTGCGTGATATGGATACCGTTGAAATAAACGAAACACCGCCAACCGAAGACGAGCAGGAAGCGGCGAAATTGCAACAAGAATTAGAAGCGCTTATCCGTGAAAATCCACAACAAACTGCCCGCGTGATTTCCACCATTATGAACGAAAAACTTTAAAGCACCGCACACTTTCAAGTTAGCATCATTCAGCTCTACACAAATATTCAAAACCATGGCAGAAAAAGACAACAACACTTCTATAAAAAATGTTAGCGGCAGAAAAAAAGCTGCTATTTTCCTGGTCAGCCTTGGTGCCAAGAATGCCGCAAGCATTATGAAACACCTCAAAGATGAAGAGGTGGAAAGTATTTCATTTGAAATTGCGCGTTTGTCTAATGTTTCTTTGGAGGACAAAAATATCATCTTACGCGAGTTTTATGAACTCATCCGCGCTTCACGCCATATCATCACCGGTGGTGTGGAATATGCCACAGAAATCCTTGAAACAGCCCTGGGCTCGCAACGTGCCAGTGAGATCATCAATCGGCTGACCTCTTCCATCCAGATTAAACCTTTTGACTTTATAAAAAAAGCAGATGCCCAGCACCTTGTCAACCTGTTGCAGTCCGAACACCCGCAAACCACAGCACTTGTCCTCACATACCTGGAGCCTAAGAAATCATCTGAGATCCTTTCACAACTACCTGTTGAAATCCAGACCGATGTGACGCGCCGCATTGCCATTATGGACCGCACCACACCGGAAGTGGTGCGCGAAGTGGAAAGCACATTGGAGATCAAGCTGTCATCGTTTGAATCTGAGGACCTCAGTTTTTCGGGCGGATTGGATACTGCCGCTGAAATTCTTAACTTTGTTGACCGCGCCACTGAAAAAACAATCATTGAAAACATGGAAGAACGCGACCCTGTTTTAGCCGAAGAAATTAAGAAACGCATGTTTGTTTTTGAAGACATCATTATCTTAGACGATCGTTCTGTCCAAAAAGTATTGCGTAAGGTTGATATGAACGATTTGACGAAGGCCTTAAAATCTGTCGACGAAGAAGTCAGAGAAAAAATTCTCACCAACATGAGCAAACGTGCTGCGGTGATTCTAACGGAAGACATTGAATTTCTTGGTCCCATTAAGATGACCGATATGGAACAAGCCCAGCAGCGCATTGTGAATTTGATCCGTAAAATGGAAGAAGAAGGGGAAATTATCATTGTGCGTTCCGGCGAAGAAGGCACGTTGGTCTAACCACAACATGATGAACATGTTTGGACAATAACAAACAGCGAACAGCAGACATTGGGCAGCCACACTTTATGAAAACTTATGTCATTCCTTCACAGCGCGTGACGTTAAAAGAAAAACCTGAGCCGCTGCATACCTTTATGGGCAAGACGCGAGCAGTGGGCAGCCAGGGCCATGATCAAAAAAATTATAAAAGTGCCAGCGAGCTGGCACTGGAAGCCCGCCTCAAGCATAAACAAGCGCTCATTGGTGCTGCAGAACAGCGTATCAATAAACTGGAACAAAACATAGCTGAGGCAAAAGCTGAACATGAAGCACTGTTGCGTGAACAAACCACCGAACTGAAAACCACTGCCGAAACACAAAAACAACTGCTCGCCAAAAATTTGCAAGCCGCTGAGGAAACAACCAAGAACATGCTTGCAAAAGCCGCCGCCGAAGCCAAAGACATCACCGCCACGGCCAACACAGAAAGTCAAAAAATTGTTTCCGAAACAAAAACCCAGCGCAGTCACTTGGAAAAACAAGCCGAAACAACGGGCCATGAAAAAGGGTTTGCTGCAGGCCTGCAGCAGGCTGGCGGCGAAGTTAAGCAGCTGCAAACACTGCTCAAAAAAACACTGACGGAGATTATCGGCGAACGTGCACGTATTATTGAACGCAGTGAGGTTCATATCATTGAACTCTGTATGCTGCTGACGCGCAAGGTTGTGAAACTCATCAGCGAGCAGGATCATCAGCTCATCCTGCGCAATATCCGCGAAGCACTGCGTTATGCAAGCGGCATGGTCTCCATTAAGCTGCGTGTGAACACCTTGGATTTACAGCTGGCGGAAGTCAACAAACAGTCATTTTATGCACTGAGTAAAAGCATTAAGCATATTACCATTGTAGAAGATCCGCTGATTGAACCCGGCGGCTGTTTTATTGAAAGCGATGTTGGCGCTATTGATGCGCGTATTAGTACACAATTACAGGAATTAACCTTAGCATTACGCGAAGTGGCGCCTATTAAATTAAATCCCTAAGGGGTACCAGCGGGACAGTGGCAACAACGCGCTGACATCCGCAGAAACCCACCCGGCAGTACCCCCCACAGCAAAAGCCTGCAGTGCCAGCGTGCGGCACATTTTTAAATACTTTTGCCAGCAAGCCTGCGTTACCCATCATGACAACCTCCACCCTGAATGCCTGCATCACCAAGCTGCGCACGTATAACCCTATTCGCATAACGCTTAAAATTCGTGCGATTCGCGGCAGTCTCATTGAAGCCGAAGTGCCCTGGGGTACGTACAGCCACCAGAGCGCCGGCGCACAAACAACCCCACTGGGAAAGCTCAGTGTGGGCAGCAAATGCCGCATTATCAGTCCCGGGCAGCTGCCTGTTGCTGCGGAAATTGTAGCGTTACAACCTGAGTGCATTGCCATTATGGCACTTGCACCTATAACAGAGCTGCCGCTTAGCGCCACTATTGAGCTCTCACAAAGTCAGCAAGGTCTGCATGTTCCCGTAGGCACGAAACTCTTAGGGCGTGTCTTAGATAGTCTGGGACAACCGCTTGATGAAGCGGGGCCGCTGCAAAATACCACGACGCGCAGCATTCACGCACAAGCTCCCCATGTTCTGAAACGCAAACCCATTACAGAAATTTTCTCGACAGGCATTGCCAGTATTGACACCTTGCTGACCATTGGCAAGGGTCAACGCATAGGCATCTTTGCCGGGGCGGGCGTGGGGAAGTCGACATTGCTCTCCATGCTGGCGCGGCATAACGAGGGCGAAGTGACGGTAGCGGCGCTCATTGGCGAACGCGGGCGCGAAGTGAACGAATTTCTCCAACAAACACTTACCGCTAAGACACGCAAACAAACAGTGGTGGTGGTGGCTTCTGCCGCTGATCCGCCACTGCGGCGCGTGCGTGCGGCTTATACGGCAACTGCCATCGCCGAAGCTTTCAGGGCAGAAGGCAAAGCTGTGGTGCTGATTGTGGACTCACTCACGCGTTTGGCTTATGCCCAGCGTGAATTGGGATTACTGCGCGGCGAACCGCCTGTCAGCCGCGGCTACCCGCCATCTGTGTTCACATTGTTCAGTGAGCTGTTAGAACGCGCCGGCACATCCGAACACGGCTCCATTACAGCGTTTTACAACGTTCTAGTAGAAGGCGATGAACTCAGTGAACCCATTAGTGATGCTGTGCGCGGGATTTTGGATGGACATATTATCCTTGATCGCAAACTGGCCGAGAATGGGCATTTCCCTGCCATCAATATCCCGCAATCCATAAGCCGATTAATGCACAGCATAACCTCCGCTGAACATCGCGCAGCCGCCGGCACACTGCGCAGCTGGCTGGCGCATTACGATGAAATGGCAACACTGGTCAATATGGGCGCTTATGTGAAAGGCAGTGATCCGCGCTTAGAGCAAGCACTGGCGAAACGTCCTGCTACATTAAAACTCTTGCAGCAAGCTGTCACTGAAAAACGCACTTTTGCTACAAGTCTGCAAGAACTGCTGACATTATGCGGAAATACGCCGCCATAAGCCAATTATAGCCAATTATAGCCAATTATAGCCAATTATAGCCATTTATAGCCATTTATAGCCAATTATAAGCCAAATAAGCCCCCAATAAGGCACAAAAGCCAAATAAAAGCTAATTTTACTAATTGTAATAATTGTACTGTACGCAGTACACATTGTGCGGCGGCGATGCAGGCAACAGGAACTGATGATTATTTTTACTTTCAAAGCAGCATGCCGATACTTAAAATATTGCCAATGTCCAATTGACGAGTTTTTTACAAGCTGAGAGCCGTAACAGGAAATCTACCGTTCCATGGAGCAAACAACCGCAGACAATATAGGCACGCTGCTCACAAAAATATCCGCGAGCAAACCGCGCGCGCCCACAAATGAAGAGCTGAATGCCTTTAAGGAACTGTTTGACGAAAACACTTTAACCGCACTCATTGAACGGGATGAGGAACGCGTACGCGCGCAGGTGGAGAAACTGGAAAAACGTTCAGCCAGCTTTAAGGAACGGCTGGCATTGGGGGCACAAGCCATTGCAGAAGCAAGGGAACTAGAACCCGGTCAGGAAGCAAAAGCCTCGCGGCGCAAACGCATTAAAAAACTGGTCAAAAAACAAGCGACTGCACAGGAACAAGAATTATCATCAGCTGAAACAAAGAAACCAGAAGCTCCCGCTAAACCCAAGTTCGACGTGACAGTGCTAGACGAAAAGCGCCGCGTCCAAGTCTCTTCCTCATTAGAAGAAAAAATTGCCAAACAGCTAAAAAAAGAACCTGTGCGCCAGCAGCCGCCAGCACCGCCGCTAAAGCCGCCGCCAGCAGCACCGCTAAGTACGTCCACTGCTCCCGCTGCTTCAGCTGAAACCATTTCAGCAGACATGGAAGCCATCAAAGCTTTAGATGAGCTGGGATTTATAGAAAACTCTGCTACAACAGCAGCTGAAGCAGCCTCAGCAGCTTCCGAACCAGAGCAAGCATCGTCTGAGCTGCCGCCTATTATAGAAACCGCCGCCACCGCAGCGCCCCAGCCTGCCGCACCAGAGCAACCTACTGACAAAGAGCAGGCGGATGAGTTCAGTTTGGCAAAGCTGGAAACCAAAAACTTGCAGTTATTTCCCACCATTGCAAAAATAGAAATTGACGAACAAGAATTAACCGAGCTCACTAAAAAAAGCAATGCCATTCTCAATGATATTCCCTATCAAACAATTACAATAGATACATCGTTAAAAGCTCCTCCAAGCAAAGCCATTTTATCAGAAAAATTATCAACAGTACCAGCTGCCGCCGCTGCTGCAGCAGCGGCAGCACAGCAAACAACACCCGAAGAACCTGCACTCAGCGAAACACCACCACCCATCTCTACTGAAGCAGCGGCAGCACAGCAAACAACACCCGAAGAACCTGCACTCAGCGAAACACCACCACCCATCTCTACTGAAGCAGCGGCAGCACAGCAAACAACACCCGAAGAACCTGCACTCAGCGAAACACCACCACCCATCTCTACTGAAGCAGCGGCAGCACAGCAAACAACACCCAAAGAGCCTGCGCTCAGCGAAACACCACCACCCATCCCTGCTGCAGCAGCAGCACAGCAAACAACATCCGAAGAGCCTGCGCTCAAGGAAGCTGCCGCAAAAGCTGGAAAAGATGACGATGTTATTCCATTCATTGACCTCATAAATGATACGTCCATGGGCATTAGTGCTGCAGAACCCAGCAACATACCAGCACCAGCAGCAAAGACAACTGAGGAAGCACTTTCTACTACAAACATTGATGAGCTGCCTGACCTACCAGCAGCCTCGGCAGCGCCATTGGAGCCAGCTGCGCTAGCGCCGGACACACCAGCAGCCGCAGCAACCGCTGCATCCCGCACCGCTGCACAAAGTATTCCAGACCAACCCGCTGCACCGGATAAGCTTCCCAGCAATATCGATTTAAAAACGCTGGATTTTGAAACTCCAACACTGGAAGCAGCTGAAGTTTCAGAACAGCCGCGCACCGCACCATCCTCCACTCCTGATGAAACCCAAGCTGTTGCACCGGAAGAAGCGGAGCTTGACTATGGACGTGCGTTTCATATTATTCGCGGCTTTCAGGGCGAAAATCGTACGGTCATTTTAAATGCACTGCAAGACGAAAGTGCCCTCAGTCATGCAGAAGCCGATACCATTGCCAAACGTGTGCTGGCCAATGAAGACGAAGCCGCGCTCGCCAGTTTCGTGCGCAATCTTATTTTTAAAAAACAATACCGTTCCGGCGACGTGCCGGTCACAGCAAGTGTCAAACGCCGTGAAACGCGCATTGTCGATGAATTTCACAAACGCTCCAAAGCAGCCGCCTTTCTCAAGCGCAGCGTTTTAGCGGCGCTACTGTTCTTGGTCGGGTTTTTTGTCTATCAATATGGCATTGACTACACACGTTCGGTTATTTTATATGAGCGCGCTTACCGCGCAGCCGCCAATGGCAATGTCATCATCAGCGAAGAGTATTTTAACCGTGCGCTTGCCGTCTATCCACGTCCGCGCCCTATTCATCGCATTGGCAAGCTTTATCATTTGGAGAAACATCAGCTGCCTGCCGCTGAGCAAAAATATTTAACAGCATTGCAGGTCAGTCCCGCGCATAAAACCACGCTGCTCAGCTACATTGCGTTACTCATTCATGGCAAACGATTTGACGAAGCTGACAAACGGCTGGAGCAGCTTAAAACGGATTATGGCACACAGGCACTGGATATTCGTGAGCTGGACGGCGAATATCACATTGCCTGGGGACGGCAGACCACCGCAGCCGCTGCCAGACGCACACGGCTGGAACGTGCCAAATTTATTTACAGCGAGCTCATCAACGAAGGCAGAGCTTATGCCCGCCGCTCGTTTTATTTGGCACGGCTTTTGGAAACCAGCAGCTTAAATCATGAATTTGCCAATGCACAGGAACTTTACGAAAAACTGCATATGCGTAATAGCAGTTATCTGGAAGCGCGTGCCTTCACGACGTACCTGGATTACCTGAGCAGCAGCTATGCAGCCAATAATAATATGTTTGGCGGCGCTGAACTCAGTTCCAGCGCACGCGCCACTAAGAACAATCAGCTGGTCAATCACGCTGAAAATGTTCAACGCAAACTTTATGCCGCAGCACGCAATTATCTGCCATTCTATTACACTGCAGGGCGTTGGAATCTGGTAACAGGTGAACTCAACCGCGCACGGCAATGGACAGAACAAGGCATCGCCTTACATGAACGCAGCCATGCGCCGTTTGAGTTTGAACCAGCCGTTTTATACGGGCTGACGGGAGAACTTCAATACCGCTTGGGGGATATTCCAGCCGCTGAGACCTTGTTTGAACGCGCGCTCACCCTGTATGCAGGCGAACCGACAGCTAATTATTATTTCGGCAAGTTGGAATTGCAGCATCGCAGCAATTATGCCATTGCGCGCCGTTACTTGCTGCGTGCATTGGAACATTTAGACTACTACGCACGTCCGCTGCCTGTATCCAGCGGTGCTTATTTAGATCTGCAGTACTCGCTGGGTTATACCCATTATGCAGAGTACAGGGCAAGCCGCACTGCAGAAAAACAAACGGCAGCCAATTCCGATTTTCTCCCCGCCACAGTGGAGCTGGTCCCCACGCTCCCTCAGCCAGACCCAATCGCCCTAGCTGAGCAAAACACCTCCGCAGAAATCCAGCTAGAACGTGCGTTGGTGTACTGGAATGAACTGCTTGCCCATCCGCAGTTGCAACATCGTTATATCTTAGATTATGCAGCTGCCAATACTTATCTCAGATTGGGGCGTTACGCCTTGGCGGAAGCCAAGACCCAACAGGCTATTACTGAGCTCAGTGCCAGTTATGAACACTACACAAAACACGAAGGCGCTGTGACAGAAGAGCTCCATCATCAAGTCAGTATTCTTTCGGATTTGTATAATAACTTAGGCGTAGCAAAAGCCGAACAACGCGAGCTGGTTTCCAGCAACCCCTACGCGCTCAAACAGGCAGCATTGGAAAATTTCATCAACGCCATTATCATCAAAAACAAACTGGAGCTGCTCAGCGGCCCCACACACGCAAATTTTAATACGCTCAATTACGAATCACAAGAGCGACGCGGCTTTCTCATCGCCGATCAGTACATCCCCGACGAGTTGCTCATCTATTAACTTCTGCAGTGATAACCGCGCGTAAAGGAATAACCGCGCGCAAAGGCATTGCCGTACATCCTGAGCGCAGCCTGTACTGGCGATGGTCTTCAAGACGTTTGCTAAACTGGGAAAAATCGGCTTCGGTATCAACCGTCACACGCATTATCATCAAAGACAAACGCAAATTTTAATACGCTCAATTGCGAATCATAAGGGCGACGCGGCTTTCTCATCGCCTATCAGTACATTCCCGATGAGTTGCTTATCCATTAACTTCTGCAGCAATGAGCGCGCGCAAGGGAATAACCGCGCGCAAAGACATTGCCGTACATCCTGAGCGCAGCCTGTACTGGCGATGGTCTTCAAGACGTTTGCTAAACTGGGAAAAATCGGCTTCGGTATCAACCGTCACACGCATTATCATCAAAGACAAATGCAAATTTTAATACGCTCAATTACAAATCACAAGAGCGACGCGGCTTTCTCATCGCCGATCGGTACATCCCCGATGAGTTGCTTATCCATTAACTTCTGCAGCAATGAGCGCGCGCAAAGACATTGCCGTACATCCTGAGCGCAGCCTGTACTGGCGATAGTCTTCAAGACGTTTGCTAAACTGAGAAAAATCGGCTCGGCATCAACCGTCACACGCATTATCATCAAAGACAAACGCAAATTTTAATACGCTCAATTGCGAATCATAAGGGCGACGCGGTTTTCTCATCGCCGATCAGTACATTCCCGATGAGTTGCTTATCCATTAACTTCTGCAGTGATAACCGCGCGCAAAGACATTGCCGTACATCCTGAGCGCAGCCTGTACTGGCGATGGTCTTCAAGACGTTTGCTAAACTGGGAAAAATCGGCTTCGGTATCAACCGTCACACGCATTATCATCAAAGACAAACGCAAATTTTAATACGCTCAATTGCGAATCATAAGGGCGACGCGGTTTTCTCATCGCCGATCAGTACATTCCCGATGAGTTGCTTATCCATTAACTTCTGCAGTGATAACCGCGCGCAAAGACATTGCCGTACATCCTGAGCGCAGCCTGCACTGGCGATGGTCTTCAAGACGTTTGCTAAACTGAGAAAAATCGGCTCGGCATCAACCGTCACACGCATTATCATCAAAGACAAACGCAAATTTTAATACGCTCAATTGCGAATCATAAGGGCGACGCGGTTTTCTCATCGCCGATCAGTACATTCCCGATGAGTTGCTTATCCATTAACTTCTGCAGTGATAACCGCGCGCAAAGACATTGCCGTACATCCTGAGCGCAGCCTGTACTGGCGATGGTCTTCAAGACGTTTGCTAAACTGGGAAAAATCGGCTTCGGTATCAACCGTCACACGCATTATCATCAAAGACAAACGCAAATTTTAATACGCTCAATTGCGAATCATAAGGGCGACGCGGTTTTCTCATCGCCGATCAGTACATTCCCGATGAGTTGCTTATCCATTAACTTCTGCAGTGATAACCGCGCGCAAAGACATTGCCGTACATCCTGAGCGCAGCCTGTACTGGCGATGGTCTTCAAGACGTTTGCTAAACTGGGAAAAATCGGCTTCGGTATCAACCGTCACACGCATTATCATCAAAGACAAATGCAAATTTTAATACGCTCAATTGCGAATCATAAGGGCGACGCGGTTTTCTCATCGCCGATCAGTACATCCCCGACGAGTTGCTTATCCATTAACTTCTGCAGTGATAAGCGCGCGTAAAGGAATAACCGCGCGCAAAGACATTGCCGTACATCCTGAGCGCAGCCTGTACTGGCGATGGTCTTCAAGACGTTTGCTAAACTGGGAAAAATCGGCTTCGGTATCAACCGTCACACGCAATTTGGGGGCATAATAATCCTGCGGACAAGGCACCGCGTTCACCCTTAAATCTGTACATCCCCTATGCAAATAACTGGTGACATGCTCACGATCATAAGGCGCAGTGGCAAGGGCTGCAACGCGTTTAAGTGCATTCCAGGTTAAAACCTCCACGCCCGCCCCATAAGGAAGTCCCGTGTAATAACTCAGTGCCGGCGGCACAGCGGCAACACGTGCTGTCGCCTTATGCTGTTTTAACAGGCTGAGCAAACAGCGGACAGAAATAAAGGGATTATCGCCCGTCACACGAATAACCGTACTGAGCGGCAATCCCCAGAATTTAGCGCAGCTCAGACAAGCTGCAGCCAGACGTGCCAATACATCGTCAACGCGCCCGCCGCCATGGTACGCAAATAAACTTAAACGTTGACGCAATGCTGCGCTTAACAAACGAGGATAAACAGCATAAAGATACTTCTCCAAAGCTGCAGCAAAAACAGAGTGCTCAGCGGCTGGAACGGCAAGACAAAGCGGGAGCCCGCTTAACAATAGTCTGTCTAAAAGATGAATAATGAGCGGTTGCCCCGCTGCCAAACGAAGTGTCTTAGCGGGAAGGCGCGTAGAGCCAAGGCGCGCCTGAATCACCACCCAAACACCCATGGTTACAAAACCATCGCTAAACGCTACAACAGCAGCAGCTCTTCACACGCGTACATCGCTCTTTGCCAAGCTGCTCAGCTCAGCCGCGTGGTGTTTTTTGTACGCCGACAAAGTCCGCTGCGCGCTTACAAGTGCTGGATTTAGCTCTTCAGCAATAAATTCATCCACTTGTTCTTTGCTGCGCCCGGTCATACAAGCAATTTCAAGTGCTGTTGTAACCGCTGTTTCACTGAGCGCGTATTTTTTCATTAACACAGGTTTTAGCTCAGCCAACAGCTGCGCGGGAGTTTGGGCTGTATTGTTTTCAAGTTTCGTATTTAGCTCAAATGCTAATTCCCGTGTGACAGCATGCAATGCCTGACGATCGCCATTGTGCTCAACCACAGCCCGAAGCATCAGCGCTTCTAAACCCATAAATGGCAGCTCACGGTTAAGATTGGCAGCAATCATCCGTGGGTGAACTTCTAAACGCGCGGTAAGCTCACGCAATAATTCAAGGATGCCATCAATCGCCAAAAATGCTTCCGGTACCACCAGCCGTCTATTGGCCGAATCGTCTAAGCTGCGTTCAAACCACTGCGTGGCAGCGGTAGCAGCGCAGCTGGCAGGCAATGCCATCACAAATCGTGCCAGTGCATTGATACGCTCCGCGCGCATGGGGTTGCGTTTAAAGGGCATAGCCGAAGACCCCACTTGGTTAGTTTCAAAGGGTTCTTCCACTTCTTTTTTGTGTTGCCAAAGCCTGAGGTCACAAGCAAACTTACTGGCGGTCTGTGCCAATGCAGCCAGCCACGCCACCACACGATAATCGAGCTTGCGTGAACTGGTTTGCCCGCTGATGCGCAAAACACGCTTAAATCCGCACTTTTTGGCAATAGCAGCATCCAATCGGCGTACTTTTTGATGGTCGCCATTAAACAGGGTCAGGAAGCTTGCCTGCGTGCCGGTGGCGCCTTTGGCGCCGCGCAGCGGCAGCTGCTCAATGATCACCTCCAGTTCCTCCAAATCCAGGAGCATTTCCTGCAAGTACAATGTAAAACGCTTGCCAACCGTGGTCGGTTGCGCTGGTTGGAAATGTGTGTAGCCCAAGGTTGCCAAGTTTTTATATTTGCGCGCTTGTGTGCGCAGTTGTTCCATAACGTCCAGCAGCTTGCTCTTAATCAGCAGCAAGGCGGCGCGCAGCTGAATAAGATCAGCATTATCCACCACGTACGCGCTGGTGGCGCCCAAGTGAATGATACCGCGTGCCTGCGGCGCCGCATCGCCAAAAGCATGAATATGCGCCATGACGTCATGGCGCATTTTACGCTCGTACTGACGCACGCGCGCCCAGTCAATATTGTGAAGCTGCTTACGCATTTCATTCAATGCCGCCGCTTTAATGGGAAGCCCCAGCTCACGCTGTGCTTCCGCCAAATAAAGCCATAACCGCCGCCACGTCTGATGTTTCCATTCAGCGGAAAACAATCGCAGCATGGCGGCAGAAGCATAACGCTCTTCCAGAGGAGAACGATACTGTGCAGGAGAAATTGCCATCTTCAGCCTTTGAATTGCCTTGTTCAGCCTTTATTTAGTGGTTCAGCGCCTGTAAAACACCTTAACAGGCTTGGGCAGTCAATTCTGCCGTCCATTCACTCAGCCGCAAATGCAAACTTAGGATTTTTGATACTTTTTAAAGAGACTGAAGACCCTATTCATGTCTTCTTCCTCTATATCACTCAAACGTTTGAGATAATCAAGCAATGGTTTGGTGTTATCTTCATTACGCATAGCCGTGATGGCTTTAGTGAGGTTCTCTTTGGAGAGCATCCCTATAGCAATCATCAGCTGATATGGATTTTTTAACGTTGCCTGCGCTGAGCCTTCACCAAGAACTTTTGCAAGCCGCGTGGTGGTTAACTTAAGCCGCCGCGCAAGGATGCGCACCAGCGAAAAGCCAATCTCTGGTGCAGATTTAATGATGGCGTTGATATATTGCTCGTATAAAATAATGCAATCACAATCCGTTTGTGCGCGTAAGGTAGCATTGCGTTCTTCGCGCAAAATTGCCGCCATTTCGCCAAAAAATGTGCCGCGCTGAGTAATGCGCGCGACAACGTTTCCTTCTGCCATGACTTCGATAATACCTTTATTGAGAATATAAATCTCTTTAGAAGTATCACCTTGCGAAAAAATAATGGTACCTGCGGAAAACTGTGCTTTCCGCATAATGCCGCTGTCTCCTTTTACCACGATCTCTCAATTCGTCTCCTGAAAAACATCAAAATTATTATACGATCATTCAAACTCATTCTCGGGCAGCTTTTTACAAGCTCTCTTAATTTTACAATATTTCAGTTGAATTTACCTCAAAATGCCTGCTAGCTTAACTACAAAAAATATTGCTCATTTTATTATCGGCATAACCACTCAGTCAATTTAATTTCTAAACGTCACACGATAGCTGAGTGTTTGAACATTGCGTGCCCAATCTTCCGCCCTGAGCTCAAATACATGTTCACCGCGCGACGGAATAAAGGTCCCCAATTTATAATTAAACGGCAATCCGAAGACTTCCTCAAATGTTTCACCACTTTTCAATTTTAAGCCCGCGGCTGTTTTTTTAAAATAATCAAATTCATAATCACGAAACAGCTTGCCGTCAATCCTCAGCGTCAGGCGCCGCAGCCCAAATTTTTTGCGTAAAGTTTGTGTTGCCTGCGAAATGTAATCAAAGGCAACCACATAAATGCCAACAGGACCCAGGTAACGCAACTGTGCGCGGCGTTTTTTCAGCGAATATAATTTATCATTGATCTTAAAAAAAAAGGAAGCCAGTTGTGGTTTGACAGTATCAGGAAAGGGTGGAAGCAACATAAGCGGATTGAGCATCTGCATTTGTTCCAGCTCTTCTATTTCCACATGCAAGTGCGCGCCAAGGGAATAACCGCTATTGCCAACAATGCCAATACTGGTCTGCGGCGTCACTTGTGTCATTGCTGGCGGGATGGAAGTAGCTTCCAAATGATAGTAGTAGCTGCGCAAGTTGTTGTCATGTTCAATGATGACGGTATTGCCGGTACCAGCGGGCATTGTGCGCGGATCGCGTTGGTCATGCACAAACAACACTTCGCCGGCGGCAACTGGAAAGATAGCCTGCCGAATGGCAAAATCAACGCCGCTATGAAAATGATCGCCGCGCGCTTCGCCAAACAATGAAGTGATGCGCAATGTGCGAACGGGATACTCAAAACCCCATGCCACAGCCTGAACTCCCACCCCCATCAGAACGCCAAACAGATAAAGCCGCCAGTGCTGCCGCAAACGTAAACGGCTGCAAACAATGTTTGCCAGCAAACACCACACTCTGCCCACTGCCGTGGCAGTCACTGCGCTGAGTTTTGGCCTATGGCTTAAAATATTGAATATATTCTGCACGATAACTAAGTTTATTGTTTACCGAATTAAAACGAAATGAGCGTACGGTTTGCATGGTCCAGGTGTCCAGCTCAGGATAACCCGAACTTCTGCTAAGATTAATATCGTACACACGCCCACGGTTATCCACGTTAAAGGACAGTTCCACCCGTGCGATCACACCTTTATAACGCAGCGCTGGCGGCAACGGCAATTCCGTCTTAGCCAGCAATTCACGCGTCTTGGTGCCATTAGCCCAATTGAACATGGCACTGGTTCTGCCATCACCGGCAGCGCCACCGCTGCTACGCTGCTGCGACAGCGCTGACTGTCCAGCATTGCCCGCCGCTGCACCATCAGTGCGCTTAGCGCCCTGTTTGCTGGCAACGCCAGTATGTGCCGTGCCAGCAGGCACTGGCGCCGCAGCGCTACTACCGGAAGGTTCAGCTGCTGGCTGAACATCGTTTACATAACGCGTGCTGCGCGTCAATGTCAGTTCTTTTTGCGGCACACCGGCAGCAGAAGCTTCAGTCTTAGTGCGGGGCAGCTCTGCCCTGTGCGTACGCGGCTGCGTGGAATGCAATAGCTTGACTGCGCGGCGTTCTTTAACTTCTGCGGACGACTGAGCTTTTGCAACTTGAGCTTTTACTGTTTGTGATTTTGACGCTTGCGGCAATTTTGACGCTTGCGGCGAAGAAGTTTGTGGCTGTGCCTTAGCGGCAAGCTCAGTAGCTAAGCCGCCAGCGCTGGCCGCGCGCAGCGGCAGCGAACTCAACTCCACCACTAATGGAGGCACTTCATTATTTGGCAGCGAATAGCTCCATAACCATACCATAAAGAGTACCCCATGCAGACATATTGAGAGCAACAAAGCACGCCGCCAGCGCCGCGCCGCGCCAAACCGTGAACGCGCGCCACTAAGTCCAGCCGCGGCGTTATGCAGTTTTTGTGACTTTTTTGCAGCGGTATCCACTTTCATCACCCATTAAGGCACCCGCGCCGCCAGGGAAACACGCGCCACACCCGCCGCTTTTGCCAAGGACATTAACGTCACAATATCCTGATAAGCCACTTGTTTATCGCCTTCAATAATCACCAGCGGATGCTCCGTCCGTTCCGTCAATGCCCGCAACTGTGTGATCAATTCGTCGGTCTGCACCGGGACGCCATTTAAAGCTATTATGCCGTCCACTTGCAAGGTGATGGTAACCTGATCCTGCCATTCACTCTGCACAGCGGCAGC
This sequence comes from Spirochaetota bacterium, assembly GCA_965249715.1. Classification (GTDB taxonomy): domain Bacteria; phylum Spirochaetota; class UBA12135; order COTS27; family COTS27; genus COTS27. Next base: position 208,354 of record CBDFMP010000049.1, on the reverse strand, counting down.
TTGCGGCAAATCCACTTTCAATGCGCGAATTTTTACAAATGTGGAGGAGGTCATGAAAAAAATAATTAAAAGAAAGACCACGTCCACCATCGGCGTCATTTCAATACCTGTTTTTGTGCGCAAGCGACTACGGTAACGTACCATATTTAATAGTATAATATTTTTCCTTAAATTCTGCTTAGATATTCACAGCTTTCAATAATTATTCGGTATGCCCAAGAGTTTATTTCATCCATTCATAAGAAATTTACGGCTGTTTGTGTGTTGGAGTTTATGCAGCCTGCTGCTGAGCGCCTGCCAGCAAGCAAAAGCCGAGCAAACACTTGCTCCATATTTAAACAGCTTGCCTGTTACAGAAACCATCAATGCATCGCTTTATCACTATGAGCTGCTCAGCGAACAGGCGGCAGAAGCTTTTCACGCGGGCAACTATTTAGCCGTGCTCAAAAGCTATCAAACCTACTTGCAAGCTTTTTATGAGACAGAACTGGCCAATGAAAACGAGCTGCTTTATTATACAGGCATGAGTTTGAAATACCTTTGTGCGCTGGAGCAGGCGACGCCCGAATTGACAGCCTTTTTAAACGAACATCCGCAGGCACTGAGAATATTCGCCATCACTAAAACAAGTGCAGGACAGTACCAGTACAATGATCTTCATTTACGTAAGATCTTGGGAAATAGACTGAATTACCCGCTGGAATGGAACGTATTGCAAGAATATTATTTTAAGGACCTGAGCAGCTATCCCAAGACCGTGACCGAACAAAACAAAAACGTAGAGCAGCTCTATTATTTGGCGACCCATTTCCCGGACATGTTGAACTACGCACAGCTTTTGAACGACTCAACACTTATTGATAACAGCAAACTGCAGCGTAAAACTCGTGAACAACTGCTGCACATCAAAAGTATTTTGGCGATTTACGCAAAAGCTGAGGAGTTTCCAGTCTTAGCCAGCCCCAGCTTAGTATTTTCACAACCAGGCGGGCTGATTGTCCACAGCCGCGCCAATCTGATCCGCTCAAGAAATTTCCTGCGCGTAGCCGCGTGGGAACCACTGTGGCTTATCCGCCGGCTCAAAGGAGAAGACGATAGCTGGTGGTGGGAGGTAGCCTATCCCATTCCAGCTTCATTGAAAATACAAGCCCCGAAGGGATATATCCCCAGTAAAAGACCGGTATTCAACACCATTGAAACCTTTAGCGGCGTTCCCGTAACATTAACCGCTGCAACATTGCCCGTCACAGAACACACTCCGTTTGTTACCTCCTATCTGGCGGCTAGCGATGCTTTTTACAAACGTGAATATTTTAGCGCTGTGGAAATTCTTTCCCGCCTCATGCCGCAGGTCCATACCAAGGCGCGCGAACGTGTGATCACCTTGCTTTACCGCACCTTACACGAAATTGCAGCACGCAGCACGGCGTTAGAAAATGATTATACGCGTTTTGTCCAAGCGCATCCACGTTATTTCAACGTTCAAATAAGTTCTCCCCCCAAACTTAAAGTCAGCAATATTTTTCTTGAACAGCTCATTGCCACCAATCCTCAGTCTCCCATGTTACAATACTATCAACCACATTAAACCCACCTTGCCCGCGGCACTTCCAATCAATACAATCATGCCACCCGCAAAATCCACTGCCTCCACAGAACCTCAGCGGCAACCTTCACTGGAGACCATGCTCAGCAAGCTGGAAACATTGGTCAAACGGCTAGAAAGTGGCAGCGATACACTTGCAAAAGCCTTTGAGCTGTATGAACAGGCTGAAACATTGGTAACCTCTGCTCAGGAACAATTACAAACTTATGAAACGAAGCTGCGAATTATCGATGAACAGGGGAAACAATCATTTAAGGCCATGGATACAGAAAAATTGAGCCCGAATGCTGAGCGTCACTAAAAAGACTAAGGGTTAAGCTCCCTCATTAAATATAAAATTGTGGTCACTCTCTAAAAATCCCTTCAATCGCTCAGTAAAATTGCCCGATACCCAGAAGGAGCAGTAGTTTCAAATATTCTTGTTACAATTAAATTCTGCCGTAATTGGCGGCAATTTAATGATATAAATACAGGAACTCAGTGGTCATTTTAGCCTATTGTTTAGCTTATGAAAAATCCGTACCAAAAAGCTTATGAGAATAATCGTGTCATGAACGCGTCGCCTGGCGGCCTCATCGTATTGCTTTATGAAGGTGCCATTCGCTTCAATGAACAAGCACTTGCCAATATGAACTTTAAGACTTATGATAAGGTTAACCACTTCATCTCACGGACATTGGATATTCTTGTAGAATTGAAAACTTCGCTTAGCCTGGAAGCTGGCGGCGAGCTGGCAAAAAATTTGAACGCGCTTTACGATTACATGTTGGAAAAACTCCGCATCGCCAATAAAGACAAAGATGCCGCCGCCATTAAAGAAGTCAATCATTTACTCAACGAATTGTTGACATCATGGAAGACCATTGCCCATGACAGGCCGCCCTCCCCAGCGCAAGAGCTGCCGTCCACTGCGCTTCCGCCCGAAACACTAGATGGAATTGATGGGTTTTCCATCAAGGGCTAAGTTTCAAGTACTTCATTGTGTTTCCGCCGTTTTTTTTACCACGTTTGTGCAAATGAATACCCAACACATTTCCCCGCTTGTGGAGACTGCATCACGCCGGGCAAACGTTTCACGATTTCTTAAAATCATACTTTACCGGACGATGCTGCCCATAGTGCTCATGGTGTGCATATTTATTGTGGATCAAGCCACGACACGCCTTGGTTTTGTTGGCATGAAACATTACGGCATCATCGCGCGCAATCCTGCAAACTTAGTGGGGATCATCCTGACGCCATTTATCCACGCCAACTGGAATCATTTGCTTGGCAATAGCGCTTCCTTATGGACACTGCTGCTTTTATTAGGTGTCTTTTACAAAAACCATTACTGGCTGATCTTAGTGTCCATCACGTTGTTATGCGGAACATTAACGTGGCTCATTGGCGATGAAGGCATTCATATTGGCGCCAGCGGCGTGGTGTACGGTCTTGCAGCTTTTATTTTAGTGGCGGGCTTCATTCAAAAACGCATTGCTCCAATTATTGCCAGTCTGACTATTCTTTTTGCCTATAATTGGCTCATCACAGGATTATTTCCAAGTTATCCCACTTTAACAGAAGCCATTTCCTATTCCAGTCACTGGAGCGGCGTGATTGCTGGTATTCTTGCTGCACTCATCTGCCTGCGGAAATTTTCACCAACCCATTAAAAATCATACAAACACCACCAAACTTTATTTTTCATCGATTTATCGATCATTGTTGCCAGTGTGCCACCTATTTCCCATTTTAAGTTCCCTTGGTCATGCCCCAATTATTATCATCAGCACGTTACTCGCGCTCCCATTTAAGCGCCCCACCGCTTAGTTCCTCTCCGCGCGCTCAGTCATTCAGCCGCGCAAATGCAGCAGCAAAAGCAAAAGCTCCGTACACGCCGCATAAACCGGTCTTACTTTCATTTATTCTCAAGCACATTTTAAAACCGACAGACGAATATATTGTGGACGCTACCCTGGGCGAAGGCGGACACACACAAGCTTTTCTCAAAAAAGAAAAACGCGTCATTGGTTTGGATGCCGATAGTTCCATTTTGGAAGCCGCACAACAACGCCTGAGCAGCTTGCGAGCCCATTTAACCATTGTAAACGATAATTTTAAAAATATCGCCGCTAGTCTGATTGCTAACAAAGAACAAACAGATCTTGTGCTGTTTGACCTTGGGATTTCGCGTTTTCATTACTTTAAAAGCGGACGCGGGTTCTCAGTACATCGCGATGAACACTTAGACATGCGCATTGACAACCGCGAGATCATGCAAAGCGCTTATGCCGTCATTCAAACATTCTCAGTTGCCAAGCTTGTCCAGATTTTTAAAACTTATGGCGAAGAACGGCACGCCATGCGTTATGCTTCCGCCATTGTTCTACGGCGTAAAAAAAAGCCATTTGTCAGCAGTGCCGAGCTGGCTGAGTTTATTGCTTCCATATCACCGTTTTATAAAAAATATACACGCATCCACCCCGCCACCAAGGTCTTCCAAGCCCTGCGTATTTACGTCAATGGTGAATTAACAGCGCTCAGCATGGGCATTTTAGGTGCCATAACACTGCTCAGCTCAGGTGGACGTTTAGTGGTCATCTCTTATCATTCGCTGGAAGACAGAATCGTCAAAAATTTATTTAAGCGTTTATCACAATCCAACGACACTAAGCGCAGATACCTCACCCCAAGTGGGGGGCTCTCACTGTTACAAAGGGCACTCCATCCCCTTGCGCGGGAAGACAATTCCCAGTTCCAAGACAGCAAGGAGCTGGAAGTTTCACCACGGCGTCGGCTAAGGACAGCGGAGTTCCCTGTTTCCAGAGAAAAAGAGGAACTCGAACATATTCGTACACTCACGGAAAAGCACTCATATCGTCTGGGCAATAATAGGGTGATCCGACCAACAGAAGCAGAAATTTATAAAAACAAAGCCGCGCGCAGCGCCAAACTGCGTTTCCTCATCAGAACATAAAAACCTTAACAGCCGCTTGTTGATATCCATGACAGCACGTCCACTTCGCACAATAAAAACCTCAGCGCCACACACCCCCCAACAAATGCTTGGTTTTTTCGCGCAGCATGGACAAACCCTCAGTTTAACACTACTTGTCAGCTTCACCTTATTAGTGCTAAGTTATTATTATTTAAGCGCCAGTTATCAATATGTGCTCAAACAACACACCACACTCAGCCTCAAACACCATAAAAGTGAAGAACAAGAACGTAAGCTACTGAGTAAGCTCCATCGTACACAAGGAAATCCTACAGCATTCAATCCCATCACACTGAGTGACACCAGCAGCTTCCAACGCGTCTGGAAAAAAGTCAAGTTGCGTGATATAACCTTGGTGCACGTCTCCGCTGCACCGCCAACATTGTCCGAACATCGTCCCGAAGCTGTTTGGGGTGAGTGAAGTGACCGTGCCAGATGTGTGAAGCTGCTAGCTCTGCCGCAAGCGCCCGGTAGCTTTCGTTCGGCTGCAGCCACGGCTAAGCTTTTTAGGCTGTTAGGCGCGCCGCCGCCACAGCAACGCGCAAGGATCTTAGCCGCCAAGCGGCTAAGTCATCATAGTGCCGCTATAGAGCGCGGCGATGGGTTCATCGCTCTCAATGGTCATCGCCACAACGGATGGGAATACGTGCCAGCTGTCATTGCCCGTGTGGGGTTTGTTGTCACAAGTGCCACTGTCAAACAACGGCTTTACGCAGCTGTACCGGCACGTTATCATCATAAGCTAATCTTCATTGCGGCTACGCGCGGCGCAGCCGCATTTGCAAATAAAATTACCCAGCTAGCCGCCGCTTTTTATGATCATCCCAGCACACAGCTGCATGTAACCGCTATCACCGGGACCAATGGCAAAACTTCGCTTACCTGGATTTTAGAACACTTACTGCTTGCATTGGGTTATGCCACAGGCGTATTAGGCACCATTTCCACCCATTGCAGACAACCGCCAGCAGGTACACGCCGCCACATTCTGCGCTCAAGCATCAACACCACACCACACCCCGTGGATATCCAGCATAGTCTTGCCGTCATGCGCGCTTATGGCGTACGCTACGTCTTTATGGAAGCGACCTCCCACGGTCTGGAGGAAAATCGCCTTGCCGAAGTGGCGCTTAAAAGTGCCCTCTTCAGCAATTTATCCCACGATCACTTGGACTACCATTTATCGCTGGAGGCCTATCTGAAAAGCAAATTAAAGCTCTTGCACTTATTAGAAATGAGTCCACAACAGGATAAACGCTGTTTATTGTCCCTGCACACCTTAAAACAGCATAACATCGTCGCACAGCTGCAACGTTTTGCGTACAAAAACCTGAGCTTGGGATTGGTCGATGCTCCCGCTGTCCCTGCACAGAAAATCAGCCGTCATGACAAGGACCTTCACGCATTGTTACATGCGCGCGCAAACACTGTACCTGCATTTTTGTCACTTATTGGCGCAAAGCATAAGCTGTACAGCTTCACCACGCAAGCGCGGACCTTGTCAGCAGCGGCAATGCCGCTCAGTTCTCAGTTTGCCCTCAGGCAGCGACCGCTGACAAAGCCGCTAACAGCCACAGCATGCAAACTGGTCTTCAGTACGCCCACATCGCTACTGGGACTGATGAACGGTGAAAACCTTGCGCTGGCACTGCTGGAAACAGCTGCCTGCATGAATTGCCAATCGCTGCGTGCAGGGCAAGAGCTCTGGCGCAGCCTTGCCCAAGTGCTTACTAAGCTAAGTATCCGCGGACGCATGGAAACCATTATTCTCGCCAATCCAACTGTACTGATTGATTACGCGCATACACCGGCAGCATTGGAAGCGGCACTTTCTGCACTCAAAACACACAGCTCTGTCCAACAGCCGGACAAAAACCAGCCACGCAAACGGCCGCTTTATGTACTTTTTGGCTGCGGCGGCGATCGCGATCGCGACAAACGCCCGCTTATGGGCAAAATAGCCTATGCACTAGCAGATGGTCTTTTTCTGAGTTCCGACAATACGCGCAGTGAAGCGCCCGAAGCTATTCTCAATGATATAAACAAAGGTATTACTCCGCTCATTGAACACGCGCAAAACATCAAACCGTATCAGCGCATCAGGAGCAGACGCGCCGCCATTGCCGCCGCCGTCACAAGCATCCCCAAAGAAGCTGTTTTACTGATTGCCGGTAAGGGGCATGAACACAGTGAATTTACAGCAGACGGACAAAAAGTGTTTAACGAACCCGCTATTATTCGTGCAGCTTACAAAAAACGCACAACGTATGCCGCCGCTCAGCACAGGCAGCCGCAGCTGCAGTTTAGCTGGGAACAAGTCCACAATGTGCTGGCAGCCGCAGCGGACGCAGCAAGCTTTCCGCGCCTCATGTACACTGAACCCCAGCTAAACAGTTCCCGTCCCTTCCAGGAGCTCAGTACAGACACACGCACATTGCCCAAACAACAAGTGCCGCATAGCTTATTTATAGCGCTAAGCGGCACACAATACGACGCGGCAGCTTTTATTCCTATTGCGGTCAGCCGCGGCGTCCGGCATTTTATTGTTACCAAACACGCGCTCACTAAGCCGCCAGTCTTAGCCGCAGCCCCCCCCGCTCCAACGCCAACAAACAACAAACACCATCCAGCTGCCCATAATGCCACTGAGACGCTGGCAACATGGCTGCAAACCAGACAATGTTCATACATCGGCGTTCATGACCCCACACGCGCGCTTGGACAATTGGCAGCCGCCAAGCTGCGGACACTGCCAGGTCTGCGCGTGGCCATTACTGGCAGTGCCGGCAAAACTTCTGCCACCGCTTTTCTAAAAACACTCCTGAGCAGCCGCTGGCGCGTGTACAGCCGAGCAGGCAATTTCAATAATGCAATTGGCGTTCCGCTGGCAATCCTGGGCATCAAACGCCGTTATGATTGTTATCTTTTTGAGGCGGGCATGAACGCACCCGGTGAGCTCAGCTGGCTCAGTGAGCTCATTCGTCCGCATTGCACCATCATCACCAATATTCTGCCTGCGCATTTTGGCGTTTTTGGCAGCCTGCAACAAATTGCCCGTGCCAAAACGGAGCTGTTGCTGCATCAATGCAAACCATTGCCCCTGCGGACAAACTCTGGACAACCCGCCCCTACACAGCTCATTGAGAAGTTAAGCGGCTGTGTTTTTTACCCGCAAGACATTCACGCCAAGACCACCATCAACGCACGTGTGCGCGCCGCCGCGCTCAAATCATGCACGATCGCCAGTACTGCCCACAGCACGCTCAGTTTAACCAGTGCATTTCAGTTCAGCACCCAGCTGAATTTAGCAAAACGCGTCTTCACATTGCGCGGCTGCAAGCCTTTTGCCGCCGCGCTGGCACCGCTGGGCAGCGCGTTCAGTGCAATGCTGTCATTGCCGCCATCAGCGCTGGCAAACGCGCTGGCTGCCTATACACCGCCCGCCGGGCGCACAGAAATCATCGCCATCAGCCCCAAAAACAAACGCCAGCTCATCCTCAACGATGCCTACAATGCCAATCCTGCTTCCATGAGCGCCTTCATCCATTATCTGCTCCCACTCACACAATTGCCCCAGCTCAGAGAGCTTGTCCTGGTACTGGGGGACATGTTAGAATTAGGGACTTATAGCAATAAACTTCATCGCACATTGGGCAAGGAGCTGGCAGCAGCTGCCAAAACTGCTGTTCCTGCCAAACTTGTAATTTATTGTTACGGGAGTAAAATGGTTCACGTTTATCGGGCATTGCAGCACCAGTTCAACACACGGCATTATGCCGCAAACGCCGCTGCAGCGCTCAGCGCGGCGCTGAGCACCCATTGTTTGCCGCAAACACTTTTTGCCTTTAAAGCGTCACACGGCATGCAGCTAAGTGCCATTATCCAAAACCTGCAAACACATCACAGTACCGCCATAACCTAAGCTATTTACTGAGCGTTTCATTTCCCTTTTCCCGTGCTTTATCATTTTATTTACCCGCTCTCCGAATACTTAGGCGGTCTCAATCTTTTCCGTTATATTACATTCCGTTCGCTCATTGCCGCTACATTGGGCATGCTGTTCACCATTCTCATCGGCAAAATTTACATTGAGAAAATGGGCAAACAAAACCACCAGCCGCGCAAATTTATGCCGAAGAGTCACGCAAAAAAAAGCGGCACACCTTCCATGGGCGGACTGGTCATGCTGCTGGCCATTCTTATGGCCTTGCTGATCGCTGGCCGTTGGGATAATCCTTACACGCTGCTGGCTACATTGACGCTTGTGGGCTTCTCCGCCATCGGTTTCAGCGATGATTATATCAAACACACGCGTAACCATGGACGCGGCATTTACTGGACCAATAAACTGCTCATCGAAAGCGTTTTTGCATTGCTGATCATCTTTCTGATGTTAAAGCTGCAGCCGCAGTTTACATTGCAGGATGTCGATACGACCATCACGCTCAACGCCACCCATGTCCTCATCCCATTTGCCAAACAGTTGTGGCTGGAGCTTGGCAAAGGTTATTGGCTTTTTGCGCTGCTCTTGCTCATTGCCAGCAGCAATGCCGTTAATCTGAGCGATGGCTTGGACGGGCTTGCCGCCGGGCTCTCATTGTTTATTTTCAGCACCTTTATTGTCCTCAGTTATGCCACCGGGCACAGCATCATTGCAGATTACTTAAAAATACCGTTTATTTCCAATATTGGCGAGCTGACGGTAGTTTTGAGCGCAGTGGCCGGCAGCTGTTTGGGATTTCTCTGGTACAATTCACATCCCGCGCAAATATTCATGGGCGATACCGGCTCCTTAGCCTTAGGCGGCAGCATTGGGCTGGCGGCATTGCTGCTCAAACAGGAGCTGCTGCTGCCGATCATTGGCGGGGTCTTTGTTGTTGAAACGCTCTCGGTCATTATTCAGATTGGTTATTTCAAATTGACCAGACGGCGCTTTTTTAAAATGGCGCCGCTGCATCATCATTTTGAACTTATGGGCATGAAAGAAAGCAAGATCATCGCGCGTTTTTGGATTATCGGCGCATTGCTTGCGCTTATTGCCCTTGCTTCATTAAAAATTCGCTGAAATGCCATCATCACGTCTTTACATTAGCGATTTAGATGGGACATTGCTTAACGCAGCTGGTGAACTGTCATCATTTACACGCAGCCAGCTGAGGCAATTACTCAGCAATGGGCTGAATTTTACAATTGCCAGTGCGCGCAGTCTAACAACTATCCGCGAGTGCCTTGGCGACCTTCCGCTCAAGCTTCCCATTATCCATATGAACGGCGGCTGGATCACCGACTACGCTGCCACAACTGAAGCCTATTTTGCCGCGCTGCCGCTGGACATTGTAAAGTTCATCAGCAAGCGTTTCAGCGCTGCCGCTGCCGTCTTTTTAGCATCAGGCAAGCTCTGCAACACCAATATGCCATTTTGTGCAGTGCCGCCCGTTTCCCGCCATAATGCAGCACTTGCCGCGTTTGTGGCAGAACGCCGCGCACAGCAGGATCCGCGCATCATTGTAGAAGCGTTTCAAGACCATTTTCATGAAAAAGCAACGGTTTCATTCACGCTTATTGAAGAGCCCGTCAAAGGCGCCGCGCTTATCAAAGAGCTGCAAACCAGTCCCATCGCCGCGCAGCTGGTGATCTATCCCATGGGCCGGGGTGTCATCGGAAACACAACTTATGAATGGACCACTATTCAAAGCCACCTAGCCACCAAAGGACACGGGGCGCTTTTTGTCGCCAAACGCCTAGGCATCCATGCACAAAACTTAGTGGTTTTCGGCGATAATGTCAATGATCTCTCACTGCTAAATGCTGCCCGCCGCCACAATGGACAGGCGTACTGTATGGGAAACGGCACAAATACATTGAAAGCAGCCGCTACAGCTGTACTGGGCTCTCATCACGATGACAGCGTGGTACACCAGATCCTCGAACTAGAGGGACTGCCCCCAATTCAGAAAACACATAAAGAAAGCCGTTTTTCAGCCGATAACACTAAGAGCTGAAAAGGTCATGATAGAAAAGGTCATGATAGAAAAGGTCATGATAACTCCTTAACAGGGTGCTTAACAATGAAATTTTTAATGATGCGGCAGCACAAGAGCGCGTGGTGGTGGTTTGGCTTGGGTGCCGTGTTGATGCTCAGCAGCTGCGCCAGTATTCCCAAAGCTGCCATTGAACGGCTGGCAAAAGAATCGTCTGTTATCAGGCTCACCAAGTGTCCTGCGCCGCTTACGGCATTGAGGACAAGTGCTGCTTTGGCGAAAACGCCGCGCTGTTTTCAGTTCATTCCGCCGCCAACACAGGATAATCCAATAAGCGGACTTCCCTTGAGCGGGATCTGGTTGAGTGGGAGCAAACAAACACAATACACGCCGCTTTACGTGCTCAGCCATGAATTGAAGCTGGGCACAGCAGGTGAAGTGTTGCTGAAGACAAACGCGCACGCGCGAACACTTGGCACGCGTCTGGGTGAACAGCTGCTGCTTATCCGCAAAGTGCTGAACTGGCAGGGACCTGTCATTTTATGGTTGGCGGGAGCTCAGCAGCAGCATGGCTGCCCGCAAGCCGTAACTCAGACAAAAAACACCCACATCCCGCCCGCTGAGCGCGCCGCTGCCTATTTATCATTTTTCAGCGCCTGCCTCAGCGAAAAAAACACCGAAGCTACTGACGGCATCCACACGCGTTACAGCAGCGCACACTACGCAGAAAGTGTGGCAGCGTTCATGACCATGGCCGATCATCACAGCATCACATTGCTGGCACAAGGTTATGCCACACGCGCGGCACTGGCACTTATGAGCAAGCGGGCGGCGCGCATTGAGCGCGTGCTTTTTGAGAATATTGTTCCACCGGGTTACGATCATCTTGGCGAGTTGCCGTGGACGCTCAGCCAGCAGCTGCGCGCGCTCAGTAGCGCCTGCAGCCAAGCTCCCAGCTGTTCAAACGCCGGCGCCCTCAGCCAGCAGCTCAATAAAGCCCTCAAATACCTGCAAAAACAACCCATCATTGAACCGCAGCAGCAAAATTCGCAACCCGCCACCGCTTATTATCTGGATGCCCATGGCTATCTCAATTACGTCATGAGCCACTTTCAGAACAACCAACAACTTGGCAAGCTGCCGCAGCTGCTTGCCGCCGCTGCCAGACAAAAATTTCCAACAGCAGCAGAGCTAACAGCCGCCATCTCCCAAAAAACAAGGGAGGAAGGAGCATGGGAATTAACCGCATTGTTTCAGCACCACCTCTGGCTCTGTCAAGATCGCCTGAACAGCAGGCAATTTCAACCGCTGCGTTCATTAGCAGCCGCGCAGCTCAGCCCCGCTGAGACAGCAACGCTTCCCAGCGCCCTGCCTGCCCTCATTTACGAAGAATGGATGTTCAACCCCTGCCAGGCACTGAAACACGCTGCCGCAGACAATAATGCTCAAGCCCCAATCCAAATGTTTGTCAGCAATGCCTCACCGCCTTTGCTAGTGCTTACAGGCGAGCTGGCAGCAGGATTGCCAACGGCGCTCATTAAACATAGTTCCCTCAAACACGTGCCCTTGGCGCAGCTGCGTTTCGCTGGTGAAAGCAGCGATGTACTTGTCAATAATACCTGCGCACAGGCTGCTGCAAAAGCTTTTTTTACCCTTCCCAATCCCACACACCAAACTACCAAACAGCTGACACAAACACTGAGTTGTCTACAAGCAGCTGCTGCAAAAACCTTTATATTTATCAAAGCTCGTTAAAAAACCGCTGCGTTCATTAACAGCCGCGCAGCTGAAACACGCTGCCACAGACATTACAGACAATCGTTTACCAGCAACGCCTCACCGCCTTTGTTGGTGCTTACAGGCGAGCTGGCAGCAGGATTGCCGGCGGCGCTGCAAAAGCTTTTTTTACCCTTCCCAATCCCACACACCAAACTACCAAACAGCTGACACAAACACTGAGTTGTCTACAAACAGCTGCTGCAAAAACCTTTATATTTATCAAAGCTCGTTAAAAAACCGCTGCGTTCATTAACAGCCGCGCAGCTGAAACACGCTGCCACAGACATTACAGACAATCGTTTACCAGCAACGCCTCACCGCCTTTGTTGGTGCTTACAGGCGAGCTGGCAACAGGATTGCCGGCGGCGCTCATTAAACATAGTTCCCTCAAACACGTACCCTTAGCGCAGCTGCGTTTCGCTGGTGAAAGCAGCGATGTACTTGTCAACAATACCTGCGCACAGGCTGCTGCAAAAGCTTTTTTTACCCTTCCCAATCCCACACACCAAACTACCAAACAGCTGACACAAACACTGAGTTGTCTACAAGCAGCTGCTGCAAAAACCTTTACATTTATCAAAGCTCGTTAAAAAACCGCTGCGTTCATTAACAGCCCCGCGCGCTGAGACAGCAGCACTTCCCAATGCCCTTGCCAGGCACTGAAACACGCTGCCACAGACATTACAGACAATCGTTTACCAGCAACGCCTCACCGCCTTTGTTGGTGCTTACAGGCGAGCTGGCAACAGGATTGCCGGCGGCGCTCATTAAACATAGCTCCCTCAAACACGTACCCTTGACGCAGCTGCGTTTCGCTGGTGAAAGCAGCGATGTACTTGTCAACAATACCTGCGTACAGGCTGCTGCAAAAGCTTTGCATTTATCAAAGCCCGTTAAAAGCTTGTCAAAAACCCCACCCCCAACCAATGTCAGCAAACCCTGATAATTGACTATCGCTGCCCCAGCTGCACAGCACGTGAGGCATGGCGCAGCGGTGCAGGCAGTTGCAATTTTGCATGAAAAAGGAAATGTCCTTGCGAACTCACAAGCTCAATCACACCCGTTGAAGCCAAAGACGCCCCCGCAAGCGTCTGCACCACCTGATAAGGTTGTAATTGCTCATCACCGCGTTTAAGTGTGTACAGGCTGAGTAACAGCTGATACAAACACTGAGTTGTTTACAAACAGCTGCTGCAAAAACCTTTGCATTTATCAAAGCTCGTTAAAAGCTTGTCAAAAAACCCCATCCCCAACCAATGTCAGCAAACCGTGATAATTGACTATCGCTGCCCCAGCTGCACAGCACGTGAAGCATGGCGCAGCGGTGCAGGCATACGCGGCACTGCAGCCAGTTCCAATTTTGCATGAAAAAGGAAATGTCCCTGCGAACTCACAAGCTCAATCACACCCGTTGAAATCAAAGACGCCGCCGCAAGCGTCTGCACCACCTGATAAGGCTGTAATTGCTCATCACCGCGTTTAAGTGTGTACAGGCTGAGTAACAGCTGATACAAACACTGAGTTGTTTACAAGCAGCTGCTGCAAAAACTTTTGCATTTATCAAAGCCCGTTAAAAGCTTGTCAAAAAATCCCACCCCCAACCAATGTCAGCAAACCGTGATAATTGACTATCGCTGCCCCAGCTGCACAGCACGTGAGGCATGGCGCAGCGGTGCAGGCAGACGCGGCGCTGCAGCCAGTTGCAATTTTGCATGAAAAAGGAAATGTCCTTGCAAACTCACAAGCTCAATCACACCCGTTGAAATCAAAGACGCCGCCGCAAGCATCTGCACCACCTGATAAGGCTGTAATTGCTCATCACCGCGTTTAAGTGTGTACAGGCTGAGTAACAGCTGATACAAACACTGAGTTGTTTACAAACAGCTGCTGCAAAAACCTTTGCATTTATCAAAGCCCGTTAAAAGCTTGTCAAAAAATCCCACCCCCAACCAATGTCAGCAAACCGTGATAATTGACTATCGCTGCCCCAGCTGCACAGCACGTGAGGCATGGCGCAGCGGTGCAGGCAGACGCGGCGCTGCAGCCAGTTGCAATTTTGCATGAAAAAGGAAATGTCCCTGCGAACTCACAAGCTCAATCACACCCGTTGAAGCCAAAGACGCCGCCGCAAGCGTCTGCACCACCTGATAAGGTTGTAATTGCTCATCACCGCGTTTAAGTGTGTACGGGCTGAGTGGGAAGACAACAAGCGGAGTCTGCACAACCGCCGCTGATGTTTTAGCATCGGCAGCATAATACTGCAAATGCAACACGGTCACAGGGCTAACAGCGCTAAGCTGTAAATACTGAGTGGCGGCAGAAGCCCCCGCAGCACGCTGCCGTAAAATAACAGGCTCTGCAATGGTCACCGGCGCATGTTCACTACTGCTAGTGAGTGTAAAACGTTTGGTCACGTTCATACCCGCTGCACAGCGCAATGTGAGTTTCATTGAATAAACGCCGATGGGGAGTGGAGCAAAAAAAAATTGCTGGCTAAGCGGCTGCAGCTTGACCGTCGTGCTTTTCACTAAGCTCAGCGGTTGTGGAGAGCTGCGCCGCTGTCCCTGCGGCTGCGTGCTGCCGCTCAGCGTACAGCGGCGCAGCGGCGCCTCAGTATTATGTTTTGGCAGCTGGTAACCTAAAACAATGAGCTCATTGGGAGCATAATGGCGTTTGGGCGCTGCCAGCAGCGGTGAAACCGCTGTGACAACGTTCTTCACTGCCTTGCTGTAAACCTTGCGGATGGAGGCAGGCGAAGCGGGCCAAAACTCGCCATTGTTGGCAGCTGCCAGGGTGCGCAGAAAAGCTTCATTGAAACTGGCAGCTTGCTGTCCTCCTGCTGTGCGCTTAGCAGCGGACTGCATAAATTGATGATAACCAATTGTAAAAACAGGAATACGCGCATCCACCAAAAACTGATGCGTACCCTGATATTGTGTACTGGAAACGCCATCTGAAAGCAAGATAACTGCTGTCTGCCCAGGCTGCGCTTGTGTGCTCAGTAGCCGTTTGAGTGTTTGAAATGGAAGATCTAGATCTGTTTTTCCCTGTGAAAAAAATGTTTCCGTGCGCGCAGCACTTGGAAAAACTGCTGCCAGACGCTTGGCAAAGACACGCGGAAAATTGGCTGCGCTGGTGAATGGAATAAACAGCTGTGCCTGATTGCTGAAAACAATAACCGCAACCTGCGCGACATAGCGACTGACCGACGATTGTTTAAAAAGCTTCGTAATGGCTGTAAAACGATGATTCTGCGGATCGTTTTGCCGCATACTTCCACTATTGTCCAGCAGAAAAACAAGCTTAAGCGAACTGTGTGCGGTCTGCGATTGGAGCCAGGCAGGTGTTGGGGGACTTAGTGTTTGGGCGGTGGTGCCAAGCGGCAGAAAAGGATTATCGTGTTGGGGGGCCTGACTGTGCCATGGTGCGCTCGCCGCCGGTGGTCCTGCAAGCGCAGCAGCTGAAAGCGTCGTGTTGGGTGTACTGCCAACAGCAGCCAACAAACAAAAAACGCTGCCGAGAAACTTCCCACAAAGCTTAAGGGCGCGTGCGCTTAGTGCCATCATTGTCATTAAACAACAAGTTCCCCTGCCACACCAGGACACCACAGTACGTACCAGTACTGCTGCACCGTGGCCAGGGGCCTATGTCTGTTTCCATCTATTCATAATAGACGGAATTTACAAGCTTAATTTTGATAGCGCCGCAGCATCCTGCGAAAATGGACGCATTTAGAAGCAAGGATAAAGTCTTAAAGTTTATCCTTTAAGACTCCGATGTTAAAAACAAGGTAAGCCGAAAATCCTCCCAAAAGTAGGTTCATCTTAGGGCAGGAAGTTACCCGCTTCCTGCCCGTCCCCTCTCTACCTAGCTCACAGCCTCCAGCTTTTGCAACTAAATGCTAAAGACTGTCACACCATTCACTGAAAAGCATAATCATCATTGTTTTACAGACTCTATTAGTGATGAGCTTGCCATCGTTCCCAAAAGTAGTTAAATGTTTGCTTAAATAAAAATAAAGCCAATAGCGCGCCACTAAGTCATGAGGCGTCTTCAGTCCGCTCAGGACTGCTGCGCGTAATTCTGATTAGATCTAAAAGCTCACGCGCTTTATCGCTGTAAACTGCCGCCTGCTGTTCAGCTAGTGTCCTGGGGGCAGTGACAGCAACACCGCCTAACACGTCCGCTGCAGCAGCAACATCCAACAAAAGCGACTGGCAAAGTGTTTCTGCTTGTTTCCATTCTTCCAACCAGGCATAATTGCGCGCCTTTGTCAAAGTGACTTCCTGTTGTAAAAAGCTCGCTACGCCGTAAAACTCTTCATAATTCTCCAAGATGCCAATAGCATCACGGAACTGCCCCAATTCTTCCAAAGTCAACGCATGAAAATATAAAGCTTGCGGCGCCAAATAAAACTTCGGGCTCTGCTGCTGCAATCGCTCAAAATTCTCAAGCGCAGCGCTATACTCTCCCATTAAATATTGTGTCAGTGCGGTATGATAAAGTGCGCGTTTTCCATTGGAAAGTCGCGGATTTTCTGTGTAAAGCGCGTTAAACCTTGCTGCAAAATCACCCAAGGCATCCTCATAAGCAAGCGTCCCTTCCTCAAATTCCAATGCCGCAAAATCAGTGAGCACGCGCTGGACAGCTGTGGCTACTTTACGCTCCTGGCTCACCCAGTATAAACGCCAGCCATAAATGACCAGCCAAAGCACCAATGCCCCCAAAAACAGCGGCAAAACAAGCGTTTGCACCCTGCTGCCCAGTTGCCGATACGTCTTCACAGAATTTGCGCTCATCAGTTAAAAATCGCTTTTTCGTTCAATATTCACTATGGCACACAAAGTCCTTGCACCATAAAAGAAAGATTGTAAAATGATTTTAAGTAAATTCAGTGTTTTTTTTATAAATTGTTGAAGTCCTTCTCATTTATTTTGCATAAATAATATGTTGCAAAAATAAAAGCATACCGTATAATATAGTTGATGCTACTATCCTGGTATTGACAATTCTTTATAAAAACTTTATGAAAAAAAACGCACTTTTCATCTTTATACTCTCACTGACGCTAGTCTCGTCAGTGAATTCAAAATCCACACTCAAGGAAGAAAGTTTCCTCCTCAGTGCCAATCTGCGCGTCCTCAGTCAGTACCATTTCTTCAAAAAATCCATTAATGAGCAGCTTTTTTCTGAAATTTTCACACATTATCTAAAAGAAGTTGACCGTTATAAGATCTTTCTTACCGCCGGGGATGTTAAGGAGTTGGAAAAGCTCAAAATTCCGAAAAATAACCTTGATGAGCTGCTGGCGCTTCCCGCACAAACAAAAGTATTCTTGCAGCAACGCATTCCCATGCTGCAAACAGAGCTTGAGCAATTTTTTGCAACACCGCTTGATTTCAGCAAAGAAGAATATTTCAACAGTGATTACAAAACGCTCCCGTACTCGCAAACTGAGGCGGAACTCATAGAACGTTGGCATCAGCGTCTCAAATATCAAACACTCTCGCAAGCACTGATAAAATTCTTGCCCGATACCAATTTCTCACAGCCCACTGCCAACCTTGACAACAATAATTCGTCCGCTGCCAAACCCGCACCCCGTGACGATAATGATCGTAGTGATGATGCAGACACTGCTTCCACTAACTTCGCCGCCGCCGTCAAAGACGTACAAACAGACGTCATGAATTCCACCAAACGTTTATTCGCCACGCTTGAAAACCTCACGCAAAAGGATTATCTGGATTACTATTTAACCGCTATCGGGCAGACCTACGATGAATACACCACGTACTTGCCGCCCGTCCAAAAAGAAACTTTCGATATTCGCCTTTCGGGACAACTGGAAGGCATTGGCGCCGAAATTCGCAAGGATCCCATCGGGCTTGTGGAAGTTGTGCGCATTGTCCCGGGCGGTGCATCTTATCGCCAAAAAGAACTGCAAGCAGGCGATCGCATCATGAGAGTTGCGCAAAGTGAAGGTAAATTTATTGATGTGCAAAACATTGCGCTCAACGAGGTCCTCAGCCTTATCCGCGGCAAAAAAGGCACACTTGTCAAGCTGACCGTTAAAAAAGAAAGTGGTGAAATTGTCATCATTCCCATTGTCCGCGATAAAATCATTTTAGAAGAAACCTACGCACGTTCCGCTATCCTCAGCCATCAGCAAAAAGACTACGGGTACATTTACCTGCCCAAATTTTATCGCAACTTCAACGACACCAACGAACGCAGCTCCAGCGGCGACGTTAGGCGCGCACTGAACAACCTCAATGAACAAAATATTGAAGGTCTCATTTTTGATTTACGCAATAACGGCGGCGGCTCGCTGGAGGACGCTATTCAAATGAGCGGCCTCTTTATTTCACAGGGTCCGATCATCCGCGTGCGCGATAATTCCCGTGAATATCCCGCTTACAAAGACGAAGATCCTGCCATTGTCTTCAGTGCCCCCGTTGTGGTGTTAATCAATGGCAGCAGTGCATCGGCGTCGGAAATTTTCTCCGCCGCGCTGCAAGATTATAAACGCGCGCTGATCATTGGCGTGGGTGCGCAAAGTTTTGGCAAAGGCACCGTGCAAACACTCTTTTCGCTTAACAAACTTCCCGAGGCCGCCAGTTTCGGCAATGATCTCGGTTACCTCAAGTTCACCATTCAAAAGTACTATCGCATCACCGGCGAAAGCACACAAACACGCGGGGTGCGCCCGGACATCATTCTCCCCAATCTCACCATACCGCTTAAACAAGAAAGCGCATTCACCAATGACTCCCTAGGCCCCACTATTTTCAATAAATGGGCCAACTTCCGCTATCCCATTCCCGAGCTTGTGGTAGCCAGTGAAAAACGTATTTCCGCCAACCCCACGTTTCAGAATATTGTCAAACGCAGTGTGCTCATACAAACGCGCCAAAATCAAACGCGTTTTCCATTACAATACGCCACCGCCCTCAGCGAACGTGAACAGTATCTTAAAACGCTTGCCCAGTTCAAGGTTGACCTCTCACAACCGCTGAACTTCAACGCCAAAGCAACCCCGCTCAGTCCCGTCGAACGTGCGCAAAGCGGCGCTGAAGAACGCCTGCTCCAGCAGGAACAATGGCAAAACGACCTCACCCGTGATCTTTACCTTCAAGAAACGCTCGCCATTCTTGTTGACATCTTAAATGCATAACCACAAACAAACCACCCGCGCCAACTTTGTTGCCGCCCAGTCATCACAATAACACTTATGAACAGCTATTATGAAAAAACCTACTCGCCTAAACTCACCGTTGCCAGCACCTCCCGCTAACCGTGCTCCGCAACGTTTTACTGTCCTTGTTTTTGGACTTGCCAGCGCCCTTGCCTTCAGTGCCTGCGGTACCCTCGCTCCCCTCAGAGAGCGTGAAGCGGCGCTCAGCAGCATAACTCTCGCCACTCAGGCAGAAGCTGCACGGCTTGCCCAAGACGCCTTGAGCCATGCCGAAACCACCTTCGCCAGCGGTGAAGCCAACATTGTTAAAGAAAAAAAGAGCCCTAAAAATGCCAAAGCCAAAAGCGCTTACAAAACCGCTAAAACTTCTGCTGACAATGCCATCCGCTTAGCGCTCCAGGCGCTCATTAATGAAATTGCCGCGCTGAGTGCTAAGCTGCGCCCCATTGCCACTGTCACAGAGCAACTCTCATTACTAGACGCCGCCAACGCTGAGCGGGTTATCGCCCAAAATACCCTTGAGCTGGCAGAATATCCCGCCTCCCTGATAGCCATTGAAGCTGCCCGCAAGCTGCTTGCACAATTTGACATCACTGCTGTGGCAGAGGTCATTGAGACGACGGAGCATTTTTATACTGTTAAGCTCAATCCTGAGCGGCGCGATTGTCTTTGGCGCATTGCTGAAGCCTTGCTGAGCGACGCGTGGCGCTGGCGTGAAATTTATGAGCTTAACAGCGAGCTGCTCAGCAACCCGCATCTTATTCACCCAGGCCAGGAGCTGCAGCTTCCGCGCAACTGAATTTTTTATGGCAGCTTCACTTCCCACCGCCACACTGTTTCCACAAACACACTTCTTTCTCATTGCCGGTCCTTGTGTCATTGAGGATGCCGCGCAGCTCAGTACTGTTGCGCGTGTTCTCAAGGACTTAGAACAACGCCACGCGCTGCCGGTTATTTTCAAGGCTTCTTTTGATAAAGCCAATCGTTCTTCACTGAGCAGTTATCGCGGCCCCGGTCTGAGCGAGGGCCTTAAAATGCTCAAAGCTGTGCGCACTGAATTCCAACTCCCCATCCTCTCCGATGTCCACACACCCGCCATGATTCCCGAAGCCGCCGCCACGCTTGACGTCCTGCAAATTCCTGCATTCCTGGCACGGCAGACCGATCTTTATATTGCAGCCGCGCAAACAGGCCGCCCGCTGCACATTAAAAAAGCGCAATTTATGGCTGCTCATGAACTGGGCAACGCCGTTGAAAAATTTCGCGCCAGCGGTGGAACTGCTGCGGTTGCCGTCTGTGAACGCGGCAGTTTTTTTGGGTACGGCGACCTTGTTGTCGATTTTCGCACCATCGCCCAGCTTAAAGCGCTGGGTCTCAGCTACGTTTACGATGCCTCCCATTCCATCCAAAAACCCGCTGCCCAAGGCACTCATTCAGGCGGTACGCGCGAGTACCTGCGCTTGCTGGCACATGCCCAAGTAGCCGCCGGCGCCCACGGCATTTTCATTGAAGCGCATCCGCAGCCCGCCCGCGCACGCTCGGATGCCGCATCGCAATATCCCCTGGACTTACTGCCTCAGCTCATCAGCGAACTGCTTGCTTTTTATCAGCTCCAACAATCCCTCCCCGCCACAATACAACCCCCCACCGCTACAGCTGCACCACAAAAATAGTCCATCAATAACAACCTGCACTCAGCTTAGTCAAAAGCCCGCATAACAAAAACCCGCATAACAAAAACCCACATAAGTTTGGTTCATTAATAACATTGCCATGTCACGCACACGCCAGTTTATCCAATTCCTCTGTTATGTGCTCATCCCCATTGCTTACACCCTGCGCGGCTTCTACCTTTACGAAAACATTCCACTCCCTGTATTCAAGCGTTTTGCCAGCAGTGTTGGCTATGACGCCTGGGGTATTTTCCTCGTCATCATGTTTGCTCCCGTCTGCGCGCGCCTGTTGGCACCGTTGGGCGGCATTGCGCACGGCTTCCGTTGGTTTCATCGCTACAATCGCGAACTGATTGTGCTCAGCAGCTGGCTGTTTTTACTGCATAGCTTATTCATTGCCCTCAGCATTCGCAATTTCAACGCCGCGCTCACCGCCATCAGCAACCTGCAAAGCAACTGGTCCTGGGGTGCACTTGCCGCCATCAGCGCGTTGATCATTGGCATCACCAGTAATCATTACGCGCAGCGATTGCTCAAAAGTTGGTGGGAACGCTCGCGTTTTTTAATTTATTTCACTTTCATTTTCGGTAGTTTGCACGTCAGTATTATCCGCGGAAGTCTGCGTTACTGGCTTGGTATAATGGGCAGCTACATTGTCCTGCAAGCACTCAGTGTCTGGTTGGAACGCCGCCGTACAGCCTCAGCGTCCATTCATAACTTTCAGTAGTCTTACTCATGCAGCGTTATTTTATTATCCTCACCATCATCCGCAACAGTGTCCTAAGCGCACTCAGTATTCTGATGTTCACGTTTATCAGCCAGTGCAGCAGCACGCCCAAGAGCACTGACTATAACAGTCCTGAGCAGCGCCCCGTCAAACACAACCTTACCCTCAAAGTGCCGTCACACGAGGCCTGGGAGCGCTCACTGGCACAGCTGAAAAAACAGGCGTTTTTCATTGAAAACAGCGACCGCGACGCGGGCATCATCAGTCTCTCCTTCCGCCTCAATGAACCCGCCACTTACGTCACCTGCGGTTCACTCAGCGTCAAAGATAAACGCCTCTCCGGCACTAAACACCTAGAACATGAATTAGCGGCCCCCATTCAATATATCCAAGCATTCCAAGCCAACGGACAGCGATTGCACGTCCGTTATGAAAGCGCCCTCAGCGGGCAGGCCAGCCTCTTTTTCACCCCGCGCAGCAATGACCGCACACAGCTCAGCGTCAACGTCCTCTACGTGCTGACCACCACCAACCAGCTAAAAAGCGGTAAAGTCATCACAGACAATGAAACCAATACCTACTACTTCAGTACCCTAAAAGGCTACGTAGGATTTAAAGACATTGATGACTTTAAAATCCGCTGCCGCTCAAAAGGTGTCCTTGAACAATCCTTGCTAAATACCACTCGCCCTGTCAACACGGACGAAGAAATAAACGAAGAAGTGGGAACTGACGATTATTGAAGCCCACCGGTCTTCAATGGTCTGCATTCATCCTGCTTGTCTGACGTTCAGCGTTCAGCTCAGCGTGTAAGGCTTGCAATGCCGCAGGCGTCCATTCAGTCGCCGCAGCTGTTTGTGGATTTAGGCTGCCTATTATCAATCCCGTCACGGAAATATCGCCAATGCTGGCGGCATCATAGCTGTTATGCAAGCTTCATACTTTAAACAGTACAAGTACTATCAACAACAACACGATTAACCACCGCTACATTAGTGCTGACACTGAAACTTCAGGGCATTGCAGGTTTCCTGCAATGTTCTTTTAGCAAGCAACGGGCGGGCGGCTCATGCGGGCAGTTTGTAGTCTTAACGGCATAAAGAATGCTCGCTGTGACTGTGCTGACTGTTGCAAACACGCGGTGCGCTGACGTTCAGCGCTTATCAGCGTGTAAGGCTTGCGATGCCGCAGGCGTCTATTCAGTCGCCGCAGCTGTTTGCGGATTTAGGCTGCCTATTATCAATCCCGTCACGGAAACATCGCCAATGCTGGCGGGCATTGCAGGATTTCCTACAATGTTCTTTTAGCAAGCAACGGGCGGGCGGCTCATGCGGGCAGTTTGTGGTCTTAACGGCATAAAGAATGCTCGCTGTGACTGTGCTGACTGTTGCAAACACGCCGTTGCGCTGACGTTCAGCGTACAGCTCAGCGCGGCGTGCTTGCGATACCGCAGATGTCCATTCAGTCGCCGCAGCTGTTTGTGGATTTAGGCTGCCTATTTTCAATCCCGTCACAGAAATATCGCCAATGCTGGCGGGCATTGCAGGTTTCCTGCAATGTTCTTTTAGCAAGCAACGGGCGGGGCGGCTCATGCGGGCAGTTTGTGGTCTTAACGGCATAAAGAATGCTCGCTGTGACTGTGCTGACTGTTGCAAACACGCCGTTGCGCTGACGTTCAGCGTACAGCTCAGCGCGGCGTAAGGCTTGCGATACCGCAGATGTTCATTCAATCGCCACAGCTGTTTGTGGATTTAGGCTGCCTATTTTCAATCCCGTCACAGAAATATCGCCAATGCTGGCGGGCATTGCAGGTTTCCTGCAATGTTCTTTTAGCAAGCAACGGGCGGGGCGGCTCATGCGGGCAGTTTGTGGTCTTAACGGCATAAAGAATGCTCGCTGTGACTGTGCTGACTGTTGCAAACACGCCGTTGCGCTGACGTTCAGCGTACAGCTCAGCGCGGCGTAAGGCTTGCGATACCGCAGATGTTCATTCAATCGCCACAGCTGTTTGTGGATTTAGGCTGCCTATTATCAATCCCGTCACGGAAATATCGCCAATGCTGGCGGGCATTGCAGGTTTCCTGCAATGTTCTTTTAGCAAGCAACGGGCGGGCTGGCTCATGCGGACAGTTTGTGGTCTTAACGGCATAAAGAATGCTCGCTGTGACTGTGCTGACTGTTGCAAACACGCGTTGCGCTGACGTTCAGCGCTCTCAGCTCAGCGTGTAAGGTTTGCGATGCCGCAGACGTCCATTCAGGTCGCCGCAGCTGTTTGTGGATTTAGGCTGCCTATATTTTCAATCCCGTCACGGAAATATCGCCAATGCTGGCGGCATCATAGCTGTTATGCAAGCTTCATACTTTAAACAGTACAAGTACTATCAACAACAACACGATTAACCACCGCTACATTAGTGCTGACACTGAAACTTCAGGGCATTGCAGGTTTCCTGCAATGTTCTTTTAGCAAGCAACGGGCGGGCGGCTCATGCGGGCAGTTTGTAGTCTTAACGGCATAAAGAATGCTCGCTGTGACTGTGCTGACTGTTGCAAACACGCCGTTGCGCTGACGTTCAGCGTACAGCTCAGCGCGGCGTAAGGCTTGCGATACCGCAGATGTCTATTCAGGTCGCCGCAGCTGTTTGTGGATTTAGGCTGCCTATTTTCAATCCCGTCACGGAAATATCGCCAATGCTGGCGGGCATTGCAGGATTTCCTACAATGTTCTTTTAGCAAGCAACGGGCGGGCGGCTCATGCGGGCAGTTTGTAGTCTTAACGGCATAAAGAATGCTCGCTTGTGACTGTGCTGACTGTTGCAAACACGCGTTGTGCGCCTTGTTCAGCGCTCCTCACTCAGCTCAGCGTGTAAGGCTTGCAATGCCGCAGGCGTCCATTCAGTCGCCGCAGCTGTTTGCGGATTTAGGCTGCCTATCAGCACTGCTGTATAAAACGCAATGCTGAGGAGTTCTTCATCGCTCAGAAACGGGTAAGCATGACCGTATTCCAACAATGTATGATTGGGCAATCCCGTACGCAACATGACTGCCAATGCGCGCGGCGTTGCGCGTGCGGGTGTTTGTTGAAGCTTTTTTAAGCTGGCGGGACGCTCATAGCTCTTTAACGAAACATGTTTGGTGGCACTGCTGCCGCCAAGGCCTCCACCGCCATGGCATTCGGCGCATTGTCTAACGTGGTATTGACGCTGACCTCCGCTCAGAACCTCATGGAGCGTCGGCGGCACTGGTTTCGTACAAGCTGTACACAATAAAACCAGTGCAGCACTGCTGGCTACACTCCCCCCTGCCTGGCACCGCAGCCAGCGCAGAAGCCTTAGCGCACCGCACACTACTTTTGCACCTAAAGAAAAAACCATAACTGCCCCCACCGGTTACGCGATGCGGGCAGTTATGACGTCATCTGCGAGCTTACGCGGAAGAAGTTTTTACTTTTTCTTTAAAATTCTTTGTGAAGCTGAACTTAGGCACAAGAGTTGCTGGTTTGGCCTTAATAGTAATAGGCTCACCAGTAGCAGGGCTAACACCCGAACGTTCCTTTGTAGCAGGTTTCATGTGCGTATAAATTTTACCAATAGTGCCCAAGGGAACACGATTACCGGTAAACATACCTTGTTCGACCAACTCAAAAAAAGAATCAAATAATTCCTTAATTTGTTTTTTATTCAACCCATGTTTTTCAGCAAGATAAGCAATGGTTGTATTAACTGTAAATTTTTGTGGGAATTCCACACCCATAGAAATGTCTCCTATTATTTATCTGAAAGCGGCAAGTGTTAGCACATTGTTATGCCAACCAGCCGAACTGATTCCGTTGTACCAAGCCAAGCTACTCAATGGGCTGTCTCAGTACAACTTTCATATTCTCAGGAATAACTTTGCGCGGGTAAGAAAGATGGACCTCATGATAGAAGCCATTTTCCTTATGATTATTAAACGAAATGTACTTACGTAATTCTTTAATAGAATAAATTTCAGAACCAATTTTACCATGGTGCATGATATGGATACATTTCCCTAATTTAACATGCTCAGCCCTGATGCTGGCGGCAATTAAAAAGTTTTTTTTACGCACACAATAGTCGCGTGCTTCGTCCATCATTTCTGGTGTAATGAAGTTATATTTACGGATCAGCAGAACCCAATGCCATTCATCTTCATCGACTTGCTCCTGATAAAGGCTACCTTCTACCCAGCGCATAATTTCCAGCTTGGGGATGGAGAAGATAATTTCTTGTTTTTTACAGAGTTGCTGAATTACCTTATAAAAGAAAAACAATGCGTTAACTTTATTGACGAACTCTGTACCTAAGGTTTTTCCTTGCCCTTTAATACGCAAATAATCGTAATCGCCTAGTTCCACTAAGCTGGGTTGATTAGTGGCTGCATAATAAACCGGGTCTTGGCGGGTTAAATTGTACTTATTTTTAAGCGTCATTTACGTTTGTACAGCTCCTGTTTCTTGCTAATTATACAACCTAGCTTGTTATAGGGACACCTATGAACTCAGGTCAATAAAATAACAAAGTTATACTAAATATTCACCTAATACTATTGGGAATTATTATACAATATAAGTTATTGTTTGTCTATTCAAATAAGTTAAACTTACTAAAATTAGTGCTATCGGACTGCTTTACAGGAACAATGAACGCATTAGTGAGCGGCAAATCAGCTTGGATCATCAACTTTTACACACCATGTTACTAAAAAAACCAATAGAAATGGAAGAAATTATGGAAATTCTTCCACATCGTTACCCATTTTTGATGGTGGATCGTGTGATTGCACTGGATGACAGAAAAATTATTGCCATAAAGAATGTAAGTGCAAATGAGCAGTATTTTGTTGGACATTTTGTAAAAGAAAAAGTGATGCCCGGTGTACTTATGTTGGAAGCCATGGCACAAACTGCCGCCATCAAAGCCATTAAGAGTCGCCGTTTAAGCAAACCCACGTTTTACTTGCTTACCATTAACAAAGCAAAATTTCGTCATCAAGTCAAACCTGGTGATACCCTCAGGCTGGAAGCATTGGAAATGCGGTCCAGTGGTGCGCGTGTGACGTTTGAATGCAAGGCTTTTGTGGGCGAAACGCTAGTTTCCAGCATGGAGTTATTGGCGATGTTCAATCTTTCGGATACAGACAAACAACAAAATGTGGTTACTCAGGATTAACGCCGGGCATTGTGTGGTTACAGTGCTGACACAACGCTGTGTGAGGGGCGATACCCCTGTCACAGGGGGAGGTTTGGCGGTAAAAGGGCTTAGGTGATGCGTCCTTATCATATTTGCATCAGTTGTTTTGACATTTCTGCGGATCATCATGCTGCGCGTTTATTGAGTTATCTGGAACAAGTTTGGCAGCGGCGCGGCGGCGTGGTCTGGTCTGTCATTGGCGGGGAAGCTTTAACAAAACTTGCCGCTGCACATGACAATGTTCATTTTCTGAAGGAATCAGTACTGGGCAGCAGCATTGGGCTGCTGGAAGGACTGCGCGAGGCCCTTAAAACGCCGGTATTTTTGCGGCGGATGCGAGCTTTTTTGAAAAGTGGTATTTGGCATGCCGCTGGGCCTGTGCAGAAGGGCAAGGGATCGGCAGCTGATTCATGGGGCAAGGTTGATTTGCTGTTGTCATTAGATGGACAGGGGATCAATCTTATTCTTGGCAAAATGGCACAGCGCCTGGACATTCGCACTGCATATTTATTTCCGCCGCTTGTCTTTGTTTGGGGGGCATGGAATACAAAAAAACTGATCCATTATGATCGCGTATTTTGCGTCTTCAAACCCAATTGGGAATTTTACAAAATGCGTGGTGTGGCAGCCACCTACATGGGGCATCCATTTGTTTACTATCGGCTGGCGGAGGAAGCGGCTCAGCTGCGGCAAGGAAGGGTTTCTGCGCCGTTACGTGCATTGCTGCAGCAATATTCACTGCGTCAGCGTGTCCGTACGCTCAAGCGTACGTTGAAGCTGAGTACTGATGAATACGTGATTGGGTTATTCCCGGGCAGCCGCTTTCAGGAGCTGCGGGCTTTAGCGCCGCTTTTTTTTCACGTTGCTGCGCGCCTCTTAAAACATTATTCAGCAGCACGCGCGTCTCAGTTTGCCGTGGGCACCAAACGCGTGAAGTTGCGGTTTGTTTTAGCGCTTGCACATCGTGAGTACCTGCCCATGTTGGAACAATGGCGCGCTGCAGCGGGATTGACTGCCGCTGAGCTTCCCATCATGCACAATGCTTACGAAGAAATTCTTGCCAGCTCGCATTTAGCATTGACCTGTTCCGGCACCATCACGTTCAAGGCAGCGTATTTTGGCACGCCGCATATAGTAACGTATAAAATATCCTGGCTTTCTTATTGGCTGGCGCGGTTGCTTATTAATACGTCTTATATCAGTATGTTGAACATTATGAGCAAACGTTCGGTCGTTTTGGAGCTGATCAATCGTGCCTTGTCCAAACAAAGCCTTTACACTGCGACAAAAGCCTATTTGGATGCCCCTGAGCAACTGCGCGCTAAACGCACTGAGCTGCTCAGTCTGACCTCAGCTTTAGGTAAGCCCAGCTTAACCGAACATCCTTTTGGTAAGCTGCAAACCGAGCTGGAAACACTGATGGCAGCAAGCCGCGTTAAGGATTGATTTCTGCCATCCAATCCTCAAACACCGGTGCCAAGCCCAGTTTTTCCACTTGTGCAGCCATTTCAACAATCGTGCCTTGTCCAAACAAAGCCTTTACATTGCGGTAAAAGCCTATTGGGATGCCCATGAGCAACTGCGCGCTAAACGCACTGAGCTGCTCAATCTGACATCAGCTTTAGGTAAACCCAGCGGCAGCAAGCCGCGCTAAGGATTGATTTCTGCCATCCAATCCTCAAACACCGGTGCCAAGCCCAGTTTTTCCACTTGTGCAGCTATTTCAACAATCGTGCCTTGTCCAAACAAAGCCTTTACATTGCGGTAAAAGCCTATTGGGATGCCCATGAGCAACTGCGCGCTAAACGCACTGAGCTGCTCAATCTGACATCAGCTTTAGGTAAACCCAGCGGCAGCAAGCCGCGCTAAGGATTGATTTCTGCCATCCAATCCTTAAACACCGGCGCCAAGCCCAGCTTTTCCACTTGTGCAGCCATTTCAACAATCGTGCCTGTCCAAACAAAGCCTTTACATTGCGGCAAAAAAAGCCTATTGGCAAGTCCAGCTTAACCGAACATCCTTCTGGCAAGCTGCAAACCGAACTGGAAATACTGACGGCAGCAAGCCGCGTTAAGGATTGATTTCTGCTATCCAACCCTTAAACACCGGCGCCAAGCCCAACATTTCCACTTGTGCAGCCATTTCAACAATCGTGCCTTGTCCAAACAAAGCCTTTACATTGCGGTAAAAGCCTATTTGCAAGCCCAGCTTAACCAGAACATCCTTTTGGCAAGCTGCAAACCGAACTGGAAATACTGACGGCAGCAAGCCGCGTTAAGGATTGAATTCTGCCATCCCCACTTTTGCAGCCATTTCAACAATCGTGCCTTGTCCAAACAAAGCCTTTACTTTGCGGCAAAAAAGTCTATTGGGATGCCCATGAGCAACTGCGCGCTAAACGCACTGAGCTGCTCAATCTGACCCATCAGTTTAGGTAAGCCCAGCGGCAGCAAACCGCGTTAAGGATTGAATTCTGCCATCCAATCCTTAAACACAGGCGCCAAGCCCAACATTTCCACTTGTGCAGCCATTTCAACAATCGTGCCTTGTCCAACACAAAGCCTTTACATTGCGGTAAAAGCCTATTTGCAAGCCCAGCTTAACCAGAACATCCTTTTGGCAAGCTGCAAACCGAACTGGAAATACTGACGGCAGCAAGCCGCGTTAAGGATTGAATTCTGCCATCCCCACTTTTGCAGCCATTTCAACAATCGTGCCTTGTCCAAACAAAGCCTTTACTTTGCGGCAAAAAAGTCTATTGGGATGCCCATGAGCAACTGCGCGCTAAACGCACTGAGCTGCTCAATCTGACCCATCAGTTTAGGTAAGCCCAGCGGCAGCAAACCGCGTTAAGGATTGATTTCTGCCATCCAATCCCTAAACACCGGCGCCAAACCCAGTTTTTCCACTTGTGTAGCCATTTCTGCGGGCGCGCGCGTATCTTCAACAGAAAATTGTTCCAAACTCTTAGCGGGATAACAGGCATAACCGCCCGGGTTCGTGGTACTGCCGGCACTGATGGTCGTGATGCCATTGGGAATGATAAAATCACGAAATTGCGCACGTTCACGCGTGGAAAGTGAAAGTCCCAGATCTTCATCGAAAAGGCGGTACGCAAAGATCAATTGTGCCAGGTCGCGTTCATTTGGAAAACGTTTAACATGCTGTTTATGCGCGGAAACGTTAACCGCTTCTGCGGGTCTGAGGCGCGGGAACGATATTGTAAATTCACATTGCCAAAATCGTTGTTTAAGGTACTGATAATGAAGTGCGGTAAAAAAGCTGTCTGTACGCCAATCGGCAAGTCCCAGCAGCGCGCCGATGCCCAGCTGGTGCACTCCGCTGGCGCCTGCGCGTTCAGGTGTTGCCAAACGATAGGCATAATTGCTTTTTTTGCCGCGTGGATGATAAAGTTGATAAAGCGTTGGATCGTAAGTTTCCTGATAAACCGTTACGCCAGCCAATCCCAGTTGTTTCAATTCGCCATATTGAGCCTGCGTGAAAGGCTGCATTTCAATACTGACCTCGGAGAAATGTTCAACAAAAAGCGGCAATATTGTTCGTAAATAGTCCATACCCACAAGGCGATTATGTTCACCACTGAGGATGAGGACTTTGGCAAAACCTTGATTTTTAAGGACGGCTATTTCTTTCAGTACTTCGCTGTGTGTCAGCGTGGTGCGGTTAATGGAGTTAGTATAAGAAAATCCGCAATAAGTGCAAATATTCTGACATTCATTGGATATGTAAACAGGGATAAAAAACTTAACGGTGTTGCCAAAACGTTTACGTGTCAACCGTTGGCTTTCTGCGGCTAAGTCGGGCAAATAAGCTTCAGCAGCCGGGCTGAGTAGCGCCATAAAATCTTCCAGCCCGCCCCTGCCGGCGCGCATGAGCGCCTGTTCTACCGCAGTTTTATCCTGCCTGGCAATGCGCGCGCTGACCTCAGCTGGCGAATAACTTTGACAAACTTCCAGAAATGAAGTTGCCGCCTGTACTTTTGGAAGCACCGCAAGCATTACTGCTGCTGCAATGGTTCAGCTTAGTTAAAAGCTATTAGCAGAGACCACTTCTATATCCGGGTCGTATTCATCCTGCAGAATGCCCTGGATGGCCATCAGCGTTCCAGAAAGTGCACTGGGGCAGCTGTGACAAGCACCTTCGTAGGCGACCGTCAATGTTTTGTCTGTTAATGCCAAAAGTTCCAAATCGCCGCCGTCCATCTGCAAGGCAGGGCGCACTGTCCGGCTGAGAATTTCATCGATGGTTTTCAATTCTCCTTCATAACGTGCTCCTGTTACTGCTTCCTGCGGTACTGTGAAGTTTGCATCGTGAAGTTCGCCTACTTCACTGACAGTTTTCATGACCTGTGGTTCCAGTGTTTCCCAGGGGACGTCTGTTGTTTTTGTCACGGTGACGGTATTTTGAAAAAAATGCACTTGCAAGACGCCCGGTTGTTCGAAGAGTCCTGCAGCTAAGGGAAGGCTCAGGGCTGCTGCCGGGTCTTTAAAGGTTGCCTTGCCTTCGTTTTTAAGTTCACGCTCACATAAAAATTTGAGTGCATTGGGATTAGGTGTGGGTTGGCTGATTACTCTCATGCTGGGCGTCCTTCATTTTACTGAGGTTAGTAGTCACATTGTACCACACAATTACAAATCTCTGCGAGAAAATGGAAAACCATTACAAAAAACAAGCTTAACAAATATAATATAATATTCAATCAGCACTCAGCCAACAATCAGCCAACATCATGACTGCCAAGCCGCCAATACCCCAATCCCGCGTTCACCCAAGCCACTCAGACAAAACAGCAGCAGCACAACTAACAACAACCGAACGCAGGCTCATTCGCCTTACCGATGCCATACTAACAGCGGGCGGCAGCTTAGCGTTGGAAACAGACACTGTTCCTGGGTTGGCAACGGCAGCGCTCAAACCAAGTGCCCTGGCTGAGCTTTATACATTGAAACAGCGTTCGGTGCATAAACCTTTTGTTTGGCTCATAGGCAATCTCAATGCTGTGCGTGGTTATATCAAATTATCGCCGCTAGCACAAACACTGATCGCCAAGCACTGGCCGGGGGCCTTGACCATCATCTTTCCGCTCTCAGCGCGCGGCAAGCAGCTATTGGCAGCGTTACCGGGGCAGCCGCAAAAGCTGGCACTGCGCATACCGGCAGATCCCTTTCTGTGTACGCTGCTTACTGCGCTCAGCACACCGCTGGCCGTCACCAGTGCCAATTTCAGCGGAATGCCGCCATTGCCAACACTGGCTGCCGTCAGGGAGCTTTTTGGATTTAAAATAACAGCCTACCTGGAACGCAAAGTTCCCATGTCCGGCGCAGCATCAACTGTTCTTGATCTCAGCGATGATAAACCTGTCATTTTACGGCAGGGCGCCGTTAAAATTGCCTGCGACTGAGTTTATGCCTCACTCTTCATATTCGCCATAAAAATATTCACTTTCGTCGTCTGTCATTGCATCACGATCAACAAAATCGTCAATATTTTCATAAAAATCGTCTTCTAGCTTATCCTTACCTGTTGTATCACTTTTAACTGTACTGTCTTGCTCAAAATCATCATTGTATTCATCTTCCAGCACTTCTTCAGAAAAATTACGTTTAGCCACTACAGCATCATCGTCGTAAAGTTCCAGTTCCCCTTCATCAATATCTTCATAAACCCCCTCATCAAACATATCTTCATCTTCGTTATCCATAACGCTTTCATCGAAATCTTCTTCTTCTTCTTCGAAGCCGCTATCTTTGATAGAGTATGCAATGTAGCGCAGCGCAGCAGGCACCCTAAATGGAGCTCCCCACTGCACAAGTTTTGCGTGAGCTGCAGTTCCAGCTGCTGTTAAGGCATGAAATAATTTTTGCTGCCAGTCATACCTCGGCAGCACTTCACAGGAAATTAACATATTATTGCAAGCAATCAAGCCCGCACAGTGCCTATATGGGTTCAGTAACATTGTTAGTTTTATTAGAAATATTAAAATGATTAAATCAGTCCTACAAGCCGTACCAAGCTTGCCATCATACAACTGTCTTAGGACAAGTTGATGTTTAAAAGCATTATTGTATCGTCAAATAAAATTTTAGTCTTATTATTTCTTTAAATTGGGCATATCATGGACATTTTGATACATTTTTTTACAAAAACTGGTGCAAAATGACCCAAAAATTGCTAAACTCAACAAAATCTAGCCCATTCGCCATTTGTCACTTAACTTACAAGCACCCAAACATTACACGAATAAAAAACTGTTCGCTCAGCCATTACAAAGCAGCTTCATAACAAAGCCGCTAAAAGCTTGTCCTCACCCTATATTAGCATAGTTAATAAATGCCATGAAACTATAAAAAAAATTACACTTTTAAAAAAAATAATATTTTACAAAACAAACATCCACTTTGGCACGGTTTTTGATGTAATAAAGGAGACGCTAACCATTAGGCATTTAACTTACTTTATTTATGCCATAGCTATTCATTTTTAACGGGGTCTAAATTCATGAGAGTCACTGACAGCAGCTTCCTGCTTTACTTACAACAGATCAATGCCATTCCACTTTTGTCACGCAAAGAAGAAAAAGCAATTGCTCTCAAAGTTTGTTCGGGGGATGAGGATGCCAAACGCAAGCTCGTTGCAGCGAATTTAAAATTTGTTGTAAAAATTGCCAAACGTTATGCCAATAAGGGCGTGACACTCAGTGATCTGATCAGCGAGGGAAATCTGGGGCTCATCCGTGCAACCGAAACATTTGATCCTGAACGCGGTTATCATTTTATTTCTTATGCCGTGCATTGGATCAAACAAAGCATCATCAAGTGCATTGCTGAAAAAGCGCGCCCTGTCCGCATGCCGCTCAGTTGGAATAACAATCTCATCAAACTCAGCAGATATTTTAACCATACAGGCAATTACAACCTTTCTCCTGCCAAAATTAAAATTTTGGCTAAGGAACTGCAAATAAAGGAAAGTGATATCCTGCCGCTCATTCAACTTGCACAAAATTCCATTTCGCTCGATCAAGATATTTATTCAGGCGTGAGTGAAGAAAATTTGCAAATCAAAAACACACTTAAAAATGAAAACTCCGTTTCGCCAGAAGAGGAGCTCAACAAAAAACAGCTGAAGGACCAGCTGGCAACAAATTTGAACAAACTCAAACCCATTGAAAAAGACATCCTTGAACGCCGTTTTGCCATTGGCAAGTTCACAAGTACCCAAACACTGCTGACAATTGGCAAAGAATACAAACTCACAAAAGAACGTGTGCGACAAATTGAAAGAAAAGCACTGGACACATTGCGCCAGAAGCTGAGCGAAACTGGGGTGAGCAGCCCTGTTTATTACTGAGCGGCTCAGGCTGCAAACTACTATTTGCTATTTACTATTTACTATTTACTATTTGTTGGCTGAAAGCACTTAGCTTAAGTGGTGCAAGCTATTGCCCAGGGCTTCACGCGGTAAACAAAGCTTCAACATATGCGTCTGAGCCTGCAAGACACTTACCAGCAGGCAGGGCAGTATATTTAAAGAAAAGCCGCACATTATCCTGCGTACGCACCAGCCCACTCAGCGTCTGCTCAGGTAAGGCAAATAAATATTCTTCAACGCTTGCATCCAACGTTCCGCGTTCACTGAGAATGCGGGGACGCAGATGAAGCTCAGAAACTTTTTGGACGTTTGTTAAAAGCTGCGGCTGCTGCCCAGGGCTTCACGCGGTAAACGAAGCTTCAACATATGCGCCTGAGCCTGCAAGACACTTACCAGCAGGCAGGTCAGTATATTTAAAGAAAAGCCGCACATTATCCTGCGTACGCACCAGCCCACTCAGCGTCTGCTCAGGTAAGGCAAATAAATATTCTTCAACGCTTGCATCCAACGTTCCGCGTTCACTGAGAATGCGGGGACGCAGATGAAGCTCAGAAACTTTTTAGACGTTTGTTAAAAGCTGCGGCTGCTGCCCAGGGCTTCACGCGGTAAACGAAGCTTCAACATATGCGTCTGAGCCTGCAAGACACTTACCAGCAGGCAGGTCAGTATATTTAAAGAAAAGCCGCACGTTATCCTGCGTACGCACCAGCCCACTCAGCGTCTGCTCAGGTAAGGCAAATAAATATTCTTCAACGCTTGCATCCAACGTTCCGCGTTCACTGAGAACGCGGAAGCGCAGATGAAGCTCAGGAACTTTTTGGACGTTTGTTAAAAGCTGCGGCTGCTGCCCGGGGCTTCACGCGGTAAAAGAATCTTCAACATGCGCCTGAGCTTGTAAGACACTTAGTTTCTGTTGGACCAGTGCATTGCGGCGTGCCATTTGTGCATCTTTGGCAACGCTGGCCGCTACATATTCAAACTCCCATACACCGGCAGGCAGGTCAGTATATTTAAAGAAAAGCCGAACATTATCCTGCGTACGCACCAGCCCACTCAGCGTCTGCTCAGGTAAGGCAAATAAATATTCTTCAACGCTTGCATCCAACGTTCCGCTTTCAATAAGAACGCGGGAGCGCAGATGAAGCTCAGGGAATTTTTGGACGTTTGTTAAAAGCTGCAGCAGCTGCCGTTCAGTGGCTCCCAGCTCCTCATACTGCTGAACAAACTGTTGTAAATGCGTTTCCACCTCTGTAAAATACTCGGTGTCCGTATCCGCCGCGGTTGGTGCAGCACCTTCTACAATGGATACCTCAATGCGTGCTTTGGCGGGATAAAGTTGTTGATTTTCAGCATAAAAATCCTTAAGATCGCTGTCTGTCAAGTCCGGCAATTCCTGCTCCCAGTTTGCAATTAACCGCTCCACTTTTAAACCGCGTTCAATATTTTCCTGCAATGTAAATGAAGTGAGCGCGTCAGCTCCATGTTTGGCAATAGTCGTATCCATAAAACGTTCACGCACAGCCTGTTCGCCGCCAAAATGCTTCAGCAATTTTTCATAATGTGTGTACAATTCCTGGTAGGGGATATCGGCAACGTGTTTCAATGCTTCTTGTTCTAAGATGATGCGTTTAATAATGTTTTGTTTGGCATGGGCAAGTGTGATTTGCGCGATGTCTTCCTTTTGGCGCTCAGAAAATTGCGAGTACGTAGTTTTAAGAAATTGTTGATGCACTAAGTGCCATTCCTGCTGAATTTGATGATGGGTAACAATGTCGCCATTGACCACTAAGGCACCTGATTTCATGGTTTCGTTCATCGTTTTTTCAGACAGGCACCCTGTTACTGCATCAGCGCCTGCAGCTCCTGACGCGTCTGCACGGTCTGTGCCGCCGCCAAGCTTGCAGCATCCACCACCAGCTCAATAACGGTTCCACTCAGCAACTGAAACGTCATCAGCTGAGCAGCGATGTATGGAGATAACAAGAGCTGCTTCTGAAAAATTCTATGTTGCTGCTTTGCTGTGGGCGCGTATTCATTGGCAGCCGTGACTTCTAAGCTATTGTCCAAGATAAGTCTGCGCGCATCGCAAAACACAACCTGCTCCTGAACATGCAGCTCAGTCCCCCGGTAGCGCCGTGTGGTCACAATCATCGCCAGCACATAAGACTCTGGTGCATACACAATGCGTGTCAGCTGCGGCGCCTGGCTAAGTGGTGCTGCAAAATGCAGCACCGCCGCCTGATAACGCCGCTGGCGCGCCACTAGTTGCAATGAAAGTTTGTAAAATCCTCCTGCAGCTTCAGCGTAAGGCTGACGCCGCGCATCGCTGCCCGCGTGCACAGGCACGGCAGTTGTCAACACACGCAGCGGCAACCGCGTCATCACGTGATAAGTGCCGCTAATACGTTCCGTTCCCAATGTTATGCTCAACCCATGTTTAGCCGTTAGCAGCTCAAGTGTTGCATAAAAATCACGCGGATTTTCATGCACACTCAGGGTGGTGACCTGCGTGTGATTATTGTACAACCACAAGCGCTTGTATTTGTCCGCCCCCTGCACTGTTTCACTCAGCAATAATAGCTGCCCGTCCACTGAGCTAACAAGGGACTTAAACTGAGCGACCGTTCCCCCCCTTGTCCGCACAAAGACCGGTAGGGGTTTTTTGGCGCGGCTGCGTTGGGACTGAAGCTTACTGAGCCACATTTGCTGCTGTACCGCACTCTGCTCAGCCGCCCAGGCTTGCGCTTGCTGCCCGCTGCCCACCAAACACACAGCCATCATCCACAATAAACAAGCTCTCAGCGCTTTTTTTAGCGTTTTTCTTAGCATTTTTTAAACGTCAAGCTGCCCAATCCCCGCCTGTAAAATAACATTGCGCTAACTGACAGAATAATAATGGAATTGTAATACGACGTTCACACCGTCATGCACAAAATGCAATCGGTGCCGCCTGCAAATACCGCTGAGGGAACTACCCTCCGGCCGTCAGACACCCACACATAAAAAATTATTAATACAGACAGCTGTGCCTTTGTTCAACACTTAACCCGCTGTAGCTTTTTAAGCTGAAACATTACCCATACTATTGATCAGTCGTGATAAAAGCTGATCCCCTGTGGTGATTGATTTTTGCGAAGCTTCATACGCGCGCTGGACTTCTATCATTTTAACCATTTCGATCACCGGGTTCACATTGGAATTTTCCAGAAAACCCTGAACCACCTTCAGTGCCAAGGGCGAGCGTTCCGCTAAAACATTGCCATCGTAATCCACACGGCTATACTCGCGTGCCAGAACGGGACTTCCGCTCTGCTCCGTCACGCTATAAAACGACGTTCCCGCCTTCTCCAAATAGCGCTCACGCGGAAACCTGACAAGCTTAAGCCTGTCCAAACGTTGAATTTCATCGTAACCATTTTCGGTTAACCGCACAGGGCGCTCCGCCGGTTGAGAAAACTGCGGGTTGATAAAAATTTCGCCATCGTCATTGAGCGTAAAGTTATTCGTTTTAAGCTGAATAATGCCTGCTTCGCCCAAAATTGGATATCCTTCATGTGTCATCAAAACACGCTCAGCATTAAGGGTGAAATTGCCATTACGGGTATAACGTTCCCCTTCAGGTGTCAGAACGGAAAAAAAACCATCGCCTTCCAATGCAAAATCAAAGACATTGTCCGTGCCGCGCAGGCTGGATTGTTCCAGCTCATGGTAAACTTCGTTGACCTCAACCCCCGTCCCCAGCCGTCCCACTACAGGGCGCGTGTCCAAGGAGCCCAGCTGCGGCAGCACCACCAAACCGTTATCATTAGTGCGCCGCGCCACCATTTCCGGTGCCGCTTTAAATAGCATTAAATCGCGTTTAAATCCCGTTGTATTGACGTTGGCTAAGTTATTCGCCACAACATTCATCTGATGAACACGTGCAGCCATGCCGCTGGCGCCCGTATAAATGCCTCTTACCATGTTTCAGCTCACAATATTATTTTTGCCCAAACCCCGTTATTTTTGCCATCGCCCCGCCCGCCCTTGCTGGCGGCAAGACAATTGACTCACCCTATAAAACGGTTTTTTTATAGAAAAGTAAAGCGTATTTCAATTTGAGGTTTGTTTGGAGACCTTTGGGGCGGCATGAAAAGCCGTGGTTGAATTGCTGAAAATTTGTTCTTTGCTGAGGTGTGCCTGAATGGTCTGTTTTTCAGCATCCAGCAGCAAAAGTTTTTCCTGTTGCGCACGCAGTCCCACTTCGTCATTTCTTGCAGCAAACACCGCTGTTTCTTTATGGAGCTGCAATTTGCGATCCCGCAGCTGCAGCAGCTTAAAACGACAGTAAAGCTCTTCAAATTTTTGTTCAGCCAGCTGCTGCTGCTCAGCCTCCTCCGTCTTTGTTAAAGACGCGGCGGCAGCATCGCCTTCTGCCATTAACTCATGTAATAAATAAGCAATCACTTCCTGATTTTTAAACAGGTCCAAAACGTGCATGGGCAGGGGATTGGGATCGTTTTTCAGATGCACAATTTTCTCATAAATCACTCGCGCACGCGGGCTGGCAAAATCCTGTACATATAAAACACTTGCCGCATTTGCCAAAAGCCGCGGGTGTTTAGCCAATAACAAGATCAACTCTTCTTCAATAAGCTGCCGTCCCCTGCCAATAAACGGCGACGCTGCAGGCACTGACGATGACGATGCAGCA
Source organism: Spirochaetota bacterium (assembly GCA_965249715.1). Taxonomy (GTDB): domain Bacteria; phylum Spirochaetota; class UBA12135; order COTS27; family COTS27; genus COTS27. The sequence continues at coordinate 169,115 of CBDFMP010000049.1, read as the reverse complement.
ACAGGAGCAGCAGTTTTTGGCGAAACACGCCGCGGCGCGCCGCCCCAGGTGCGCGCACTGGCAGTTTTAAGCAGCGAAGTAAAGCGTTTATTGGCACTGAGCGTATCGGGATCTGTGCCAAAAGCCGCCAGCAGTTTGTTTTTAAAGACATTTTTAATGACCGGGCGCTGCAATGCCAAATACACCGGCATTAATTGCTCCAAAGCTTCCTGCTGTTCCACCGGTGAACGCGCTGATGGCGATTTTCCTGTATCACCGGTGATCAAGTAATCATATAAATTCGCAGAATGTGTTTTGAAATAGGCCATCAATTTGTCCAAATTTCCATGGTTCGCAAAAATAAAATCAAAGGGATCGCTGCCTGCAGGCAATGTGTACACCGCCCCGTCCAATTCCAATGCAGCCGCCAAGGCACTGGCATTGAAAGCTGCGCGTTTGCCTGCCGCATCGCCATCGAATAAAAAATGCACCTTGCGCACATAACGTTTCAATTTTTGTAAATGCTCCAGTGTCACAGCCGTGCCCAGGGGAGCAACCGCCGGTAATTGCACGGACTGCATGGCGATGACGTCCAAATACCCCTCCACTACAAAGACCTCACGGCTTTGCACCATTAGCTGATAACTTTCGTGGATGCCGTAGAGGACTTGATGTTTAAGAAAGTATGGACTTTCACGGCTGTTAAGATATTTTGCGGGATGATCGTCCAACGCGCGTCCGCCAAATCCTAAAACATCGTTTTTTTCATTGAAAATTGGAAAAACAATACGATGACTGAAAAAATCGTATTCAAGCACCTGCTCATCTGAAGGCGCGGCATTTTTCTCAGCGGATGCTGCGGCTTGAAATAAATTCGTTTGCAAGAGCGCTTTTTTACTAAAACGACCCTTAAATGCCGGTCGCGTGAACAATGTGCTCAGCAGGTTTCGTCCACGCGGCGCGTACCCCAACTTAAATGCCTGAATTGCGCCCGCAGCAACGCCGCGCTGTTTGAGATAAACTCGCGCAGGCTCAGCCTTAGGGTGTTCCAACAGATATTTATGATAAATGGTTGCCACAAAGGCATTAATCGCTTTTGCTTCCAGATAAGCATCAACCTTGGGTGTTCCTGCATCGTCTTGACGCTGCATAAAATTTGCAGGTAATGTTAGCTGGTATTTTTTGGCAAGCTGCGTCACTGCTTCACGGAAAGAAATTTTTTGATATTCCATTAAAAACTTAATAACATCGCCGCCCATGCCGCAGGAAAAACACTTGAAAATGCCTTTTTCGTCTGAAATTTGCAGCGATGGTTTGCTGTCGTTATGAAACGGACACAAACCTGTAATAGACCTGCCGCGCCGCCGCAATGTAATATGCTCGCCAATCACATCGCTAAGTGGCACACGCTCATGAATTTGTTCTGTAATATCCATCGTTAGTAGGTTACCTGATTTGTTTCCAAAAAACCGCATCCGTCACACAAATTTAGCATAGAACTAAGTCTTTCAAACTTATAATTGATAACATTGTGATAATAACGACTTTATGAACAATTCTACAACTAAAAAAATTGCCATTTGTGGTTATGGCGTGATGGGAAGTGCCATCGCAAAAATTCTGCGCGAGAATATGCCAGATGCGAAGTTTACCATTATTGAACAATCGGAAACCGCTCGCAATGCGGCAAAAGCAGCCAAGTTCGATTCCATTGCTGACCCCAATCGGCAATTTGGCACCTGGCAATTTGACGCCTACTGGCTCTGCGTCAAACCACAGGAGCTTCCCGAGCTGATAAAATCGTTGGCAGCCAGGACAAGGCTGGAAAACTCGCTTATCATTAGCATTGCCGCCGGTGTTTCACTTAAACAGCTGGCGCAGTGGATATATTCCAATCAGCATGAGCAGCAGCGACGATCATTACGGCTTGTGCGCGTCATGCCAAATCTGGGACTTAAACTGCAAGCAGGCGCTGGTGCACTGAGCTGGCACACGGATGACAGCGCAGATGACTGGCGAGTAACAAGGAAATACGCGAGAGTGACAAGAAGACTGTCACAGCTTGGCTTAAACATCTGGGAATGTTTTTGGAAGTTAAGGAATCGTTATTGGACGCTGTCACGGCGCTCTCAGGCTCTGGTCCGGCATTTGTCCTCAGTATGCTGGAAGCGCTTGCCGATGCCGGTGTGACACTGGGCTTGAAGCGGACAGCTGCTACGCTGCTGGCTGCGCGTATCGTTGGCGACACGGCTAAGCTGGTCACCACTAAAACAGGTCAGCTGCTTACACATCCCGCCATCCTGCGTGAGCAAGCGACGTCACCTGGCGGGACAACTGCACAAGGACTGCGGGCATTAGCACGCGGCAATAATTTCCGCAGCGCGCTTATGGACGCGGTAATCGCTGCCCACGCGCACGCTGAAAAACTAAACCCTGCTAAACTATCGGACGCTGGCACGACGCTCTCAGGCTCTGGTCCTGCATTTGTCCTCAGTATGCTGGAAGCACTTGCCGATGCCGGTGTGACACTGGGCTTGAAGCGGACAGATGCCACTGCATTGGCTGCGCATACCGTTGGCGGTACCGCTAAGCTGGTCACGACAGCAGCAGCCCAAGACGAGCAGCCCCCTCATCCCGCCATCCTGCGTGAACAAGTGACGTCACCTGGCGGAACAACTGCCCATGGACTATTGGCGCTGGCGAACAGCAATAATTTTCACAGTGCACTCATGAACGCGGTGATCGCTGCTCACGCACACGCTAAAAAACTAAATCCTCCCGCTAAACAATAGCCGCGGGTGCATTAGCCGCAGGCGGCGGAATTTCACTGATCGGCGGAACTTCACTGATAATAGCCGAAGCCAAACAATGACTGTCGCGGTAAAAGACCGCATACTGTCCCGGTGTAATGCCGGCATCTGCTGTTGCCAGCGTCACGTTATAACGGATTGCCCCAACAGCAGCAGCAGCGGCAGCAGATGCCTGAATGGGTGCAACTGTACACGGAGTACTGCTGCTGCCATGGCGCAGTTTAACATGGTATGTTGTGGGAACATTGGGGATATGTTCAGGCTGAGCACTGAGTGTCTGCCAGGCGCGGACCGTGAACACACGCCGCCAAACATGCTCACGGCGTGAAATATAAACAATATTCTCCGCAACGTTCTTAGCCGTAACATACCAGGGACCTGTTGACAGGTCAAGCCCCTGCCGTTGTCCAATGGTGTAATACCAAAAACCCTTATGCTCACCCATCACAGCTCCCGTTTCAGCAACAACCAATTTACCCGCTTTTTCACCCAGGTGAAAGCGCAAAAAATCACGAAAGTTAATTTTACCAAGGAAACACAATCCCTGGCTGTCTTTACGCGCTTGATTGGGCAGCTGTGCGGCACGTGCTTCGGCGCGGACCTCAGCTTTTGTCAAGTGTCCTATTGGAAAACAAAGCTTGCGCAGCTGAGCTTGCTGCAAGCTTGCCAAAAAATACGTTTGATCTTTGACGGGATCGGGCGAGGTGTGCAATTCCACCCTCCCTGCATGCCGCCGTATTTGTGCGTAATGCCCGGAGGCAAGCTGCGTCCAGCCCGGTAATAACTCCGTTAACCCATCTACAAATGCGCCAAATTTAACAAGCGCATTGCAAAGGATGTCCGGATTAGGCGTCTCCCCCAACTTAATGCGCTCAATGGTATGCGTTATAACTGTATTCCAATACTGCTCCTGAAAAGGCACCACATGCAATGGAACGCCCAACTCCGCAGTCAGCGGACGTAAATAAGCCAGATCTTCTTCCCAGGGACAAGCTCCCAAGGCACTAAATTCGTCCTGCAGCCAAATTTTTAAATAAAACGCTTCCACGGCATAACCGGCACGTTTAAGGCGACTGAGCGCTAACGCGCTGTCCACCCCACCAGAAACTAAGACTGCTATTTTAGCGTCAGTAGAAATGCCCGCATCCGCTGAGCGCGCCGAGTCTGTAGATGAAGTGAACACCATTGTGGAAGCTTATTCCCAGGCAAAGGATAAAATGATGATGCAAAGCTTATCAATAGTATAATATCATCATTGTTATTTAACAGCTGGTCTTAAAACTCTAAGGCTGAGCGCTTGGCTAAACTTGCAGAGAGTTTTGTCAAGAGCATGATGACCACCATGGAACATTCTGCAATTCAAACAAATCCTAAAATCCCCCAAACAGCTATTCTGACAGCGTCGACACCTTATCGTACGGTCCTGAGCATTGAGCTTAATGCCATCCGCGATAACGTGGCAACCATCAAACGCCACGCCAAACCTCCTGCAGAAATAATGGCTGTGCTCAAGGCGGATGCCTGCGGTTTAGGGGCTAGGGAAATTGTCAATGCCGTATTGGCAGGCGGCGCCACCAGCATTGCCGTGGCAACAGCACACGAAGCCGCAGAGCTCAGGCGCACGTACACTGGACCTTTGCTGCTGCTGGGCAGCTTTTTAAGCGCCGAAGCGCCGCTGCTGGTGCAAACAGAAACCATGTTACCCGTCAGCACCCTTGCAGACTTGGAGCTGCTCAATCAGCTGGCACACAAACACGGCAAACGCGCCCGCGTTCATTTAGTCATTGATAGCGGTATGGGACGGCTGGGTGCCCTGCCGGCACACGCAATAACACTGCTGACTGCCGCATTGAAGCTCCCGCATTTGCAGGTAGAAGGCTGTTATTCGCACTTTTCCAACGCTTTTGCGCCCAATGATCCTTACACGGAAATGCAGCTCAAAACCTTTGATGCATTGCGTGCCAAGCTGCTGGCACATATTGAGCGTACACCGGCATTGCAAACGGCGCTGGGCAAGCGGCGGCTGCTGTTTCATATGGCTAATTCCGATGGCGCGCATAATTATCCCGCCAGCAGTTATGCGCTAATCCGCAGCGGCATCAATCTTTACGGTCTGACGGCGCCCGAACGCAGCGGACATGAGCGTTATAAACTCAAACCAGCACTGCAGTTGCGCAGCAAACTGCTTGCCATCCGCAAACTGCCGCAGGGCACGGGCATTGGTTATGGCGTGAGCCATCGCCTGGCTGAGGAAGCTTATGTGGGAACGGTTGGCGCCGGTTATGCCGACGGCGTTCCCCTAGGCCTCAGCAATTGTTTTCATGTTATGATCAAGGGCAAACGATATCCGATCATTGGGCGCATCTCAATGGATTATCTTACCGTGTTATTAGGCAAAACCGTTCCAACCGGCATAACCTTAGGTGTGCCTGTCACACTTTTTGGTACAGACGGGACAGCAAGTATTTCCGTCAACGCTTGGGCGGAGCTCAAAGGAACACACGCTTACGACATACTGACGGGTATTCCCGCACGTGTGGCGCGGCAATATACCGCGCTCACCAACCCATAAAACTTAACCCTAAAAAGAAGGTCACCATAAAATAATCATGCAACGCACCACCAACTTAAAAGTTCTTATCGCCGATAAAATGAGTCCTGTCGTTGAAAGTATTTTCAAGGACCGCGGCATTCATCCGCTTGTCAAACCGGGGCTCAAAGCAGCAGCGCTTAGCGAAGCTTTAAGCGCCGTAGATGGTGTGGTCATCCGCTCAGGCGCACAGCTAGATCAAACCGTGCTCAATGCCCTCCCCACAGACACGCGCCTGAAAGTCATTGGCCGTGCCGGTATAGGCGTGGACAATATTGATATGCACACAGCCAGTGCGCGCGGCATTGTGGTGATGAACACCCCATTCGGCAATGCCGTCACAACCGCTGAACATGCTATTGCGCTCTTACTGGCAACTGTTCGTCATATTCCAGCAGCATCGGCAGCGCTGCATGGCGGTGCCTGGGAAAAATCAGCATTCAAGGGCATTGAGGTGATGGGCAAAACATTGGGCGTGGTAGGAGCGGGAACCATTGGCAGCTTAGTGGTGGAGCGTGCGTTGGGACTGAAAATGAAAGTCTTAATTTGTGATCCTTTTCTGAGTCTGGAACAAAGTGAGCGGCTGGGAGGCGAAAAAGTGGAATGGGAGGCATTGCTTAGCCGCGCAGATTTCATCACCTTCCACGTTCCCTTGACCAAATCCACTGAGCAGCTGCTAAACGAAGCCGCACTCAAACAATGCAAACCCGGTGTGGTCATCATTAACTGCGCGCGCGGCGGCATTGTGGACGAAACGGCGCTCAAAGCAGCGTTGACAAACGGGAACGTTAGTGCCGCCGCACTGGACGTCTTCAGCACAGAACCATTGCCGCCGAACCATCCGCTCTGCCATACGCCAAGGCTGGTCTTAACGCCGCACTTAGGCGCTGCCACGCGTGAAGCTCAGGAACGCGTGGGTGTTCAGATTGCTGAACAACTCAGTGATTTTCTCCTGAGCGGCGAAGTGCGGCACGCTGTCAATACATTCTCACTCAGTGCCGCTGAGCGTGTCAAATTAATGCCGTACACGCGTCTGGCAGCACATTTAGCCCAATTTGTTGCCGCCATGCTGGCATCGCCTGTATTGTCATTAAAGCTCAGCACAACAGGCAGCGCCAGTACACTGCCTGCTATGCCGCTCTTAGCCACAGTCCTGACAAACTTGTTAAAAAAAGCCATCGCCAAGATCAATCCCATTAACGCCATCACCATCAGCAAACAACGCGGCATCAACTCCACTTGTTTGCAAAGCAATGCCCCTAGTCCATTTCATGCGCTCTTAGCCTTAGACGTTAAAACAGAAAAATATCACTACCATATCTCCGGAACTGTTGTGGGAACACAAATACACATTGTGAAGCTGCAAGACAGCACCATTGGTGCAGAATTAGGACGTTATCATCTTTACATCATCAATAAAGACCAACCCGGTTTCGTCGCTGCGCTCTCCCAGTTATTAAACCAGCAGAACATTAACATAACCGCCTTTCACCTGGCAGCGGCGTCCGCCCCCCATGCCAATTCACCGCAAACAGCCGCTGCATTGATTACCTTGACAACGGCCTTGCCAGCGGCACTGATGACAACCATTAAGAATTTGCCGCTTGTCATCAAAGCCACTTATGTAGAGCTAAGCGACTGAGCGCAGTGGTGATGGAGACATGGCGATTAACAGTCGTGCGTGCGTCAGCAGTTTACACACCACGCCTCCCGCCAAACTCCAAGCTTCCAATCCCGCAGCCGCTAAATGCTTCACCTGCGCACACCACACTGCCGTCACTGCTCAACACCTGCCAGCAACTGCTAAACAAACACGGACATCAAACAAGCCCCCCACATCCCTTAGCGCCCGCTGAGGCTTATGAGCTAACTTTCACCGCGCACAGCAGCCCCGCAGCGTCATTACAAAAAGCCCTGCAGCAGGTGCTGAGCGCCGCCTGTGCTGACTATTTACTCACGTGCGCAGACGCCGCCCCCCAACGCAAAAAGCTGCTGATCTGCGATATGGACGGCACTGTCGTCACCCATGAAACCTTAGATGAACTGGCAGAGCTTAGCGGATGCGGAAAAGCCGTTGCCGCCATTACCGCCCGGGCTATGGCGGGGGAGCTTGATTTTAAGGAAGCGTTAACCGCCCGTGTGCAGCTCCTGCGCGGAACATCGCTACAGCTGCTGGAGCAGGTCATTGAACACTTGCCGTTTACAAAAGACGCGCGTTGTTTTGTGCAAACCATGCGTGCGCACGGTGCACACACCATGCTGGCAAGCGGCGGCTTTAAACCCATCACCACTGCTGTCAAAAAGGCCCTAGGCTTCCATGAAGAGATTGCCAATACCTTTGAAGCGGCAGATGGCATGCTGACCGGCAAGCTGTTGCCGCCGCTTGTCCTGGCGCACAGTAAACAAGAGGCACTTGTGCGCGCACTGAAGACACACAGGCTTAGCCCTGGTGACAGTTTGGCTGTAGGCGATGGCGCCAACGATCAGGACATGTTAAGTGCTGCAGGGCTTGGCGTCCTGTTTCACGGGCACAGCGCGGTGGCAGCGGCGCTGAACACCGCCGCTGCTGCCCGTCGCTCAAACATTCCGCACATACGCTTTCATAGCTTGAAAACGTTGCTTTACTTTCAGGGCTACACCGGCAATGACATCAAAACAGGCGACTGAGTAAGTTAGCAGCCCCCCTGTCTGCTGTAAAGGCAGCAATACCATGCCGCTAATTGCTGGCAAGCGGCGGCTGTAACCCTATCACCACTGCTGTCAAAAAGGCATGAGCTTCCACGAAGAAGTCTCCAATACCTTTGAAGCGGCAGACGGCATGCTGACCGACAGACAACCTCCTGCCGCCACTTGTCCTGACGCACAGCAAACAGCGAACAGCGAACGCAAGGCGCTGATGTGCGCGCTGAACACCGCTGCTGCCCGTCGCTCAAACATTCCGCACAGACGCTTTCATAGCTTGAAAACGTTGTTTTGCTTTCAAGGCTACACCTGCAATGACATCAAAACAGGCGACTGAGTGTTAGCAGCCCCCCTGTCTGCTGTAAAACAGCAATACTGTGCCGCTAATTGCTGGCAAGCGGCGGCTTTAAACCCATCACCACTGCTGTCAAAAAGACACTGGACTTCCACGAAGAAGTCTCCAATACCTTTGAAACGGCAGGACGGCATGCTGACCGACAGGCAACCTCCTGCCGCCACTTGTCCTGACGCACAGCGAACAGCGAACGTAAGGCGCTGATGTGCACGCTGAACACCGCCGCTGCTGCCCGTCGCTCAAACATTCCGCACAGACGCTTTCATAGCTTGAAAACGTTGTTTTGCTTTCAGGGCTACACCGGCAATGACATCAAAACAGGCGACTGAGTAAGTTAGCAGCCCCCCTGTCTGCTGTAAAGGCAGCAATACCGTGCCGCTAATTGCTGGCAAGCGGCGGCTTTAAACCCATCACCACTGCTGTCAAAAAGGCCCTAGGCTTCCATGAAGAGATTGCCAATACCTTTGAAGCGGCAGATGGCATGCTGACCGGCAAGCTGTTGCCGCCACTTGTCCTGGCGCACAGCAAACAAGAGGCACTTGTGCGCGCATTGAAGACACACAGGCTTAGCCCTGGTGACAGTTTGGCTGTAGGCGATGGCGCCAACGATCAGGCTATGTTAAGTGCAGCGGGGCTTGGCGTCTTGTTTCACGGGCACAGCGCGGTGGCAGCGGCGCTGAACACCGCCGCTGCTGCCCGTCGCTCAAACATTCCGCACGTACGCTTTCATAGCTTGAAAACGTTGTTTTACTTTCAGGGCTACACCTGCAATGACATCAAAACAGGCGACTGAGTAAGTTAGCAGCCCCCCTGTCTGCTGTAAAGGCAGCAATACCATGCCGCTAATTGCTGGCAAGCGGCGGCTTTAAACCCATCACCACTGCTGTCAAAAAGACACTGAACTTCCACGAAGAAGTCTCCAATACCTTTGATAGCGGCAGACGGCATGCTGACCGAAGCAACCTCCTGCCGCCACTTGTCCTGACGCACAGCAAACAGCGAACAGCGAACGCAAGGCGCTGATGTACGCGCTGAACACCACCGCTGCTGCCCGTCGCTCAAACATTCCGCACAGACGCTTTCATAGCTTGAAAACGTTGTTTTGCTTTCAGGGCTACACCTGCAATGACATCAAAACAGGCGACTGAGTGTCAGGTACCCCCCTGTCTGCTGTAAAACAGCAATACCGTGCCGCTAATTGCTGGCAAGCGGCGGCTTTAACCCCATCACCACTGCTGTCAAAAAGGCATGAGCTTCCACGAAGAAGTCTCCAATACCTTTGAAACGGCAGACGGCATGCTGACCGACAGGCAACCTCCTGCCGCCACTTGTCCTGACGCACAGCAAACAAGAACTTGCGCGCATTGAAGACACACAGGCTTAGCCCTGGTGACAGCTGTAGGCGATGGCGCCAACGATCAGGCCATGTTAAGTGCAGCGGGGCTTGGCGTCCTGTTTCACGGGCACAGCGCGGTGGCCGCTGCGTTGAACACCGCCGCTGCTGCCCGTCGCTCAAACATTCCGCACAGACGCTTTCATAGCTGGAAAACGTTGTTTTGCTTTCAGGGCTACACCTGCAATGACATCAAAACAGGCGACTGAGTAAGTTAGCAGCCCCCCTGTCTGCTGTAAAGGCAGCAATACCATGCCGCTAATTGCTGGCAAGCGGCGGCTTTAACCCCATCACCACTGCTGTCAAAAAGGCATGAGCTTCCACGAAGAAGTCTCCAATACCTTTGAAGCGGCAGACGGCATGCTGACCGACAGACAACCTCCTGCCGCCACTTGTCCTGACGCACAGCAAACAGCGAACAGCGAACGTAAGGCGCTGATGTGCGCGCTGAACACCGCCGCTGCTGCCCGTCGCTCAAACATTCCGCACAGACACTTTCATAGCTTGAAAACGTTGTTTTACTTTCAGGGCTACACCTGCAATGACATCAAAACAGGCGACTGAGTAAGTTAGCAGCCCCCCTGTCTGCTGTAAAGGCAGCAATACCGTGCCGCTAATTGCTGGCAAGCGGCGGCTTTAACCCCATCACCACTGCTGTCAAAAAGGCACTGGACTTCCACGAAGAAGTCTCCAATACCTTTGAAACGGCAGACGGCATGCTGACCGACAGGCAACCTCCTGCCGCCACTTGTCCTGACGCACAGCAAACAGCAAACAGCGAACGTAAGGCGCTGATGTGCGCGCTGAACACCGCCGCTGCTGCCCGTCGCTCAAACATTCCGCACAGACGCTTTCATAGCTGGAAAACGTTGTTTTACTTTCAGGGCTACACCTGCAATGACATCAAAACAGGCGACTGAGCGTCAGGTGCCCTGTTTGCTGTAAAGCAGCAATACCGTGCCGCTAATAAGCAGCAGCATTGCCATACCTTCACTGAATGTCAAAGGCGAACGGGCAACACCCAGCAGTCCGTGTTGTGCCAGTAGTTTTCCAGACAGCAGCTGAGCCACAAAGACAAGCACTAAGGTTGGCACCACTCCCAGTTTGTATGAGCAAATTCCGATAGTGCTGACAATCACCACACCAAAAAACCCCGCCGAGAACTGATGCCAGGAATGCAATTGACGAAAATAACCCAGCGTATTTTGACCAAGCAGCAACGCAAGACCGCATGCAAGCACAAAACCAATCACATAAACAATGAACACATTGCCAACCCACCCTACTTGCTCACTGACAACTCCCATGACGATTGCCTGTAACGCCACAGCAATGCCGCCCAATACGGCTAAACCAATCCAAAAAAAAACCATGTTACTCTCCTGTCCTCAAACTCTTCATTTTCACCCATTTAAAAAATTCACTTGCTCACAACAATCCCCGCACCACCCGCAAGTGTTAAAGCATAAGTCTAACATCAAACCTTGCCATAACTTGTTTCAAACAAAACAGCTGAAAACGGTAAAAACATAAATTTTTCCAGTTTTTTCAAAAAACTATTGCAAAATGACAACCTTAGCTGAATATGCAAATTCAAATTCCACTTAAACCTTAACAATGCCTAAGTCAATTAGTAAAAACCTAAGACGATCAGTAAAAAATTACAAAAAATCGTCGTTAATAATAAAAGAAATTAAATAGCTTACTAAATAACTCAGATTATGCTATAATCTGATGAAATTATTGTATAATAAATTAAGTGGAAGCTCGCTAAAAGTTATTATTCTTGGATCACAAAAACGTGGTACAATAAATTGTAATAATAGCAGCGTCCATCATCAGGTTTTTCTACTTTCTATAAAGTCAGGTTGCTAAAATTAGTCAAGAGCAAAGCGACACTTAGTTCATGGCATAAGTCTTATCTGAAATGAATGAATAAATGGCAAAGGATTTAATACTATGAAAAAATGGATTGTAACGTTAATTGTAACGTTAACATTGTTTATCAGCACAGGTCTGCTAGCGCAGGAAGTTATCCCGCCGGGGGAGGGTCCGGGCAGAAGATCTCGCCTTATTGACTTTGATACACTTGGCAAGGTCACTGCAACCGATGAATATCTGGCGAATGAAAATTGGCGGGCCAGGCTTAATGATTCTGCCAATTACACACAAAATATGCGCCTCACCTACACACGTAATGTCCGTGGTGTTGATGGCAATAAAAACTATCTTGGCATTCGCGTTAATTTCCCCAATTTCAGCAACAATGCTTACGCCAACATTATCCCGCCCTTGCGGGTTCCATTTTATGGTTCGCCTGCTTCCGGTGTCCTCACAAATGTAGGTGCCCTTAAAAGTGTCCTCACACGCGTGGCGGGCAGAAATTACCCTTATCGCGTTTCCGCCAATATCCAACGCAGTGACGGTGAAGTTGTTCATGCGCCGTTTGGCAGCATAGAATATCTGGGATGGCGCGACCTTCAGTACGATAATCCTGAATACATTGAAGACTTAAAGTATCGTACGCTCACCATCACCCCCGCCTACCCGCGCATCCTCCCCAGTCTGCGTTTCAATGATATGAGCTTCTTTCGTAACGGAGAACTTCCTATTTCCGGTGATTTTGTCACCTATGTTGCATGGGTGGACGTCATTTACGATTACGCTTTTTCAGAAGTAGAACTGGAAGAATTGCGGCAAAGCGAAGATTACATTGATGACGAAGCAACCTGGCAAATCCTGAGCAATGAACTGGGCAAAGTGGAGGCGCAGCTCTTACAGGAAAAATTGGATCGTTTCCGTTATCTGGAAAAACTAGAGCGCGATAAAATGAATTTACCGTCGCGTACTTCTGTTTCTGCCCCTACTCCTGCTCAACCGCAACAATAACCGCAACATTACAGCGGTAGCGGGTGGGACAGGGTGTTGCCCATTGGTAATGGCAATGCCATTACCAATGCCGTTGCATTGCTTCCGCCTATTCCGCCTAGTGGTGGACACTCTGCGGAGGAGAATTTTTCGCCCCAACCTCACAGTTTAGCCTGCCGCAAACGTTACTTGGCAGCACCCACCGCCGGGTGACAGGGGGACATCGCAACTGCCAGATGCAAGTTCCCGTGGGGGAGTGAATATTGGCATCATCATGCTCACGCCGCGTTTTTCACCCAATCGTCATCCCATCTGGCACCCATGTTCACAGATGAAGGATTATGAGAGTTTTCCGCCTTTGAAGATAGTGCGTGCACAGGGCTGTACGCTTTATCCCGAAAGCGGCAAACCGCTGCTGGACGTTATCAGCAGCTGGTGGTGCAAACCCTTGGGGCATGGTCATGCACGCCTGCGGGCAGCGCTCAATGAACAAAGCAAACATTTTGAACATGTCATCTTTGCTCATACCACTTCAACGTTATTGGAAACGCTCAGCCAGCGCCTGTTGCAGCTGGCGCCGGGACTGGATAAGGTTTTTTACAGTGGCGATGGTTCCAGTGCCATCGAAATTGCCTTAAAACTCAGTCTGCAGTACCATGCCAACGTCAGCGGCCCTGGCAAACGCACACAATTTGCCTATTTGAGCGGAGCTTACCATGGTGAAAATCTTTTTTGTTTAGCCGTCAGCGATTTGGAGCTTTATAAAGCTCCATTTGCCGCCCTGTGTCCGCCCATGGTACGTTTGCCGCAGCATTGCCGCGTGCAGGGGCGTGATGATGTGCGCTGGCAGCGCGGCGGTGATGACTGGCCGCAAATAGCCGCAGTCCTGGATGCCCATGCTCAGACGCTGGCGGGCATCATTGTTGAGCCCATTGTCCAAGGTGCCGGCGGCATGCACATTTATTCGCCCGTGCTGCTCCAGCAGCTGCGGCGCTGGACTCAGCAACACGGCGTACATTTGATAGCCGATGAAGTCATGACCGGGCTGGGACGTACGGGCAAGGCTTTTGCCGTGGAACATGCCGGCATCACACCTGACATCAGCGTTCTTATGAAAGGTCTCAGTGGCGGCTTCATGCCTTTTTCTGCCATTTTAAGCACCCAAACGCTTTACGATGCTTTTTACGATGATTGGGAAAGCGGCAAAGCGTTTATCCATTCCAATACGTACAGCGGCAATGCACTGGGCGCAGCCGTTGCTTTGGCGGCGTTGGATGTTTATGCTGAAGAAGATTATTTTGCACGCGTAGCGCAGCAGGAGCTTACACTGCGCGCTATTTTGGAACAAGTGGCAAGGAGCAGCGGTCTGCTCAACAATGTACGCGGCATTGGCGGACTGGCAGCAGCGGACTTAACGCTTGCCCCCACCCAAACATTGCCGCGCCCGGCGTTTGCGCTTTACCTGGAATGTGTCAAACGCGGCGCGCTGCTGCGTCCGCTTGGACAAACCATTTATTTACTGCCGCCCTTTACCATGACGTCAGCGGAACTAACAGAAGTGGGCAATATTCTCAGCGCAGCGCTTAACGCGCTTGCAGCTATTGCTTAAACTGTTGCAAGGAAAACTAAGTTGAAGTTACGATGAAAGCACAATTATTAATTGTCCAGCGTTTTCTCCGTCCAAAGGGACGCAGCAGCTCATTGACATCGTTGATCACATTGCTATCCATCATCGGTGTGGCACTGGGAGTGATGGTCCCTATTATTGTCCTCTCGGTGATGTCCGGTTTCCAGGATGAAATTAAAACGAAGATCCTCAGTTTGAAAGGGCATATCACCATGACGACTGTGCTGGGTACCAGCATGCGTGATTATGAGAACATCATTGACTTTATGAACGCCCAACCGGACGTCATCGCAGCGGTGCCGTACATTGAAGTTCAAGGGCTCATTCATTTTCACGACCGCTTTGAGCCTGTGTTGATCCGCGGCATTGAGCAGTCTGTTTTCACAACAGATACAAATTTCTCGCAGCTGCTGGAAATGACCCAAGGCACCCAAGATCTCTCACGCAAGTATTACATCATGATCGGCAGTGAATTGGCGGCGCACAATTATATTGCCGCCGAAGATCGTCTCACGCTCATCCTCGCAGATCAACATACCCTGACCATCGATACGCGCACACAAACGGTTAAAGGCGTGATCAAAGGAATTTTCAAGACCGGGTTCCAGGATTTTGATCGCAGTGTGGTTTATATTTCGCTGCGCACATTGCAGGATATTTTAGACGAAAATGGACGCGTGAACGCCATTGACCTCAAACTCAGCGATGTCTTCAATACTGAAAACATTGTACAAACCTTAGTCGCTCAGTATGGCGATCGTTATCAGATCTTCACGTGGAAAGAACTCAATCGCAATCTCTTCAAAGCGCTTGCGCTTGAACAAACAGTGATGTACCTGATCATGTTATTCATCCTGCTCGTCGCTATTTTCAATGTCACCAGCGCGCAGCTGATTCTCATTATTGAACGTAAAAAAGAGATTGGCATTCTTAAAACAATTGGCATGACACCGTTTAATATCACACAAATTTTTCTCATGGAGGGACTTGTCGTCACATTATTAGGTGCCGTGACGGGGGGCATCCTTGGCTATTTAATTTCCCTTGATGTTGGGCTTTTCATCGGCATCCTTGAGAGCATTGTCAACTTTTTTGGCAAGGCCTATTTTATGCTGGGTGGGCTAATAGGGTTCACACAAGGAAATTATGAAAGCTTCAGTATTTTTCCTAAGGGGATTTATTATCTTGATGCTATTCCTTCTTCGCCAAACATTACCCGCGTGTGGGTTTTTATCTTAGTGGCACTGGGGCTCTCGCTCATCAGCGGATTATTTCCATCATTAAAAGCAGCGTCCATGCGTCCTGTGGACGTCATGCGTTACGAATAAAGCAGTTTCACTCAAGGCACAACTCCAGCATGAATACACCTGCGCTCAGCATTCGTTTAAACAATGTCACCAAACAATTTACATTGGCTGGAAAAACGATCACCATCTTAGACAGCGTATCGCTGACCTTTCCTACAAATGCGCTTAGCTGCATCATTGGCGCCAGCGGATCTGGCAAGTCCACATTGCTAAACATCCTGGGCGGGCTTGATCGTCCTGTCGCCGGTCAGGTTCTCATCAATGATCACGATATTACGAAATTAAGTGAACACAAGCTTGCCAAGCTGCGTAATCGCGATATTGGTTTCATCTTCCAGCAACACCAGCTAATTAGCGAACTCACGGTACTGGAGAATATTCTGCTGCCCGCCATCATTCTTAACCAAGCCAATGAAGCGGCACATAAATATGCTGATTACCTGCTGACACGCACACAACTCAAAACACGCGCCCATCACCTGAGCGGGGAGCTGTCCGGCGGAGAAATGCAGCGCGCGGCTATCGCACGGGCCCTCATCAATCAACCCATGCTCATTCTTGCCGATGAGCCCACCGGTGATCTGGATGACGAAAACGCATTTGAAGTTTTCGGGTTGCTCAAAGAGCTGGCTGCCGAGAAACGTGCAAGCATCATCATGGTCACACATGATTTAAAGTTGGCGCAGCAGGCGGACATCATTTACGAAATTCGTGAGCATAAACTCCTGCGTGTCCGCATTAAATCACAAACACGCAGCTATAACAAAAAGCGCTAAGTCTTATCGTTCAGGTTGTTGCTGAAAATATTCGCTCAGTGCGTTCGCTCCGCACGGCAATACGGCTAGCGGGAGCTAAAACTGCATAAAACGAAAGCGTTTGTGCGCGCGGCTGCCGAGAAACGTGTCCGCATTAAATCACAAACACGCAGCCATAACAAAAAGCGCTAAGTCTTATCGTTCAGGTTGTTGCTGCAAATATTCGCTCAGTGCGTTCGCTCCGCACGGCACTACGGCTAGCGGGAGCTAAGCAGCACAACGCGTGCATAAAAAAAGCGCGAAAGCGCTTTTATCGCGGCTTGTTGCGCGTCAGGCTGCCGCACGAACGCGCGGGAGCTAAAGCTGCATAAAGCGAAAGCGTTTGTGCGCGCGGCTGCCGAGATGGCTAAATCTTATCGTGCATTAAATCACAAACACGCAGCCATAATAAAAAGCGCTAAGTCTTATCGTTCAGGCTGTTGCTGCAAATATTCGCTCAGTGCGCACGGCACTACGCCGGGAGCTATGCAAGAGCGAAAGCGTTTGTGCGCGCGGCTGCCGAGAAGCGCTAAATCTTATCGTTCGGCTAAATATTCGCTCAGTCGCATGCCGCATTGTTTACAGCGTAGCTTATTATACTTGGCTGTGCGTTTGATGACAGCCAATGTCCGTGCAGCACAACGCGGGCATTGTTCCTGCCACTGTCCAAGTGTTAAAAGTTGCTCCAGCAGCGGCACCAGGCACAGTGCAGGCTTAGCGCGGCGGCTGTTATGACGAGGCACGCGGCGTTTAGTTGGGCATACCGTTCGCTCCGCATGGCAATACGGCTAGCGGGAGCTAAAACTGCATAAAACGAAAGCGTTTGTGCGCGCGGCTGCCGAGAAGCGCTAAATCTTATCGTTCAGGCTGTTGCTGCAAATATTCGCTCAGTCGCATGCCGCATTGTTTACAGCGTAGCTTATTATACTTGGCTGTGCGTTTGATGACAGCCAATGTCCGTGCAGCACAACGCGGGCATTGTTCCTGCCACTGTCCAAGTGTTAAAAGTTGCTCCAGCAGCGGCACCAAGCGCAGTGCAGGCTTAACGGCGGTGGTTTTATGACGGGCAGCGGCGTTTAGTCGGGCATACCGTTCGCTCCGCACGGCAATACGTCTAGCGGGAGCTAAAGCCGCATAAAGCGAAAGCGTTTGCGCGCGCGGCTGCCGGCGGCAGCCTTGCAAAAGCGCGCGGGTCATCGTGATGCTGTCATTACCTGAGGAAGCTGTAAAAACAGGTTGATAAAAGGTTTTTCCAATGCGTCCCAAGTACGGTGTCGGCGCTAAGAGCCAAACTGGCACGCCCAGTGCCAGTGCCTGGCTGGCAGTGAGGCCTGGGTGTGTCATCAGCCAGCGCGCGCTCATCAGCAAACGTGTAAACGCCGCCGTGTCCACGGGCGGTTTTACTTGCAGACAAGTGGCCACTAAGCCCTCACAAGCAGTCCATAAACTAACAGGCGTCCAGGCAGCAAACAACCGCGCATAAACCCGAAACTGCTGCCGCAGCCACTGCTGCCACAAAAGCTGTAATGGTTTAAGCAACTGTGTTTCTGCCATGATCACAAGTATGGGGGGGAAAGCTTTGCGTACTTCTGTTATTGCCTGTTCAGGACTGCGCGCGCGCGGCAGCGTTTGACGATAAACGCGCAGCAGCTCATAACAAAGCCAGGCACCCAGTTCACGGCACAGTCGTTGCCAATAGCCCCGTGCACGCAGGCCGCCCACATACACCAGGACAGGCCGCTGTGTTGGGCGTAAAGAACGCGGGGGAAAAGTTTCTGCAGCAGCCGATGACGGCAATAAACAGTCCCAAGGGATTTGCAAATTAGCGGCGCGGCCTGAGATGGGCGCGGTTGGTGTGGGCAAACTGGGCAGTGTGGCGATGGTACAGTGCGCAGAAACATGCGCCACTTCTGCACGGCTGTCTAAGACAACTTGCACACAGCTTCGCCGCGGCAGGCGTGCGCTAAGCGCTAAACCATGCTCACGCACATCCCAGATGAGCAGGCGCGGTTGATTAACAAGAATCCAGTGCGACCGCGCGGCTATTGTGGCAAAAACATGATAATGCTTCCGCTCAGCAACACGCAATGCCGAAATTGCCGAATCCGCCGAAATGCCGCGCTTGCTGAGCACACACAAATAAACATGGTCAAAGGTCTTAACACTGCGCAATGCCCGAAACAACGCGAGCATTCGCATAAAATGCCCCCAGCCCGCAGCACCCGCTGCCTGCGCACAGAGCAAAACAGGCTGTGACCGTTCACGCGGCATTGGCTTTCCAAGTAAAGAACGTTAGCAGCTTAGCGAAAGAAATTCAACTCAGCAGGAGCAGTGTTGGCAACGCGCGGCTGGCTTGCACTTCGTCAATTTTATCAAAAACGCTGCAAATTGGCAGCTTGTAATTGGTAATCGGTAATCTGGCAAGCTTAACAGAGTTGCTGTAAAAACAGGTATGAACAATGCACAAAGCTGCCCGTTAACGCGGACGCTTTGTCTCAATTTTACGCTTGCGTTGTTCCATTTTACGTGCGTAATCCACTTCTTTTTCCAGCTCTAATAAATTTTTGCAGTAAAATTTATCACCCTTGAGTCCCATAATATTCCCCTTAAAAATGGTATCAATAGCCGCCTGCACCGGCTCTTCATCAATGCCAAGCATATTTTTTATTTCCTTGGGACCAATGTCAAAAACATATTCAGTACGATGGTCCATGGCAATATGTTTTTTCTGTACTTGCGTCACCAGCGTGTCATAAATGCGGCTCTTGATGTCACTGAAATAAAAGTTGTCCAGTTGTTTGTAAATGGTCCACAATCGTTCGCTCAGCAATGCTATGATCTTAACTGCCAGTTTGACATTAGCTTTGATAATTGCATTAAAATTCTTCTGTGTCAACACCGTACAGGAAGTATCCTCTACGGCAATGGCGGTAGCCGAGCGATTTTCATTATTGAGCAGTGACATTTCGCCAAAAATGTCGCCTTTTTTCAGCACTGCTATGAGTACTTCCTTTTCATTGATTAGTTTGGAAATATTCACGCGTCCTGTTTCAATGATAAACATTTCATATCCAGCTTCAAATTCACTGAATAAGACCTGTCCCGCCTTAAATTGTCGATTGATGGCAGTATTAAAATGTTCTTTAACTTCTGCCAAAACAGTACGATCTAAGCTGCGGAGCCGTTCCTGAGCTTTAATGGCCAGTTGGCTGTATGAAAAATTTTTGATGTACTGCGTATAAATGTATGCGGCAATAGCAGCTTCACCCTTCTTTTCATAAAATTCACCCTGGAAATAAAGCTGATCGGGATTTTCTTCCTGAGCTTTTTGCGAAAACAAGGTTTTACGCACTAGCAGTTCATCGTATTTTCTGAGTTCACTGGAAAATGAACGAATAATTTTAAGTGCGAGCGGCGCTGACTGTTGGATAAGAAAACCAAATTGCCCTTTGCGAATACTGATCAACTCAGTGTCCTCAAGCGCTTGCGATGAATTCAGGCGCGAATGCCCTGTCATCGACGAAACAACGGCAAAAAAGTCGCCCGGCCCTAAAATACGCTGAATGGACTCATCGTGACTGAACGAAGAAAAAACTTTTACCTTGCCCTTACGGATAATGTAAAAGTGGTCACCCTCGTATTTGTTTTCAACAGTAATGTACGATTCAACATTAAAACGAACTAAGGAAATTTTCATAACAATGCCAAAATAATCATTGCATACATCCCACCCGGCGAAGCCAACTTATAAGTGTGTTAGCTTATTAGGTTTGCTTTAATTTTCGGGAAATAAGGCAATAAAGTTTAAATATCATGCCCTTAAACTTAAACTATTTAGCAAGCAAGCTCCGCGGATAATTTTTACCATGTCATGGGTTGTTTAATTATATAATAATTTTACTTACAAAAGTGATTTCATTCACTTAATGTAAGCTGGCCAGATAGCTCAGTTGGTAGAGCATAGGACTGAAAATCCTAGTGTCCGCAGTTCGATTCTGCGTCTGGCCATGTTCGCTTTTAGTCATCAGTTGGTCAAACATGGGTACGCTCAGTGCTGTTTTAAGAGGTGCAAGCGTTTGGCTGCAGCCAAATCCACCAGCGCCTCATAACGCGCCGCTGGCGCATGACTGTAAAGGTTTCTATTTTGCAGGCTTTTTCCATAACAGCGTTTTAAAAGCGGCGTGAGCAGCTGTTCAGCCATTTGCCGGAGCGGCAAACTCATGGCTAAAAAATGCGGACATTGCAAGTTCTTGGCAGAGCTGATGGCACTCAGATTGAAGCTGAGCCACGTAACAAGCGCTGTCACGGCACTTTGCGATGGCAGCAGCACGGCATGTGAAGCTTGAAATATAGGAACAAAAGTTTTACGCGGTGTGCGTGTGGTCACGCATAAAACGGTTTGATAAAGCGGCAGCACTTTGTAATGATAAACATGCTCCTGCAGCCACGCTGCCAGCCATGGGCGCGCCAGCTGCGCCTGCGGTAAAAGAATGTGATCAAGCCGCTGCTGCACAATCAAATCACGTATTCCCTCCTGTGCCGCTAACGGTGCAATAACATCCGCGCGCAGCCCGTACAGCTGCAACTGCGCATCCGTTCCCGCGCCAATGGCAATAATTTTAAAGCCGCCCAAACAACGTGCGTCCAATCCAGCAGTACGCAACAGCTCACCGACACATTGCACAGCACGCCGTGAAGTCAGGACAAGTGTGCGGAATTTTCCGCCCGTCACCGCTGCCAAAAACGCGCGGTGATGGCTTTGCAACACACGATGTTTGGTCAACGGCAGCGCCAATGGCACTCCCCCACGCTCAGTAATGAGCTGTACCAGTTCCGGCAGTTCTGTTTCAGCCCGTAAAAGCACCAGCCGCAGTCCTGCCAGCGGGCGTTGTGACCACCAGTCAAAGTGCCGATGATAGGCTGCAACCTTACCGATGATCAAGACTGCCGGGTGGCGGACAGGCTGGTGACGATGGCTGGCAAGAATGGTGGCAAGTGTCGCCACACGTACGCGTTGCGTGGGCAATGAGGCATTTTCAATCACCGCTATGGGTGTCTGAGCGGCTTTACCGGCACGGATATTTTCTGCAACAATGCGTTTGAGATTTTTAACGCCCATCAAATAACAGACAGCATCACTTGCCGCTATCACGTCGCGTTTAGCCGTTTCATGAGCAGCCGTGAAGTGTCCTGTGAGCACAGCAAAGTTGCGGCTAACATTGCGCGCAGTCAAGGGAATGCCTGCACAAGCAGCGGCGGCTGAGTAAGCGGTGATCCCGGGAATAATTTCAAACGGAATATTGGCACGTTTCAGGGCTGTCAATTCTTCGTACGCCCGCGCAAATACACTAGGATCCCCGCCTTTAAGGCGCACAATAACAAAGGGTTTGCACGGCGTGCCTGCCGCGGCTTCTCCGCGAGCAGCTGGTTTCACTAAACGCACACGGCGCTCAGCGCGCCGACACACACGGATAAGCAATGCCACACGCGCAGCAGCGTCACGCAAACGGCGATTGCCTGCTGCTGCGGGATAGTCTATGGCAATGCATTCAGCATAGCTGGGAACATTAGCCAATACCGCCCGCGGCACCAGGCGATCATACAAAACAACATCAGCACATTGCAACACACGGAATGCGCGCAACGTCAATAAATCAACAGCGCCAGGGCCTGCGCCCACCAAATAACACTTAACCCCTTGGCTTTGCGCTGTCATGATGGCGCATTTAGCGGCACCGCGAAAATATTTGGTTTTTAAGCTTTTTCTGCCACTAATGCAGCATACTGCTCTTTAGAAAGAAACTCGCTGAGGTTGGCATCGGCGCTCTTAAGCTTCACAAGCCAGCCTGTGCTTTCTGCTGCAGTATTCACCAATGCGGGATTATCCTGCAGCTCCTCATTGATAGCAATAATTTCACCCGTTATAGGTGCATAAATATCGCTTGCCGCTTTAACCGAATCAATGGAAAGCATCACTTCACCTGCCGTCACACGTTTGCCTACAGCTGGAAGCTCCACATGCACCACATCGGAGAGTTCCTGCTGTGCATGGTCTGTAATGCCAATAATATAAATTTCTTGTTCACCTTCTGCTAAATCAATCCATTCATGTGACGTGGTGTATTTCATGGGGTTACCTTATAAAAAACGTTCATTAAATTACTGCTGCATGATTAAACGCCCAAGTGCTTGACGCAGCTTATGACATCGGCACATCCCGCCAATACCTGCAAGTCCGCAATAACCTGCAAGCTCACAATAATTTTACCCTCAATTAATTGTTTGCTGTCAAGTTTTTTGCAAATCACTGCTGGAACATAAAGTCAGCTTGTGTTAAGGACAAGGCATGGTATGGTGGAACTCTTAGCGGTTCAGTTGCCGGCATTTCCCAAGCGATATTCAGCGCATTTTCTCAACCCTGCGCCTGAACTTTCCGATAATATTAATCAGCAAGCAAAGTTCCCCACATCCCACATCCCCCTCCCACGTCCCAATTGCTCCACTTAGCAGCCATGGCCGCGCAAACCGTTAAAGCCCATTCTATTCACTTACTTCCCATGACCACAATAGCACCAACTTATAAAAGAAAACTGATACAAATTAAAAGTGAAATAGATGCACTGACAAAACAGCATCAAAACTTAGAGCAGCTCCATCCGCGCAGTTTTGACAAACGGAAACTTTTCAATATTTATTATTTTAAGTCAAGGTTTCCATTAAAAAACAACTGGCTTGGACAAATGTATTTTCATCTGCTTGCCCTGCGTTACAGTGAACTGCTCACCCATAAAGTAGATAAAAAAGAAGTTGGTGAAACCCGCAATGCCATTACGGCAATTTTAGGATTATGGGAAGATGACCTCGGTAAAAATTTTTTAGAGTTTTATGAGAATAAATATCCTGTTCATCTTGTCATGAATAATGCTGAAATTGCAAAGCATTTTCGGATGATTGGTTATGCGCTAGATAAAATGGAAGCCCATGCAGAAAAACAAGAGAGCAGCGATCGCAAAAAATCAGTCAGTTTGCGGCTGCGTTATAAATTTTTAATTATGTTTTGCAATGCGATTAATTTTAAAAAATTGATCAGTGAAATAGAAAATCTCGGGGAGTATTATTCATCTTCAAAAGAAATTCTTGACACGCTTTACAATGAATTTGATGTGTGTATTGACGAAATGTGGCGCCATTATTTCACAAATCGCACAACGGACAAACCGAATATTTTTGAAATGCAGCGCTCCTTGGGGTTGATTGACTTTATCAAAAAGCTGGCATCTTTTTTATTGGACAAAAAGCGCATGAATCAATACAAAAAAAAATATGAGGTTTGGAATAAGTACATCAACAAGCTAAGCGAATAATAGTTCCCCACAGCTCTGCAAAACCCGTTAACTTGGTCAAAATGCTTCAAATTAGAGCGGCGGCGCTGCTGCCGAACGCAGTTGTTTCCCTGGCCTGCGCATGAACAACTGTGCCGCGCCACTCAGCCACGCCACTGCCACAAGCCAACCACCACAGGCTGCTAAGTGGCGAAACACCACTTAGCCAATCCGTCACATAAAAACTTAGGGCACTGAGTGGCATTGGAAACCACAGCTTGACGAAGAGCAGCACAGCAAAACCTGTCTTGAGAACAGGGCTATCCATAACCGATTGCAGCACCCGAGTGCGCAGGCTTTCACCGGCTGCTAAGTGGCGAAACACCACTTAGCCAATCCGTCACATAAAAACTTAGGGCACTGAGTGGCATTGGAAACCACAGCTTGCCAAGTTAATCTCATATAGCTGCAGCATAAACAATAGTTCCCCACAGCTCTGCAAAACCCGTTAACTTAGTCAAAATGCTTCAAGTTAGGGCGGCGGCGCTGCTGCCGAACGCAGTTGTTTCCCTGGCCTGCGCATGAACAACTGTGCCGCGCCACTCAGCCACGCCACTGCCGCAAGCCATAACCACAGGCTGCTAAGCGGCGAAACGCCACTGAGCCAATCCGTCACATAAAAACTTAGGGCACTGAGTGGCATTGGAAACCACAGATTGACGAAGAGCAGCACAGCAAAACTTGTCTTGAGAACAGGGGTATCCATAACCGATTGCAGCGCCAGAGTGCGCAGGCTTTCACCGCCAAGCTTAAACACATATAGCTGCAGCAAACACGCTAACAGCAAAACCATCAGACTGCTTCTGAACCTGCCGTAACTGCTATAAAAAACAAGCACCCCCACACAGCCCATAAAAGCAAAAAAAACACGCTGCAGCATAAACGATTGTCCAGCGGCGCGCTGCCATAACCACAAAACACTCAGCACGCAGCCAACCGTCAGCACCCAGAATAACAGCTGTTTAAGCGCAGACAATGGCATGGAGCTTCCTTGTCCTAAGCTGGGAAAAAGCAGGGACAAGGGATGCCGCGCGGTGTACGGAGCAGCAGGTTGTCCAGCGGACTGCATAAAAGCTTTGCGTTTGACGCCTAAGGGCATTGGCATTACAGGCAGGAGCGAAACTTGTGCGGGCATGAAACGCAGACAGCTTGGTCCCAGCCAGCGCAAAAACCGCGCACGCAGCCGCAAGCGTTTCCCCATGTTTCTGCCAAACCGTTTCAAGACCACTGCACAGCCAACGCAGCCAAGCAGCAGCCAGGGCACTAAGAAATAAGCCAGCAGCACTTGCGGTGCAAACACGCTGTACGCTACTGCCACATAATGTTCATTATACCCGGCTGTTGGATGTAAGAAAAAAACATGAAGGGTAGCCGCGCCCGCTTCAGTCACTGGAAATGTCACCTCTACTTGACCGGCCAGATCAGTCCTGAATTCATGGCTGGTAGCAGCTCCTGCTGAGGGCTGCTCCGCTAGCCCTGCAGCCGTTTGCACCTGCTGCGTCAGCTGCAATGGGTGCGTGGAGACGACACGCACAGGTTTTCCAGCCACATTGTAGCCGCCTTTCTGCACATGCAGCACAAGGCTTGCGCGGTCCCCTACTAAGTAGTGTTCTTGTGTTAGGCTTGCCCGGTAGCTATAGGATTGACGTTTGAGCTCGGCAAACAGCGTTTGCGGCACTGGCGGCGGATTGGCGTATACAGTAAACCCTAAGCCAATCAGATAAATCAGCACTCTAACCATCGGCGTCAAGCTCCGCTAAGTTATTGCAGCTGCCTGCTGTCGCCAATTTTAAGCTGTCCTAGGCAAAGTGGTTATTGAGCAGCAACTGAACTTCTGTTATACTGCCATCTGCCACTACTTCCGTAAGCAATCCCTGATTTTCATAAAAATCAAGAATGGCTGCATGGTTAGTGTTAAATAATTTCAAACGTTCAATGATGACTTGGCGATTATCGTCACTGCGTTGAACAGCAACTGCCTGTGCTCGCGCTAAGAGCCGTTGGATAGCTATGTCTTCACTGATGTTAAGGTACAAAACTTTTGTGATGGCGACAATCGTTTGCAGTTGTGTGCATTGGGCGAGGGTACGCGGGTAGCCGTCGAGGATAAACCCCTGTTTCAGCGGCTTCAGTGCGACTGTCACCACCTCAGCCATTAGTGCATCACTCACTAATTGGCCACTCGCTAAAATGGCTTCGACCTGTTTTCCCAATGGGCTTGCTTTTGTAATTTCTGTCCGCAGCATATCGCCTGTTGAAATATGTTTCCAGCCAAAACGCGCTTCTAAATAAACAGACATTGTTCCCTTGCCTGCACCGGGCATTCCTAAGATTAAAATATTCATGATACCGCCAGAGTAGCTTTAATGTGTTGGGCAATCCAGTTTCAGGCGAACTCTTTCCAATAGCGGCGCACGCGCTGCGTTATGCCCATTACATCGAGACGACAAGACCTCAGTTGCTCTGCGCGCGTAGCATGTTCAATCAATTTATCAGGCACGCCGCAAATTTTAATAGGAGTCGTATAATGTCCTAATTTTTGCGCCGCTTCCAATATGCTAGAACCCAAGCCCCCCACTTCGCAGCCTTCTTCCAAAGTCATCACCACACGATGTGTGCGTAAAACCGTCCGCAATAAAATTTCATCCAATGGTTTTGCAAAACGTGCATTGATCAGCGTAGGATGAATGCCCTGAGGCGCTAAGCGCTGCATGGCCTGCCTGGCGACTGACACCATTGAGCCATAAGCCCAAATACACAAGTGTTTGCCGGTTGCCAGCACTTCTGCTTTGCCCCGCCGCAGCGGCGCACGCTGCGGCGGGGAAGTATCTTCCGCCGCCGCAGCCTTAGGGTAACGAATACCCACCGGGCCTGGTTGTTTGAGCGCAAAGGACAGCATGGCAGTCAGTTCTACGGCATCGCGCGGCGCCATCAAGATCAGTTTAGGAAAAATCCGCAAATAGGCAATATCATAAAGTCCATGGTGACTGGGGCCATCGTTTCCCACAAGTCCCGCCCTGTCTATGCCAAAGACCACCGGTAATGTTTCCTGCAACACAACATCGTGAAAGATCTGGTCAAATGCGCGCTGCAAAAATGTTGAATACACAACAAAGACCGGGCGGCATTTACTTGCAGCCAACCCTGCAGCAAACCCTGTTGCATGCGCTTCACAAATTCCCACATCGAAGTACTGCTGCGGAAAGAGCTCGGCAAATTTTTGCAGCCCCGTTCCCTCGGACATGGCAGCGGTGATGCCAACGACCTGGCGCTGGCGGCGCGCCAGCTGGCTCAGGGCATTGATAAAAACTGCAGAATAAGACAAGGGTTTGGGTGCCGCTGACGATTTTTCAAGAACTTGTTTGCTGTCAGACTGCGCGTTCGCCCCGCTTAGGGCATGGGGACCAATAATCGTTTTACCGTTAGTGCCATCCGGGTGATAACCTAAACCTTTGTGGGTGAGTGCATGAATGAGCACGGGGCGCTGCAATTCTTTGGCTTTTTTAAGTGCGTTGATCATGGCGGGAATATTGTGACCATCGAGCGGGCCTACATATTCAAAACCAAGCAATGTAAAAATTTGTGATGGACTGACTAGTTGTTTAAAATCGTGCAAGAGCTGCTCTGTAAAATGCGAAACTTTACTGCCGACTGCGGGTATATCTTTGACTTTTTTTTGCACCGTATCACGAAGATTCTGATAGAATTCCGAACGTCTGAGGTAATTCATGGCGCGCGCCAATCCGCCTACTGTGGGTGAAATGGACATGGAATTATCGTTAAGGATCACAATAATGGGTTCACTAAGGTGCCCCGTATGGTTGAGGCCTTCGAAGGCCATGCCGCCGGTCATAGCGCCGTCGCCCACTAGTGCGGCTACATGGACAGCGGACTTAGTGCCGCGCAATAAACGACTGCCGCGTTTCATGCCTAAGGCGGTGGAAATAGCAGTAGAAGCATGTCCGCTGCGAAAAACGTCGTAACGGCTTTCCCGTTGATGCGGGTAACCGCTGATGCCGGCGCGTTGGCGCAATGTTGGAAACTGTGTATTGCGCCCTGTCAATAGTTTATGGGGGTACACTTGATGTCCAACATCGAAAATCAAGCGATCGTGCGCAAGGTTAAAAACATAATGGCAGGCAATGATAATTTCAACCACACCCAAATTCGGTCCTAAATGCCCGCCGACCTTCTGCACCACTGTACTGATCCGTATGCGCAGTTCCTTTGCCAATTGCTGCAACTCATTGATTTTAAGCAGCTTAATCCGTTCTGGATTTTTTAATTGGCTGAGCAAGCTATGATTCATTTCAGAATTGTATCATGAATTTGTTTCCTGACAGCCCCAGCTGAAGCGGCAAGCTGTACACGTTACAGCAAGTTAAACGTCTAGCAGCTAGCTGAACGCCGCCCAAATTCCGCAAATGCCCATAAACTACAAAACAAAGAGCTAATTTGTTATCCAATGGTACAATAGCAATATGTGACAAGCATAAACGCTTTGGTTTCTTCATCAACACACAACACGTAAATATTGACAAGATACGTTTTCAGGAACATTTATAACCATAATGAACACAGACGAAGCAAAACAGGACATGTTTAAAAATCCTGATGAAGAAACAAATGCTTTTGCAGGTTATACTGCTATCAAAGCAAAATTTTTTGCACAAGAACGCAAGATCTATGGCATGTTGTTGCTTATTTTCTCGCCCAACAACGAATTCTGCGAGAAAACATTTTTAACATTAACCACTTATTCATTGGATTACAATGCGTTGGGTGCTAATTCTTCGTATAAAGATTTCCACGAAGCCATTTATAAAAAAATCAAAGAAGGCATTTCTTTTCAAAACATTAATTTTAAAACACGTTCAGCGCTTGAAAACGACTTTAAAATTATTGACCATTCAATGAAAATTCCTCAAAAAAAAGATGTCATGGAATTGGAGCAGGATTTAAAAAGCATTTTAAAGAAAACCATGGGTGATAAAAAGATCACCGTTTTCACATTCAGTGAAAAAGTTTCACGTGATGAATACATTGAGTATTTTGGAAAAAACAATAAAAGCTTCGCCGCAAAAACCGATGAATTCACGAACGAAACAGCGGCTGATACTGTCAACGAAAATGTTGACATTCATGCCAATGTCAACCTGCCCGCCGATGCAAACTTGGTGAAGGAAAAAACGAGTTTGATCTTAGCGCCATTGGAAGGCAAACCTATTTTTGATCTTTGCGAAGGGCATATCATTTTTCTTTCAATTAATCCGGCAAACAGCAATGAAGCTTTTGATGCCAAGCTGCATACAAATGATAATGAAACGATTGTCCGCGGCAAGGTGACCGGCAATTTTTACTACGACGGCATGCACCATCTTGGCATCTATTTGCACAATAATGATTACACACTTATTTCTGAAGATGCCAATGTCAAAGTTAAATTTGTTGCCGCACAAATAGCTGAGCAGGAAACATCGACCACGCAAAAGCGTAAAAACCGCAGACGTTCACGGTTTTTTATTATGGCTTCGCTTGGTACTATTGTCTTCTTACTTCTGACATTATTCTTTCTTTTCATCTGGGTATTGTGAGGCAGGGCATTGCACTTGCCGTGCTGACAAGCCGGACAACTTATTTTATGGGGAGGACTCTGCGTGAGCGTCACGCTTATTGATAGCTACGGCTTTTTTTTTAAAGCGCACCATGCCCTGCAGCGTGCGCCGTTAAGCAATAGCCGCGGCGAGGTCACCTCGGTTATTTTCGCCTTCCTTACATTCCTTTATGAGCTCCTGCGCAAGGAAAAGCCGCAACAGCTGATCTGCGTATTGGATGCCCGCGGCAAAAACTTCCGCCACGAACGTTTCCCTGAGTATAAAGCGAACCGTTCGCCCACACCTGCTGAACTTATTCTGCAAATTCAAGTGATTGAAAAGCTCTTGCCGCTCATGGGTATCCCGATGATTAAAAAATCAGGGTATGAAGCGGATGATCTGATTGCTCATTATACACAAAGTGCCTGCCAGGCCGGCAGGTCTGTCACCATTTTTTCCGCAGACAAAGACCTGTTGCAACTTGTTGGCCCTACGGTGCGTGTCATGAAAACTGGCACCAAAAACCAGCAGTGGATCACAATGGAAGAAGCAGATGTTAGTGCCAAGTACCAGCTGCCCGCAGCTTATCTGGTGGATTATTTCTCGCTCGTTGGCGATAGCAGCGATAATATTCCTGGTGTTAGGGGCATTGGTCCAGTGATGGCAGCCAAGTTGATCTCCAATTACCACACCTTGGAAAACCTTTACGAAGCACTGCCTGAGCAGCCAGCGACGGTACGCGCGAAATTAAGCGCTGGACAAACAGCAGCTTTTCTCTCACGTGAGCTCATTGATCTAAGACAAACACATATTGCCGAGCTTCCTGCGCTAGCCAAGCTAAACACGCAGCCCGTGCAAGTGGCAGCACTGAGCAAAGAACTGGATTATTACGAATGCAAAAAATTGTTAGTGAAATTTGGTCTCACTGACCCTCAGCAGCTTACGAACAAACAAACATTGTTGGAAATCATCACCACTCCGCGCCTATTTACAAGCACAAACGGCTGGGAAGCTGCAGGATTAACAGACAAACCTTTTCCCTTCAGCGACCACTTCACGCGCCAGGACGTCACAACGCAGGCTCAGTTAACAGAATTTATCAATGCCGCACAGCAGGCGGGGGAGCTCATTTTTGATCTGGAGACCACCTCCCTTGATCCGCTGACAGCCATTGTGATCTCAGTAGCAGCCGTTTGCAAGCAAACCTCTTATTTCCTCCTGTTAGACCATCGCGCCGCCAGCTCAGCCGCCATTCCGCCAGCATTACCAACAGGCACATTAACACTCAGCAGTCTGCAACCATTGCTGGAAGACCCCGCCATTAAAAAAATTGGACATAATCTCAAGTACGAATATGAAATCCTCAAAGCACAAGGCATCACCCTTAAAGGACTGCATCACGATACGCTGCTTTACGAGTACTTAAAAGACAGTGACCGCAATCGTTTCAAGCTTGAAGAGGTATTCAAACATTACACGGGTGCCGTAAAAAGCGATTATCAAACTCTCACAGCCGCCAAGGGACACAAGAGTGTTCTTGACGTTCCGCTGGACGAATTGCGCACTTATGCACTGGAAGACGCAGAAGCAACCGCGCTGCTGTACAAAAAATATCAAAAACCATTAAGCGCAAAAGAGGCAGAAATTTTTCATGAGCTGGAATTGCCGCTGATCCCTATCCTCGGCAATATGGAGCTCAGCGGTGTCCTCATTGACACGGGACTTTTTCAAACACTGGAACAAGTTGTTGCAAAAGAGCTCCACCGCCATCAGCAAACTATTACCGAGCTGGCCGGTGAAATATTTAACATTAATTCTACACAGCAATTACAACATATTCTCTTCACAAAGCTCGCTATTCGCACCCTGAAAAAAACGAAGACCGGTTTCTCCACAGACAACGAAGTTTTGGAAGAGCTAAAAAACGACCATCCTATTATTAGCTCGTTATTGGCTTACCGCAAAACCACCAAGCTGCTCGGCACCTATATTAAAACATTGCCTACCATGGTGCATGCGCTCAGCGGACGCATCCATTCCAATTACCATCAAGCGGTTGCCGGTACTGGAAGACTCAGCTCACAACATCCCAATCTCCAAAACATCCCCATTGGCAAAGCCAGCCTGGGCATCCGCAAGGGGTTTATTGCTCCTCAGGGCTTTAGCATGGTATCATTGGACTATTCGCAAGTGGAACTGCGTGTCCTCGCCTATCTCAGTAAAGACAGCTCCCTGCTCAATGCTTATGCTGCCAAAGCCGATATTCATGCCCACACCGCCAGTTTAATTTTTCAAAAACCAGCCGCACAGCTTGCACCCGAAGAGCGCACAATGGGCAAAACTATTAATTTTTCCATTATTTACGGCGCTTCTGCATTTTCCCTTGCCAAACGTTTTAATATTAAACTGCATGAAGCGCGTGTATTTATGGAGCTTTATTTTGAAAATTACTCCGGTGTCACCGCTTACAGAGAACAAGTATTAGCCATTGCCCGCGAAAAGCTTTATGTAGAAACTTATTACGGACGCAAACGTCATGTCCGCGGATTGGCTGCCGGGGACAAACTCACCCAGCAGCGCAGTGAACGCATTGCTTTCAATTCTGTTATTCAAGGGACTGCGGCTGACATTATAAAATTCGCGATGATTGCTGTCCATCGCGCGCAGCTCAATGGAACACTGCACGCGGAAATGGTCATGCAAGTCCACGATGAATTAGTTTTTTACATTCCTGAATCAAGAGTAGACGCGGAATGTGAAATCCTTTCAGAGCTATTGCGCAAGATTGAGCCATTTGACAATATTTTGGAAGTAGGTCTCAAAAAAGGCGCGTCCTGGGAAGCAACCTAACAAAAATACAAAAGCCCTAAAGCCCCTGCTGATTGAAGCTCGCTGCGTGAAGCTTGTTTAACCAATGTTTGTGCGGGGCGCAGCACGCGGCGGTTATTGCTGCTGTTTGAATATTGGCAATATTGGCATAAGGGCAGGGCGAGCAAGTGTCTGTGCCGTCACATCGCCCGCCTGCCGTTCCGTGTACCAATGCACTGTTTATAAACACGAAGTGCCTCATTGCCCGCGGGAAAGTGAAAACGTTTTTTCACTGCCAGCAGCTGAGTACCAAGTGTTTGTACTGAGGAGCAATGAAACACAACATCGGGAAAGCCTGCCAGCAATGCGGCGATATGTTCCACATAAGGACCGCAAAACGTTGGGAGCCGCAGCAAGCGGCGATTATTGCTGCTGTTTGAATATTGGCATAAGGGCAGTAAGTGTCTGTGCCGTCACATCGCCCGCCTGCCGTTCCAGTGTACCAATGCGCTGCTTATAAATACGAAGTGCCTCATTGCCCGCGGGAAAGTGAAAACGTTTTTTCACTGCCAGCAGCTGAGTACCAAGTGTTTGTACTGAGGAGCAATGAAACACAACATCGGGAAAGCCTGCCAGCAATGCGGCGATATGTTCCACATAAGGACCGCAAAACGTTGGGAGCAGCAGCACGCGGCGGTTATTGCTGCTGTTTGAATATTGGCATAAGGGCAGTAAGTGTCTGTGCCGTCACATCGCCCGCCTGCCGTTCCAATGTACCAATGCGCTGCTTATAAATACGAAGTGCCTCATTGCCCGCGGGAAAGTGAAAACGTTTTTTCACTGCCAGCAGCTGAGTACCAAGTGTTTGTACTGAGGAGCAATGAAACACAACATCGGGAAAGCCTGCCAGCAATGCGGCGATATGTTCCACATAAGGACCGCAAAACGTTGGGAGCAGCAGCAAGCGGCGATTATTGCTGCTGTTTGAATATTGGCATAAGGGCAGTAAGTGTCTGTGCCGTCACATCGCCCGCCTGCCGTTCCAGTGTACCAATGCGCTGCTTATAAATACGAAGTGCCTCATTGCCCGCGGGAAAGTGAAAACGTTTTTTCACTGCCAGCAGCTGAGTACCAAGTGTTTGTACTGAGGAGCAATGAAACACAACATCGGGAAAGCCTGCCAGCAATGCGGCAATATGTTCCACATAAGGACCGCAAAACGTTGGGAGCCGCGCACGCAATGGCTCCAAAACATTATGCCCGCCCACCGGTATAAAAGTACCGCCAAGGAACACACAATGCATCCATTGCAGTAAAGTTCCCGCCTCACCCAAGGTGTCCAAAAGCACCACCCTTGGCACATTGGGAGCAGCAGCAAGCGGCGGTTGCTGGGCAGCGGGTGACCATTGTGTGCGTTTATAAAAGGGTATGGCTGTTTGTCTGAGGATGCGCTCAAATGCCCGCCCCTCGCTTGCAACCTTACGCGGCGCTACCAATACACTAAGCGCGCCCAGCTGCTGAAATACTTCCCGTAACATCGGCAATATGCGTTTAAATTCCTTAACATGCACTGAAAGCAAACAAATGACAAAACGCGTGGGCTGTGCGGCTGAGTGCTGCAGGGCATTGTTGCTCGCTGTTGCTGTTCCTTGCAGCCACGCGCCTAAGTGTGTTAAGCTATCGGTTTTGTCCTGCGCTGCTGCCTGAATACGTGACATTGCAAGCTGCGGCGGCATTGCTGCCAACTTTAAACTTCCCGTTATCGCCATCCGTTCCGCGGGCACCCCTAGTTGTTTGAAGCGTTCTACTGTAAGCGCATCGCTCAGCAAATATGTCGTCAAGCTGTGCAGTACTGGACGCAATAATCCACTCATTGCAATACAGCGCAGCCGCTTAAACTCGGTTTCAAACAGCACCCCGCTCACCAGGACAATGGGAATATTGTAAAGGCGTGTTGTCACAAGCATCAAGGGCCATAATTCGGCTTCCACAAGCAGCAATGCGCGTGCATTGATAGCGCGCAGCCAGCGCCACGTCAGCAAGGGCTGTTCCAAACTCATAAATGCGTGCCGCTGCACCAGTTCTGTAAATACAGCGGTTGCAGCAATGCGCTCCATTTCTGCATTGAAATACGTGACAGCAATCAAATATTCAGGGTACTCTGCCCGCAATTTGACAATAAGCGGAAAAACCGTACGCCATTCGCCTGCCGATGACAGGTGAATCCAAATATGCATCGGCGATGTATGTTTTTCAGAGTTTTGTTGGACGGGACGCCTGAACAAGCCCCATTTTTCGCAAAAATTGCGCCAGCTGATTTGTCCTGTGCCAAGCAAAGCCAAGGTTATCAGCAGCGTTGGCAATCCCAAAATGACGATAGCGCCCAGGCTCAAAGCAGCAAACGTTAATTTGCCGCGTAAATTAAGTGAGCCGAATGTTTTAGTCATTGAAATAAATGCGGCAGCAACGCCGACGATTGTGTGGAGGTTTAACCGAACTTAAAAAAATAGCCTGCTGCAGCATTTTCATATTACAATATCTCATCGCAGCCGGGCATAATGCTATATAATACCATAAGCCCACGCTGTTTGGTCCTCGATAGCTCAGCGGTAGAGTAGGTGGCTGTTAACCACTTGGTCGTAGGTTCGAATCCTACTCGAGGAGCCTTTTTTTTCTTTCAATAAAAACAACAGTAATTTTAGCTTACTGAAAACCAAATATGCAAAATACAGGTGAGGAAATTGTTGGAGAGTACTTAAAGCTCGTTAAGGGTTGTGATTTCATAGAGTACAACTTTTATACACCAGATGTTCAAGGTGAAATTGACGTTGTCGGTATAAACATAAAATTAAAAAGTATTTACTTATGTGAGGTTGCCGTCCACCTTGTTACTGGACTTCAATATGGCAACCCTAAAACAAAGCGCCCCGATAATGTAAATAGATTTGTAAAAAAATTCAGTAAGAATATAGAATACGCAAACAAATATTTTAACAAATACAAAAAGTACTTTATGCTGTGGTCTCCAGTCGTCAAGAACCAAAAAGCAGCTAAATATAATCAGTGTGACGACATAAAAGAAATTGTAGCGACTATAAAAAATAAATACAATGTGAAAATTGAACCTGTGATTAATAGTACGTTTAAAGCTGCATTGAGTGAATTAAGGACGTACGCGGCAAAAGAAACAAAAGAACTGAAATCTCCTGTCATGCGGTATTTACAAATTGAAGAACGGTTAGCGCGTCATCTAAGATTAATGGATAAAACGCGATAAGAAGCTGCATTCTACCCAAAAAGGAGACTTTGAGGAGAAAATAGACTTAAGCAAACAAATAATCCCCAATCGCTCCAATTACGCAATTGGTTCAAAATGTAGCCGAGCTAGCTTGACTGGTGTCTGCTCAAAAAAACCTGAGCGTAACTACTAAAGATGAAAATAGTCTGAACAGGCTTTTTTGTTCACTACGCGGGAGCAAGAAATTTCTGAGAAAATTTCTCAGCTTCGTTTTTCTGTTTGCTCGCCTGCATATCACGACCATCTATAAATATGTCTTTTTTGTTATGAAGAACAATATGTCCTGCTCCATGAAAGAAGCTGCGCCAAAACTTGTTGGTTGTTTTTTGTTTGAAGCTAATGACAAACATTACCTTATGAGGCGTAACCCACTTAGTGGCTGTATGTACATGTAACTCGGGTGGCGGGGGTACACGCACAAATGCTACACCAGCATCAGCACAGTGTTTCCTTATGTCATTTTCAGCTTCATCAGGAGATTTATGAGTTAATCGCTGAATATCCTTGAGTTTTTTCTCAAATGCATCCTTTTTATATTCTTTTGTATCCATTTCAGCAGCAAGCACTTCTGCAGCACGCAGCCAAGCTGCACTGGTTTTAAGCACATTTACATTTGCAGATGTATCAGTTTTAAGGTGTATTTTAAGCTGTTTTTTATAATATTGTTCCCAAGTGTCTGACGAGGATACTTCAAAGAAACTTAATAATGCATCCATCAAAACTTCACTTTGACGAGTATTGGGTATATGTCTATGTTTTTTTAACCAAGTGAGCGGAAAATCTTTAGCCCAAGCTTCTTTTTTTTCAGCAAAGCGTTGCTTTTCTTTTTGTCGGGCTTCAAACAAGTGATAACGAGCATTCATGTTGTTCCAGATTTGCGAACTGACCCCCAAAACCCGTTCCAATTTAAGCGCCAGCTCAGGGGTGACCTGCTCTTTCTTCTTTATTAAACGACTAAGGTCAGCCTTAGTAATTCCCATCCGCTGGATGAAGTCGTGCGGCTTAATTTCCCGTGCCGTAAGAACTTCCTCAAGATATTCTCCAGGATGAACGGCATAATCCGGGTTATAGGTGTTGGCAAAAGTGTTCATGAGTGATAATTCTCAACGCTTTGAATTTCAATAGCAGTAACCTTACCAAGGTCGATGCCTCCATCTGGTTTCAACGGAACTGGGGCATGGTTCGGATTAAAAACAAGTCTATGCGGGTGCTTTAAGTCAACGGCAAACATCCCTTTTCTATCACCAATAAGTTCATGCAATCTTTCAGGCTTTTTAAAAGGTATCTGCTCAAGACAGTCAGCTGTTTCCAATGTCTCTATCCGCCGTTTTATTTTTCTTGCGTTATCTGCACCATACTTTCTAACTAATTCTTTTTCCTGATTAAATATTTTCCTCAATCTTGTGGTGTGGAATAATATATTCACCGTCAGCATTTATACCATAAATCAAATCATAATATAAATAATAACAATAACACTTAACCATTTTGGACAAGTATGTGCTGTTTTAATGCTACCTACATATAGTCTGGTCATAACAATATAATAATTACATTATATTATTACATTATATTAAATACATTGAAAAACTGGGAACAGGTATTCATAAAATGCGAGCTTTATGTAAAGACGCGAAAATACCTGAACCTGAGTTTAATCTCAGTAGTCCTTTTACAGTGACATTCAGAAAAGGTTCGGAGATAGGTTCGGAGAAAATATTAATTCTCCTAACGGACAATGCACAATTATCTGCCCGTGAATTGGCTGTCAAACTTGAAATCAGCCCCCGCGCCGTTGAAAAACTAATAACCTCACTCAAAGTACAACATCGCCTGAGGCGCGTGGGCACAACAAAAGGCGGTCACTGGGAGGTTATAAAAGGTTCGGAGATAAGTTCGGTGATGGGTTCGGAGAAGAGTTCGGAGAAAATATTAACCATCCTAACGGACAATGCGCAATTATCTGCCCGTGAACTGGCTGTCAAACTTGAAATCAGCTCCCGCGCCGTTGAAAAACTAATAACCTCACTCAAAAAACAAGGTCGGCTGAGACGCGTAGGCACAACAAAAGGCGGTCACTGGGAAGTCATGAAATAGTTCAATGCTGGGTGCGCCAAGCAGCAGCTTGGACGGGACTTAAAACGTATAAGCCAGTTTCAAACCAACTGTAATAGGATCGCCGAGTTTAGCGGCTTCCAGTGCCCCCTCATCTTCGGTTGGGAGCGTACCGAAAGGAAGAATGAATGCCAAATAGCGTTCATCTAAAATATTTTTCGCCCAAAAATTTATAAAGAAGCTCTTGCCAAAATATAGATTGGATGAAAAGTTAAACAATCCGTATCCAGGCTGTGTCAATCCAGCTTCCTGAGTGATCTCAAAAAAGACCTCTGTCAAATAGCGATATTCCACTCTAATGAGATAACGAAAAAATTTACTTTTTGTGGCATAAGCGTGTTTGAGCGCGACGACAGCCGTTACCCGCGGCGTATAAACTCTGTAATCCGCTTCCGTATAACCAATGACAGTATCAATGCCAAACCCATACAATAAACGCCAATCCATCTCGTACTCCACGCCGTAATTGTGTGTGGGTTCCTCGATGTTAATGATGCCGAATTCAAAAACGCCCTCTGCTTCCGGGTACGCCAAAGCTAGCTGCTGATTTTGCCAATAAATATAAAAGAAACTCACGTTAAAATGAATTGGCTTAAAATCACCTTGCAATCCTGTTTCCACGTGTGTACTGTACTCGCTGTCATAAAGAATGCCATCACTGGAAGTGACCAGGAGATTCACGCCGCCCGGTCTAAAACCCGTTGCAATAGAAAAAAAATGATTGAGCGGTTGTGAAATCTTCGTACTCAATGCCATCTTACCGCTGTGGTAGTTTGCTAATAAAAAAATAGCATCATCGCTTGAAAGTTCAGGCACCTCTATGCCTATAAAGTTAACATTCGTAAAACGCCGCGTCTCTATATCCAAACGATAGCCCATCACCACAGCCATCCGCTCCTGCCAAAACGGTACCGTCACACTGCTGAATAATGCCGTTCCCGTTGCCAGTTCATCACCGGCAATGCTGTCCGGTTCATCGTCAAGTGAATCGCGGAAGAGCCAAAGCGATGTTTGATATTGCTGAGCTTTCGCATAAAAATACATGCCCGCCAACCATGAAACATAACGCTCGGTCACAGATGTAGAAGTAAAACGCAGTTCTTGTGTAAAAAGGTCATGCTTGAAATTTATGTCCAAATCGGCAGTTGAGCGTTCTGAAAAATCAGCGTCTAAGACAATGTCGTTTGAATAGTTTTGATAAGTTGTGGTTGAAAGCAGCTTAAAATACGAATGCTCAACATTAAATTTAAGCGTCATTTCTCCCGTTGCACGCTTGGAAAAGTTATCAACATTGTGTTTCACTTGATACGGATTAGCATAAGCTTCTTCCACTGTTTCCGCATACGGATAAAGTTCACTTTCATCGCTGTAATATTTGCCAATAGCCGTTAGCGAAACCATGGATGTCAGCGGCAGGATCAATTCCCAAGAAGTATTCCATGAGAGCACACCGCCGGTATTTTTATCAAAATTTAAATTACTGATAATGCCATCGCCCCCTATGAGCTGCGCGTGAACACGAAAAAAACTTTGCGGATAAACAAAGGGCGTTGAAAAAAAGAGACCAACGTTACCCTTTGGCGCTAAGTTATTGTCTAGAATAGAGAGTTCGCCTTCTGTGGTGACGGAAACAGCAAATGGACGCGTGGGCTGCTTGGTTTTAATATCGATCACACCGGCCATGGCATTGCGGCCATACAGCGTTAATTGCGGGCCTTTGAGAATGCGAATGCTTTCTAGGTTGGCAAAATTAAGCGGCGCAGTGTGACTTTGAAATTGTGCGACGTCGTCGATGTACATGACCACTAGCGGATCGAAGGTATTGAGCGATGAAATGCCGCGTAATGAAAAAAACGAACCGAATGCACTGCCGCTGTCTAGCGAATATAAATTTGCAGATACGCCTGTTAGATCACTGACGTCACGAATTTTAATGCTTTCTATATCTTCTTCTGTGAGAGTGGTGGTGGAGATGCTTATACGCTCACGATCGGAAAGCCTGCTGCCGCTGCGGACAAATTCCTCACCTAAGGTTTTAAGGCGCACCAGTGTCATGACAATGGGCTGCGTTGTAAAAGTAGTGGCGCCAGCTTCCCCGTCAGTATAAAACAAAGTACGCGTCTCATAACCCACGCGCTCTGCTGTCAAGGTAAACCCCGCCGCTGCCGTCAAATTATCATCAGCCAGCTCCCAGCTTAAAACAAAACGCCCCTCGTCATCGCTGACAACCGTGCGTAAAATGGTACCGTCTGCTGCCGCCAAAGTAATGAGTGTATCGGCAATGACTTCACCGCCTGCTGCCGTCATATAACCTGTAAAGGTTAGCGGTCTGGCATGCAGCAAACTCAGAGCTGTTGCCAGCCAAAAAGCATAGATCCCCCAGCTGCGCCCACGTCGCACAATGCTCGGGCCCGTCCGCCAGCAAGCTTTCATGATCAACTTAACCCAAAATAAAATCACAATTGAACTAAAATAAAAAGATTAATTGTATCATGAAGCTCAGCACAAAAACAACCCTTCAGCCCAATGTCCGACAAACAACCCTTTGCCATGCTGAAACCCATTAAACCAACGGGATGCCTTTTCAGTACAGGTTTGCACCAGCGCACAGCCATCAGCCGTTGCAGTAAGCTGTGAACAAGCTAAACATGCCCTTAGGAAAAATGAACGGCTTGAGCCCGTGCTGCTTGCAAACATGCAGCCAAACTGTCATACAGCCAATCGTTCAGTGTTGGCAAAGGCGGCAGCGCTGCCGCACCAGCCCGCTTGCGCAAGGCGGCAAACAGCTGCCTGCGCTCTGTTGCCACTGCAGCCGTTATTTTGTTCTCCCATTGTGCCAGCAATTCACTGAGCAGCTCACCCTGCGTGAAGACAGCCTGCAGCTCCTCCCTGAGCATTGACAATTCTTTCAACAGCTTGTCCGCAGCACCTTGCAATGGCGACTGAATACAGATTGTCTCCCAGGTCTTAACACTGCCATTGGACGGTTGGTGGAACACGTTATATGTTGTGCGCCAGTAATCAGCAAGCGACTGTTCCCAAGAAAACTCTGCTGCATCGTAAAGCGGCAATGTCCATTTGCGCGCTTTAAAATCTTGATAAGGCGGTTTGCCACTAAGTGTGAATAAGGCGTAATCGGAAAAGTCATCTATGTACTGGTATAGGGTGCCCAATTTAAGCGTTAACGCGCTCAGCTGCGAACGTTTGTCTGTTGTTTGCGCAACAAAATAAAAAGGCGTGCGTGCAGCAAAAGCAAACAAGGCCCCTGTTTTAAGCTCATTGAACTGCTGATAGAGGTTGCGCGGAACAGGTTTGCCAATGTATTCATTCTGCAAAACTTCGCCATTAATAATATCCTCAATGGTCCGCGCAAAATCCTGCATTAACGGCACTGAAGCGCTAGCGGCAATCAGCTTAAACGCAGCGGCAATAAAACGATCGCCTTGCATGACGGCAATGCGGTTGCCCAGCTGGCGCGGCAATGTTGGTTTTCCGCGGCGATACTTCCCCTCGTCAATGACATCATCATGATAAAGCGAAGCTTCGTGAATAACCTGCGTTGCCGCCATGGCGCGGGCAAACTTTGCATGTTCAGGGTCAATGCCCACTTCCTGCGCGCAGACATAAGCGACAAGCGGACGCAGCAATTGGCTGCTGGTTGCCGTTACGGGAATGTGTTCACGGCGCGAAATATCGGCGAGCTGCGTTTGAATGGCTGTGCGTACAGCGGCCAGCGTGGAAGGTGCCGCTTTAAGCCCTGAAAGTGTAAGCGTCATAAAACTTTAAAAGCAAACTGAAAGTGAAACTGAAACCGCTGCAAAATCACCATAACATTGCATCAATGTATACCGCTAAGGCTGTAACGCCAACTGTGCCTCATGTTTAGTCTTCAGCTCAGTCACATACAGTTCCCATAATTCATGTTTGCCCTTGGCCTGTGCGCGCGTCAAAAACTCTAAATAAGCCAGAAATTCTTGCGTGGCTGCCGATGTTGCAGCTTGAGCTGCAAGCTGTGCCAAGGGTTGTGTGTCATTGTTTGGAGCGTATAAATACAAGGTTGTTTGTTCGTGAATCAGCTCTTCTAGTGAACGGCTGCTGAGTTCCGTTTCTACACCCAGCAGCCTGTAATCAAATGCAGCCTGACGATATGCCGGTACGGCTGCCCCCGCCAAGCTGTCCAATTCATGCAGCATCACTAAATTCTGCCCAATCACTCCAACAGGTTGTGCAGGCAATGAAACTTCTATTTCATCCTTCGCCAAATCCTGCTGAGTTTGCCTATACAGCATACGCCCGCGCAAGCTTTCAAAACTAAGCACCACCACCACCAGCAGCATGATGAACACTTTCAACGAAGTGCGCAAATCTCCGTGCAGTTTGCGTGTCGTGCGCTGCACACTGCCAAACAACGCAAGTGCCGTCAGAAAACACAAACTCATAATGCTTGCCGAAACCAGACAAAAAAAACACCAGGCATCCAGCACCTGCCATTGCAAATATGTCAAATAAGCAGAAAAGAGCAATCCGCCACTGGTCAAGACCAAGAGTCCCTTGCGATAATGCGCAGTGGCAAAACCTTTAAATCCCAACCAAACAAGCGTACCATAAGCGATAATCCCTAAAAGCGATATAGGAAATCCCCATACTGTCCCATAAACACTGGTGGTCACCACTCCACAGCTGGCAATGCCAAACTTAGCCAAAAGCACCCCACAGCTCTCGCCGGGCAGCAGTGCATCCCCTACCAGAAATAAACTGTCTGCCAACCCCAGCAGACTTAATACAATTAAAAAAAGTCTCATATCATAAGTTTAACGGATTATTGTATTCAGTCAGCGGGAGTGTGTGCATCTGTGGCAAAATGCGTCAGTGATTGCCGCAGGGCTCGCAAAAATGCAGCAATTTTAGCACGGTATTCTTGCGGGTAAACATTTTTCTCTTGCAGCTGCGTTAACCGTTCATCCAAAAGGTACAGCTGTGTGCGCGCAACAGCTGTTGTTTCCTGCGACTGATAGGTTGTGAACTCATGTTCCGCTTCACGGTCGTTGTCACGCTCAGTGTCTTCGGTTGGCGCATCCTGCAGTCCCGTACTGTGTTTCAATAAATTTTGTTCAATCAGTGCCTGTAAAGCTTTGACGCGCGCCAGTTCAGGATTGCGTTTGATCAATTCAGCTTCCAGCTCACGCATACGCTCTGCCAATTGCTGCAAACTGGATTGTGTGGGCAGCCCCTCGCCATCACCATTGCCATTGCCCTCACCATCGCCCTCGCCATTGGCGCCCTGCCCCTGTTGTCCGTCGCTGCCTGCCTGCGTGCCGTCACGTGCAGACTGCTCAGCAGCTGTACCCTCACCGCTGCCGCTACCTTGCTCGCCATCGCCACTGCCCTCAGTTCCAGACGGCTGCCCGCCGCCACTGGCACCCGCACTTTCGCTGGCAGCAGCTTCACCTGTACTGCTTTGACTGCCGCCCTGTTGCTGCTGCCCGGAACCCTCCTGCCCATTGGTATTGGCAGCCAGCTGCTCCAATAAATGTCTGAGATAAGCCTGTTCAGCCAAGAGACTGCGCCAATAAGCTTCTTCTTGTTCCGAACGCTCTCCCGCCGCGCGCTGCGGCTGTTGTTCCAACCAACTATTCAAACGTTGATTGAGCCCGCCTTGCCTGGCGGCAGCATTGGCAAGCGAATTTTGCAGCTGCAAAGCTTCCTGCTCTTGCAATAAACTTTGTTTTATAGTGATCAGCAATGCTGCCAGTTCGTTATTGGACTTTATCAATTTCAGCATTTCCGCGCGCGCATGCACTTTCTGAGTGGAACGCAACTGTGCCGCCGGATCAATAGCCCGTTGCAGCTGCACTAAGTGCTCAATGGCATCGTCATAAACTTGCCAAACAGCAGGCTCCCATAACCCGCCATTGTCGCTAAGTTCCAGTTTTGTTTTAAAGTGTTTGAGCAGCGCCTTCTGTGCGGATGAAACCTTCGCCAAGAGCGACCGCAGCAATGACTCGCTCAAGTAGCGCTTAGGGTAACGTTCACCCGCCAAGAGGCGCGTCAAAGCAGCATGCTGCTCGCTGAGCGTGAAAATTTGATAGTTCAGCTCCGTTAGGGCAATGGCAATTTCCTCTGCACCAGCAGCATGCGTCAACGCCGCCAGATTTTTGCGCAATTGATCCAATTGCTCCCTGCGCTCACTGATAAATGCCGTATTGCTGCGTTCAGCAGCCAGCCTGGAAAATGCAGCAAGCTGCGCGGGACTTAGCTGCGCCTGAATATTCTGTTTAAACCGTGTAACCTGTGGGTCAGCTGGCAAGTGTTCAGCTATTTTATTAAATTGCTCACGCAAGTAACTCAGTTCGTTTTGCAGCTCCTGCGCCTCCGCTGTAATGGTGTCATCGTTTAACTCACCATAACTCATGTAACCTTCCAAATCCCTAAAACGTTCATAAAGATTCTGTGCCAACTCTTTAAGATTGCTCAGCTCCTGAAAAATTTTCACACGCGCTAAGAGTTTCAATGTCTGATCAATACGCTGTTCCAAGGTGGTGACGTCAAGTTTTTTTATTTCGGCTAAAAGTTCCGCCGCTGAGACATTACTGGTAAAATTCGTTAAAAGTTTTTGACTCT
Source organism: Spirochaetota bacterium (assembly GCA_965249715.1). GTDB lineage: Bacteria > Spirochaetota > UBA12135 > COTS27 > COTS27 > COTS27. Next base: position 124,892 of record CBDFMP010000049.1, on the reverse strand, counting down.
GCGCTGTCAGCTTGTTAAGCAAGTCTCCATCCAGCTCATCCAGCGCGGCTTTGAGTTTTGTCAACTTCTTTTGCAAGACAGGCGTCAGCGGAGTTTGTTGTGCCAATGACGTTTCCAAATCCGCCAGTTGTTTACGCTCCCCTGCTAAGGCTTCATTGAGGCGTGCGGCATTCTCTTCAAAGCGCTGCAGATCTTTTTGCGCCAGTTGTTTTTTCTCCGAAAGTAATTCCAAGCGCTCATATTCTTTGCTCAGATTGTCAATACTTTCAGCTTGCAATGTCAGAGACTTTTGCAATGCTGTACTCTGCTGCTCATTTTGCCGAATAAAGGCGCTTTGCGGCAAATAAACAATAAACTGTTCAGGCGAACGCGTCGTCAACCCAGCATAATCTGTCACAGTAGCTTGATAACGAAACTGCGTGCCTGTGGGAAAATGTTGCTGCGTGAGCGGCAATGTCAAAGTATCGCGCAACAATGTTTTACCCTGAAGGCGTGCAGCCGGATAGGTAAGCGTTGTCTCCCACAATACTTGTCCCTCACGTGTGCTAGCACGCACATCCAGTTTAAAAGTTTGCAGTGCAATATCATCCTGCAAGGTAAACCGAACGGGAACATCCTGCAGCGAAAAGAGTGCAAGCGTGGGCGGCGGCGCTTCCAATGTAAGCGTGGGCGGTAAATTTTCACGGACAATAAATTTTAATTCATCGTTTTCACTGCGCTGTCCATAAATATTTGTTGCAAGAATATTTAAATAGCTAGTTGTGCGAATAACGGTTGAAAGCGTGACAATATATGGATGCTCTGTTTGCTGCACTGCACTCAGGTTATGTTCCAATGCCCGTGCAGGCGCTGCGGATACATTGGGCGTGGGCGCTGACGGCAACGCGCCGCTAGTGACCTGCGCGGCGGCAAGGGCATCGTTTGTCCGATAATGCAATTCAAGATCCACACGACTGGGGTTGTCCACAAGAATACGCCGCACACCGTGTGACGTAATAGTCCTCCCAGTAGGAAGATGCGTCACTTTCACCTTGACCGCTGTCAATACCGGGGGCTCCGTAACCGTTACGGTCACTTCCTGCTGCAAACGCACCCGTCCCTTGTTTAACACAACGGTGAACGTACTGTTATACTCTAAATTACTTAGCGTCCTGCTGGCGCCATTGCTGAGGGTGAATAACCGCTCATGCTGCTGAGCATAAAATACTGCCGTTTCATAATCGCCTGCATAATGAACCGTCCACGGATTGCCTTGATCAATGCGTTCTGCGTAGGTCAGCGTATATTGATAAGTGTGTGCCCAAAAAACAGCTTGTGCATTATTCAGCACTTTAGCCGTAAGCGCCGGCAGACTCAGCTGCACCATGGCAATCAGCAATGCCATCATCCAACCGCTCACTAACCATAACCCTGTCCGTTGCCAAAGTGCCCGCCATATTGCGACATGCTTAAAAATCCCGCGGACACGCGCTGCTGGCGTATGCCAAAAGTGCTGCCCCTGCCGCCGCACCTGATCCAGCTCATTGTACCACTTAAACCCAAGGTTAAAACGCGTTTCCAGGTACGTCGCAAATCCATGCCTGGAACGCAGCGCAACCATCACAGCCCAAACACCCGCAAGGGCAATTATTCCATACCCCCAAATAAGTCCGCGCTCCAGCCAAACAGGCAGCAACTCCGTAAGATTAATCCCCACATAAAAACTGTGGTAAATCCCCAAGCCCAACAGCCATAACGAAACCCCCAATAAAACCCTGCCGGCAACATCATGAAGCCGCAACTGGGTATAAGGATGCCGCAGCACCGCTTTCCATATTTGTAGCAATTGAAACATACTAACTTGTCGTGACCATTAAAATATTGAAGCCGCGCATTGTGAAAAATACAACAATCACACAGCCCGCCAATATTAACTCCTTGCATGAATTATAAACTGCTTCATGAAAATATCCGCGCTGAAAACAGTTAAATCATTGATAATAGCTCAGTATTAAACATTTTCATGCAGCTTAACCGTGCTTTCCCACACTAAAAGCCATCGCTGCCCAATAGTCCCGCCAATACTTGAATTCTTCCGTTGTTTAGCTAAAACCTGAAGATAATCATGCCAGGCATCATTGCAAAAAAACAACGGCGCCAATGCCGGCCATTCATACACAGCAGCCGCTGCCAAGCTAATGGAATATGGTGAAAAAACTGCCGCAAATTCGGCTTTAGCTATTTCCTCAGCACTCGCAATTACCCAACTGGTCACCTGAAACGGATATGGAATTTTAAGCGTTTTTAAAATAAACGCTCCTGTTCTCATTTTGCCCTTATAGTGAAAACGTTGACTGGTCAAGGGCAAAATATGCCAGCGCACAACAGAAGGAGGAGGATGAGGAATAGGCACGGCACATAAATTGCCATAACGCACAGCAGCTCTTGCAGCGGCAGTTTCAATGGCAGCCGTTCCTCCCCCTCCCCCTCCCGCTGCCGCCATCGCTCCTGCCGCAGTTTGCCAGGCGCTTAATTTCATTAATTGCAAACACCCCTTAGTAAACTCCAGCCGCGGCGCAGCCGCTGCTAACTGCAAGGATACAGCGTCCACCGCCAATGGCACGGGTGCAGCATCCACCGCCAATGGCACGGGTGCAGCGTCCACCGCCAATGGCAAGGGTGCAGCGTCCACCGCCAATGGCAAGGGTGCAGCGTCCACCGCCAATGGCACGGGTGCAGCGTCCACCGCCAATGGCACAGCGTCCACGCCAATCGCAAGGGTGCAGCGTCCGCTGCTAAGGGCCCCTCCGCACAAACAGGCGCTATTAACCCATGGCTGTAATAAACCTTCCCATAAGGTTCTGCGCTAAAAAGCAACGCTCCATTGCGCCCCCTGCTGAGTTTCAAAACAATGGCACGAAGTTCGCCGCTGCTAAATCGCCGCGCAGGATAACTCCTGAGCAAAAGCTCATGCAGCAGCTGCAACCGTTCAGCCGCCGTCAATGTTAACCGCTCAGCAAACTGCGGCGCCAAATAACACGCGTGAAGACCTTGCCGCACCATGCCGCTGAAGGCCAACAGCTTACTTTGCAAATTTGTCAGGGTTGTCAAATGCCCGCGCACGGTCATCACCGCTTTCCCAAACTGCGGCATGACCTGCTGCATAAGCGGAAGCACTTGCCGACGTAACGTATTCCTTAAATAAACAGCTTGCTGATTGCTGGGATCCTCAGTATAATCAATGCCCTCAGCTTGCACATACCCTTGCAAATCCGCCTTCCAAATCGCTAAAAGTGGACGAAAGAGCTTGCCATTGTACTGCCGCGGCGCCGTCAACGCCAAGGGACTCTGCGCCATGCCCAGTTTCCATAAAAACGTCTCCACCATATCGTCCGCGTGATGTGCCGTGACCATCATCGCTAAGCCGCGTTTTTGTAAAAGTGTTTCAGCATGTCGATAACGCACAGCACGCGCCTCCGCCTGAATATTGATCGTCCGTGCTGCTGATTGCAATTTTGCCCCCAGACGCGCCTGAACAATTGTCACAGGCAAAACTAGCCTATTGCAAGTCTCCCGCACCAACTGCGCAGCTTCATGGGCGTTTTCCTGCAGCCCATAATTGACATGCAAAACTTCAAACGGCGCTAAACGTCCGCGTTGAACCAGCGTGTGCATCAGAAATAACAAAGCCAGCGAATCGACTCCGCCAGAAACCAATAACAAACTCCCCAGCTTTGTAAGCCGCGCACGCAGCCATACACGATAAATTGTTTTAACAAGCGGATGAAACGGCTGCATTGGGCATATCGCAAAATATTCACGCCCTTACCTTAGTACGACCGCCGCACCGCACCGACCGTCTTGAAACATCGCCGCAACCAGCAATGTTTCCTGTTGCCATTAAATCATGACTTAAGCCATGATCATTGTCACTGGGCGCAGCGGGCGCTCATGAAACGGCAGCCTAATTCGCCTTTTTAGCGGCGGCAGGTTTTGTTGTTTCGGCAGGTTTTGTTGTTTCAGCAGCGGCTTCCGTTTTGCTCTGCGCGGCACCTGACGCCGCACGTGAAGATTCCGTAATAGCGACAATAGACTGAGCGGGCGAACTTAAAATTTGATACGGCAAATTTTGAAATGCTTCCAGTTTGGGAAGATCCCGCACAAAAATAGCATCGCCCACATCTAACATACTAATATCAAGTGTGATGGTCTCCGGGATCGTCTCAGGTTTTGTGCGCACTTTAAGCGTGGTGCCATAACGCCTCAATAATCCGCCCTTTGTCAGACCTATGGCATGCCCTATTAGTTTTACCGGGACCTTAAGCGTAATGGGCTCTTGCGGACGCAACTTATAAAAATCCATATGCTCAATGCGCTGTGTTTTATGATCGTAACTGTAATCGCGAATGAAGACGGAAAAAGTCTCTTGCTCCAGTTTAAGGCTGAAAATGGTATTTGATCGCAGCTTCGGTGCCGCTTTCTCAAAATCATGCCGCTTCAATGTAATGAGAATATTCTCATTTTTATTGTAAACCACTGCGGGAATAAAATCGCCGCGTATGGATTTACGGGAAATGTTGCACGTCGTGCCGTCACGGCGACTGGCTTCAAATATATAACTCATTTTACCTATATCCTTATGTCCTTAAAGCTGCTTGTTTAACCAACTTGAAAAACCACACAAAAAGAAGCTGGGGTGATAGGACTCGAACCCATGCGTGACGGGATCAAAACCCGCTGCCTTACCAACTTGGCTACACCCCATAAAGAAGCTCTTGCATTTTATCACTGCGGCAGCCACCCAATCAAAAAATTAAGCAAAAACACACAATAATAGTGATTATAGCATTATTCACTGGTGAAGTCAATTCTCAATTTTCAACATAACATTAACCAGCCGTAGCTACTTCCATTGCACCGCGGGCAGTAAAACTTGTGCGATGAACTTTTACTATCCCCGGACTTTCCTGCATCGTTTGCAAAAAAGCCTCCGATATTTTATCATGAGAACAACAAAAAAACGCAGAACCTGAACCCGAAAACAAAGTATATGGATAACATTGCTTGAATTTACCATACACCGCTGCCAAGTCCGCGTGGGCTGCTAATATTTTAGCAGCAAAGGCGTTTGCTGCCATTGCTGTCAAGACAAACAAGAGCTCACGGCTGCGCACAGCCGCATCCGCATCCAGCATTGCCCGCTGAACCGCCCGCTTAAATGTCAAATAATCCCGCCGCACACTCCAAGTAACATATTCCGCATAAGCTGTCTGCGTTTTTAGTTTCAACTCAGTTTCAACCACTAACAGCGTCAATTCATCATTAGCTGAAGCTAACGAATGCGCTAGCGGACTAAGCTGCTCGCCCACATTTTCTACCCAAGCCATTCCTCCCGTTAAAAAAAACGGAACATCGCTTCCCAGCTCCTGCACCATTGTCAGGCGGTCTGCATTGGTAATTTGAAACCCATAAGCCGCTTGCGCCCAGTTTATCAATGCGGCAGCATTGCTGCTTCCGCCGCCCAAGCCCGCACCGGTAGGAATGCGTTTATGAAGCGTTAAGTGCAGCTCGCCCGCTAACGGATAACGATTTTTAAGATATCGCCAGGTGCGTGTCAACAAATTACGCTCCGTGAACCCGCTGTCACCGCTGAGCGTTTGTCCAGCCGTTTCATCCACAACACTCAACGCATACTTTTCAGCCGGTGTGATGCTCAGCTTGTCCGCCAATGTTATGGTATGAAATAACGAACCCAGCGGATGCAAACGCGCCGCCATTTCTTTCGGAAAAACCGCCAGCTGTAAGTTCAGCTTCGCATAACTAAGGTACGTTCTCGCCGCCCCATAATCAGCGCGCAGCTCATATAAACTTGCCATCATTCAACCCTTCACTTTACAAATTCTGTCTCATTCATTATCGCCAAAAAGTTAAACAAAATTTCATATTATTCAATAAATTTTTGTTAATATGACCCTTATTCATGCCTTTCATGGTACACTAACAATGTTAGTTAGGCGTTATGCCGCACAATTAAAAAATTCAAGGAAACTATCATGAAATTAGCTTACAAACTTCTTGCGCTCATACTTAGTGTTAGCGCATTCACACTCATCCTTTCCAGCTGCGCCGCTACCGAAGACACCGCTGTGCGTAGCCCATTGGAACAGGCACTCGCTGACTCCGTTACCGTTGAGCTATCGTCCGGCAACACCGACCTAGAGCTCGCGACTGCTGTTTCCATCGACACCGCTAATTCCACAGGTACCATCACTATTACTGGCGACCTCGCTAATGCCTGCGCTGCTGCTTCGCCTTGTGCTAATGCTGCTGCCGGCACCCTCGCCACCCTTACCATTACTAAAGATGATCCTGCTTTCACTTTTGCTGCTTCAACTTTCTCTTTCAATATCCCGACGGATGCTCCCGGCGCCCAAACCACAAACGTCACCACCAACCTCCCCATCACCAACCTTGCTGATGACAGCACTATTGATATTGACATCATCGTAGAGTACAGCGGGTATCCCGTTGCTGAGCTTGTCACCAATAACGACATTACTCGCCTCATCTCCGCTGAGTTTGCAAGCAGGGACCTTAGCATTGCACTGAATGATGCAGGCGACACCATCGCCCTCAGCGGTACGAATGCCGATAACGGCACTGATGGCAGCATCACCACCAACAACCTCCCCACAGGTTATACTGCCACGCTTGCTGGCGGCGCTACCTACACCTTCGCCGACCCCGATGACGAAGAAACAGCTGCAGAGGATTTTACGCTATCTGACCTTCTCATTGCTGAAAGTGATGTGGACGGCAACCAAAAATCCTATACTGTTACATTGTCCTTGGAGGCACCCTCCGTACTTGAAACCGTACTAGATGGCGCCATTTCTGTTACATCACCTGCCATGGCTGATCTTTCCATCGACACCGCCACCATCACCATTACTGGTCTCACCAATGCCTGCTCTGCACTACCCTGCGATACTGCTGAAACCGCTACCACCTTCGCCACCCTCACCATTGATGAGGGTGATGGTAGTGTTTTTACCGTTTCAAGCGCTACTCCCATAAACATTCCCGATGCTGCTGGCGCCCAAACCACCACCGACACCCTCACCGACGCCCTCACCATCAATGATGGTAGTACTGATATTACATTTGACATCGTCGTAGAGTACAGCGGACAGCTAGTTGCTGACTTGGTCACTGCCGACAACATCGACTCAGTCCTCCCTGCTACCGTTGCTTTTGATGGACAAGATAACAACGCCACCAACACATGGAATGATACTGGCGATACCCTTACCATCACCGGACTTTACAATCCCACTGGCAGCGGTACAGAAGGCTCTGTCTCCCTAACCCTTGCCGATGACTTTCCAACAGGTTACACCATCATTTCCAATTCACTTTCATTCGCAGACCCCGCTGGCACTAATGCAGCGGACATCCCCAGTAATAACGCTTTCAGCATTGCTGAAGGTGACGGAACTACCGTCATCAATAACAATGAAGCTTCTTATGATTTAGTCGTGGTGCTGTCTGAACTTCCCGATGTTAGCATCAGTGCCAGCGACCTTGACATCACCGTTACCAATACCCTTAACTCTGACATCGTCTCCAATATCAGCGACATCGATATTTCGGGAACTATCGTTACCATCGAAGCCGCCGCCGGTGTCCGCAACCTTGACAGCACCAATCTTGGCTTAACCGATACTGATACTGGTTCTGTCACCATCGCAGCAGCCAGCGGATCCACCATAACAATGGACGAAACAACACTGACATTCACCGACCAAGCTGGCACTCAAACCCAAACGCTCGACCTGGGGTCCTTCACCGCTTCAAGCAATGGCGCTACAGCACCCTACACCGTCAGCTTAGTACTTGCGCCCTCTTACAATGTTAGAATTGGCGGTGACGCCAGCACCACCACCATTGCTGAGTTAGAGAGCATTGACAAAAACCTTGACCCCTGCGAAATATTCACTTACTCGCTGTTCACCCTCAATGGAAGTGATATTGAAACCTCAGTGGTCGCCACGTTCAGCACTACTCCCGCCAGCCCCTCCCCCTACTATGACAGCGTCACCACTGCAAACAATATTAACAACTTCACCGCATTCTCCGCCACTCCCACAGGCGGTTCTGCCATTACTTACGGCAGTGCCACCATCACCGTGCAAGAGTGCGACTCATTCGCTGGCGGCACTGGCGCGGATGCTGACAACGCCTACATCATTGATAATGACATGCGCTTAGACCTCATGAGCCGGCTGGTAAATGGCGACAGCGTCGGCGACACTTACAGGGATAAACATTACACACTCACCGCTGACCTGGACATGAACAACGGACTTGGGGCGACGGCGTAATGGCAGACCCTGGGTGAGTACTGATACCACAGGTAACGGCTTTGTGCCTATCGGCAAAAGAACGAATTCAACCAGTGTCGACGTCACTGCTATCAAAAAGGTAGAAGCTTCACGGGAACATTGGACTGCGCCTCAAACACCATTTCCAACCTCACCATCAGCAATACTAATAACTCTGATAGCGCTGGTTATGACGGAAACAACCTCGGACTCTTTGCTGCTACTGACACGGGGGCGGTCATCACCAACTGCACATTGGAAAATGCCAATATAACAGGAGCCTCTGGAGTAGGCGGATTGGTGGGGTTTATGGACGGTGGCAGCATCGGTCATAGTGCGGTCATCAGTTCTACTATTAGCATAGGGACAGGTAGCACAGTAGGCGGACTGGTGGGAAATTTGGTTGACACCAGCAGCATCAGTTATAGTTTTGCCGCGGCTTCTGTAACTGGAGGTTATTTTACAGGCGGACTGGCAGGTGTTTCTACCAGTACCATTCATAACAGCTACTTTATTGGAAGCGTTACAAACACTTATACTAGTGGTGGTGGTCTTACAAGTGGCGGTGTGCCATATAGTGCAGTAACACTGAGCAATGTGTACGTAGCGGCAACGTTAACATTAGTAACTACCGTTAACTCTTTCGGTTTAACCTCCGACAATGCAGATGTCACTAACAGCTACTGGGACAGCACCCTCTACAGCGCCACCGAAGGTGCAGGTGCAGGGAAAACCACCAGTGAGCTGCAGACGCCCATCACTGCTACCGGCATATATGCTGACTGGAGTACTGACGTGTGGGATTTCGGCACAACGTCACAGTATCCTACGCTGAAAAATCTGCCGCTCACAGCAGCTGAGCAGCGCGCTGCCGGCGCCGCCGCGCTATCACCGTAACAGATTTTCCCCCGCGTATTAAATTGTGCGGGGGTAACCTAATCCTGTTAAACAGTTGCAGGAAAGGTTCATAAGAACCTTTCCTGCAATTTTTTCTTAATCCCGTTATTTTTCAGCAGCTATTTTCTTAGCTGCTAAAAAGCTGCTGCTGCCATTACCCGTAGGACGGCGCGCGCGCAGGAACATCGGGTTGCGCGGCACGGTTAGGATGCACTGCCCACGCAAAAAAATAGCGCGACTGAATGTCTGCCCACCGCCATTAAATAGTAAAACCATAACAGCCATAACAGCCATAACAGCTATTGCCGTTCATGGTACACGTTAATAAGCTTAGAAAGAGCGTTAGCCATGACAATGCAGTTGAGCTGGGCGATTTTGCTTGGAGCTTGTTTTGGATAATCCTGTTTGTTTCACCGCTGAGTACTTTACTGCCGGGCAATGTGGAACGTTTTTTCATGCGGATGATGACGCTGCGCCGTGAGTTGGGCATACTAAAGCTGTTTGAAGCAGTTTCCCCGTACTGAATGTTCATAACAATAAATAACGCGACTGAAAAACTACTGAACATTATTCAGTGTTAAAATTACGGCAGTTGCCGCATGTTATTTATTTTTACAATTTTCCGTACAAAATATTATCAATCAATAAAAAGGTATTATGATGATCACATTACGTAAGCTACTCAGACTATTTTGTTATTACTTTATTCCCGCTGCACTGGGAATATACGGCATTTTTTATTCTATGACAGCCTCCAACAGAGAGCTTACGCGTTGGGCTTCCGATATGGGTGAACATGCTTGGACGCTTTTTTGGGTGACACTCTTTGTCTCACCGTTGAGTGTGTTATTGCCGGGCATACTGGGACAATTATTTCAGCGCGTGATGACGTTGCGCCGTGAGTTGGGCGTTCTCATCACTTGGCTGGTAGTTTATCATACATTCTTCCTGCTTGTAGTAGTGGCTGATTTGAATCAGCTGTTTGCCGATATGACAGATCCCAGCAATACCTGGTCTTGGGGCACGCTTGCGGGCATTGCCGTTGTCATCATGGGCATCACGTCCAATAATTTTTCCATTCAGCTGCTGAGGTCAATGTGGAAACGCGTACATATACTGGCTTACGTGGTACTACTAACGGGCATGCTGCATGTTGCGCTTGTAGAGAATGAGTTTGGGGAGTTTCTCACCTTATTCCCTATTTATCTACTGCTGAAGTGGCTTGCCGTTGTCAAACAAAAGCAAACAGCGGCACCAGTTGTTATGCACAGTCGCTAAGCGCCGCAGCCGCCGCGGCGGCTGCGCATAACTGCCAATAACGCTAAACGCGACTGAAAGACCGCCCGCCATTGTTAAAATATTAAAAGCACGGCAACGGTTGCCGTAGAGCATTGTTATAGCGCGTATCCATTTAAAAAATAGCAGTATCGTGGAAACACTACTACGTAAATTACTCAGACTTTTCTGTTATTATTGTCTCCCCACTATGCTGGGGATCTATGGCACCTATTATCACATAACGGCTACGGACAGCGAGTTTTGGTATTGGGCTGTCAGGCTGGGCGATTATGCCTGGGCGCTTTTTTGGCTCATTCTCTTTGTCTCACCGCTGAGTGTGTTATTGCCGAGTGTACTGGGAAGACAATTATTTCAACGCGTAATGACGTTCCGCCGTGAGCTGGGCATTCTCATGACTTGGCTGGTGTATTACCATGCTTTTTTCCTGCTCATATCCGTGACAAACTTTAGCAAGCTGGCTCAAGATATAATGAACATCAGCAATCCCTGGTTTTGGGGCGCATTTACGGGCGTCGCGGTTTTCGTCATGGGCATCACGTCCAACAATCTTTCTATTCGGCTGTTCAGTGCATTATGGAAGCACGTACATAAGTTAGCTTATGTGGTGCTTATATCGGGCATGTTGCATGTGGCGCTTGTAAATGGGGAGTTTGAGGAGTTTATCACCTTACTTCCTGCTTATCTGCTGTTGAAATGGCTTGTCACCGTCAAACAAAAATTGGCGGTTCCGGTTGTCCGTGTGCAGCCGTTACGGCACTAAGCGCAGCGCGGCGGCTGTGTACCTATCAATCCCTCTTAAAATAACGCGTTGAAGCTAACGCTACAACGTCTAAGCTGGCATTGCAATAGCTTAATGCTAATAGCATAAGCGTTAACCGTTACCTCAGTACAGCTCTATCGCTGCCAATCGCTAGCGATCGCTGCCGACCAAGCCCAAGCTATTGGGCGGTCACGATCACTTGCTAATAACTAAATGTCTTAGGTGGTGGTGGTGGCGGCGGTTTAGACGATGGGGCGGATGAAGTTGGTTTGCCCTTTCTGCCATGATTAATTGTCTTCATAAGCTTTTCCGCTTACTGCGTTGAAACTAACGCTACAGCGTCTAAGCTGGCATTGCAATGGCTTAATGCTAATAGCATAAGCGTTAACCGTTGCCTCAGTACAGCTCGATCGCTGCCAATCGCTAGCGATCACTGCCGACCAAGCCCAAGCTATTGGGCGGTCACGATCACTTGCTAATAACTAAATGTCTTAGGTGGTGGTGGAGGCGGATGAAGTTAGTTTGCCCTTTCTGCCATGATTAATTGTCTTCATCAATTTCCGCTTACTGCGTTGAAGCTACCGCTACAACGTCTAAGCTGGCATTGCAATAGCTTACTGCTAATAGCATAAGCGTTAACCGTTGCCTCAGTACAGCTCTATCGCTGCCAATCGCTAGCGATCGCTGCCGACCAAGCCCAAGCTATTGGGCGGTCACGATCACTTGCTAATAACTAAATGTATTAAGCTGAGGTCGTGGGCGGCGGTTTAGGCGATGGGGCGGATGAAGTTGGTTTGCCCTTTCTGCCATGATTAATTGTCTTCATCAATTTCCGCTTACTGCGTTGAAACTAACGCTACAACGTCTAAGCTGGCATTGCAATGGCTTAATGCTAATAGCATAAGCGTTAACCGTTGCCTCAGTACAGCTCGATCGCTACCCATCGCTGCCGACCAAGCCCAAGCTATTGGGCGGTCGCTTGCTAATAACTAAATGTATTAGGCGGCGGTAGCAACGGTTTAGGCGGTGGAGGGGGTTTAGGCGGTGGGGCGGATGAAGTTGATTTGCCCTTTCCGTCATGATTATTTGTCTTCATAAGCTTTCCTCGTACTACGTTAAATCGTTATATCATATTATACACCATAAAAAAAAATGCTAGCAGGAAAAATAACATGCCGCACTTAATCCACCAAACTGCCTCTTTATTATATTTTATCATCTGAGCAATTGTCTTAGAGTTATTTTCATTAATACTTGAATATTGTTCCTTAAAAAAATCTATTGCTCCAGCATCCAGCTTTGCCTGAAACTCCTTAGTTTTATTTTTATTTTGCTGTTGATAATAGAGCTCCAGCTCTTGGCGATATTTTTCACGATATTCAACTACTTTCCCATAAGCTGCCATAAAGCTATAGCGATATCCAACAAGTACATTGTAAATTTTCCATAAAGCTATGCCTAAACTTAAAAATGCAATTATTGCAAAAGTGTAAAAAAGTATCGCGCTAAATTCCTGTCCACACAATTCAATTCCACATCCAGTTTCATAGCGCGTGACCAATATAACAAGACCATTCACTAAAAGCACAATACTGGCTGCAGGTGTTAGCGTTGTGGAGCGTACATGCTCAAAATGCGCTAACAATGCCGCATATTCTTCTTTGACGTAGGTTAAATCATCCATACTTCAAATACAGCACCACCATGCCCTCTGCTAACCTCCAAAAACAGCCTATGCTCATACACTTGTGCTCATATTTGTTATGCACTGTACCATTTCATCCCCATTATATCATTCATCAATGCACCTAACCTGCAAACTCCACTATACATGCAGAACAGCAAATAACGACTGATTCATCATGTATAAACATTATAAAATATTGTACTGTGCTAACTGTGCTGTACCACTAAACCAATTATCAATTTATGAAGTTTTGAAAAAATTATAATGATATTATTACGTCAAACACTTAGGCTCTTTATTTATTATCTGTTACCCGTTGCATTGGCAGTGTTTGGCATAAATTATTACATGACAGCACCGGGGAGAGAGTTTTCCCATTGGGCAGTTGAGCTGGGCGATTTTGCTTGGTTATTGTTTTGGATAGTCTTGTTTATTTCACCGCTGAGCGTTTTATTGCCGGGCAGTGTGGCATGCTTTTTCAAGCGGATGATGACGCTGCGCCGTGAGCTGGGCGTTCTCATTACCTGGTTAGTTTTTTATCATACGCTCTTTCTGATAATGGCAGAGACAGACATTAATCGCATGTATGCAGAAATGATAGCTATCAGCAATACCTGGTTCTGGGGCGTGTTGGCGGGCATAGCCACTCTCATCATGGGCATCACATCCAATAATTATTCTGTACGGCTGCTGAGGGCAATGTGGAAACGCGTTCATCTACTGGCTTACATGGTACTCATAACGGGTGTGTTGCACGTGATGTTGGCAGATGAGGGCGAGTTTGAATTCGAGGGACTTGTGACGTTGTTTCCTGTTTACATCCTGCTGAAGGTTCTTGCCGTGGTCAAGCAGCGGCGGGCAGCGAATTCGGCGCTTGCAGGCTAATCCTTGCTTGAGCTAAACCAGCGTCATTGCGTGTTATTGGCGGTTGCCGCTGTGACGTGAGCTGGGCGTTCTCATTACCTGGTTGGTTTTTTATCACACCATTTTTCTGTTGCTCGCCAGAATTTCACGCGGTGGTGTTCCTCCCCTGCTCTAAACCCTAAGCAATGTCAACGATACCTGGTTTTGGGGAATCCTGGCAAGTCTTGTTACGTTTATTATGGGCATCACGTCCAATAATTATGCTGTACGACTGCTGAAGGCAATGTAGAAACGCGTTCAGCTGCTGGCTTACATGGTGCTTATAACGGGTGTATTGCATCTGATGTTGGCAGATGAGGGCGATGTTTGAGTTCGCGGGAATTGTGACGCTGTTTCCTTTTTACATCCTGCTGAAGCTTCTTGCCGTGGTCAAGCAGCGGCGGGCAGCGAATTCGGCGCTTGCAGGCTAATCCTTGCTTGAGCTAAACCAGCGTCATTGCGTGTTATTGGCTGCCGCCGCTGTGACGTGAGCTGGGCGTTCTCATTACCTGGTTGGTTTTTTATCACACCATTTTTCTGTTGCTCGCCAGAATTTCACGCGGTAGTGTTCCTCCCCTGCTCTAAACCCTAAACGATGTCAACGATACCTGGTTTTGGGGAATCCTGGCAAGTCTTGTTACGTTTATTATGGGCATCACGTCCAATAATTATGCTGTACGACTGCTGAAGGCAATGTAGAAACGCGTTTAGCTGCTGGCTTACATGGTGCTTATAACGGGTGTATTGCATCTGATGTTGGCAGATGAGGGCGAGTTTGAGTTCGCGGGACTTGTGACGCTGTTTCCTTTTTACATCCTGCTGAAGCTTCTTGCCGTGGTCAAGCAGCGACGGGCAGCGAATTCGGCGCTTGCGGCTGGCTAATCCTTGAATAAACCTGCGTCATTGCGTGTTATCGGCAGCTAAAGCTGTGACGTGAGCTGGGCGTTCTCATTCCTGGTTGGTTTTTTATCACACCATTTTTCTGTTGCTCGCCAGAATTTCACGCGGTGGTGTTCCTCCCCTGCTCCAAACCCTAAACGATGTCAACGATATCTGGTTTTGGGGAATCCTGGCAAGTCTTGTTACGTTTATTATGGGCATCACGTCCAATAATTATGCTGTACGGCTGCTGATGGCAATGTAGAAACGCGTTTAGCTGCTGGCTTACATGGTGCTTATAACGGGTGTATTGCATCTGATGTTGGCAGATGAGGGCGAGTTTGAGTTCGCGGGACTTGTGACGCTGTTTCCTTTTTACATCCTGCTGAAGCTTCTTGCCGTAGTCAAGCAGCGACGGGCAGCGAATTCGGCGCTTGCGGCTGGCTAATCCTTGAATAAACCTGCGTCATTGCGTGTATTGTGTGTTATCGGCGGCTAAAGCTGCCAATCCTTCAAACAATCCGTTAAAATAATCCGTTGAAAAATTGTCATTGCAGCGCGTAAGATGATATTATAATGGTTTATGCTAAATATTTAGCATGAGCTTAAATAATCTTCGGAGGATTACTAATGTTAAGAAAAATGTTTATCACGCTCCTGTGTGCAACGTTTATGCTGGCAGGACTGGCATGGGGAAAAACACTGAGGCTGGCTTATGATGCGGATCCTGTTTCCATGGATCCACACGAGCAACTTTCAGGTGGTATGTTGCAATATTCCCATATGGTTTTTGACCCGCTTGTGCGGTGGACGCAAGAGCTTGATTTTGAACCGCGGCTTGCCACTAAGTGGGAACGTGTGGACCCCACGACGGTGCGGTTTACATTGCGACGCGATGTAAAATTTCACAGCGGACGCAGCTTGACTGCTGCCGATGTTCACTGGACGTTTGAGCGGCTACGGCAGAGCGCGGACTTCAAGGGGATCTTTGTAGAATTTACGGAATTGCGTGTTATCGATGATTACACCTTTGACATAGTGACGCGCGGGCCTTATCCCTTAGTGTTGCATACGGCTACTTACATCTTCCCAATGGACAGGGAATTTTACAGTGGAACGGACAGTCAGGGGCGCGATAAGGGGATGGTTCAGAAAGAAGCCAATACTTTTGCCTCGCGCAATGCTTCCGGTACGGGACCCTTTATAGTAAGCGAACGCGACCAGGGCATAAAAGTAGTGTTTAAGCGTTTTGGTGACTACTGGGATACACAAAGCAAGGGCAATGTCACAGAAGTAGTGATGACGCCTATAGCTGAGGGGCCCACGCGTGTAGCGGCGCTGCTTTCGGGCGATGTAGATTTTATAGCGCCTGTACCACCAACGGATATTTTTCGTTTGCGTAGCGATAAGAATATAAATTTGGTAGAGTTAGCGGGCACGCGTATCATTACATTTCAGTTGAATCAAAATCGGCGACCTGAGTTTAAGGACGTGCGGGTACGGCAAGCTATTGTCCATGCCATTGACAATGCGGCAATCGTGAAGAAACTGATGCGCGGCTTTGCGACCGTAGCGGCACAGCAAAGTCCACCGGGGTTTTTGGGGCATAACAAGGATTTGCAGCCGCGTTACAATTTAAAACGTGCGCGTGCGTTGATGCGTAAAGCAGGTTATGCGCGTGGATTTAGTGTGACGATGATGGCACCCAATAATCGTTATGTAAACGATGAAAAGATTGCTGAGGCAGTAGCCAGTATGCTTGCGAAGATTAACATCAAGGTATCCTTGAAGACCTTACCCAAGGCGCAGTACTGGCCAAGTTTTGACGATAGGGCTGCTGACATCATGATGATTGGCTGGCACTCGGACACAGAAGACTCAGCCAATTTTACTGAGTATTTGTTGATGACTCATGACAAGGATACTGGACGCGGTCAATATAACAGCGGCAACTACTCTAATCCTGAGGTTGACAGGTTGATAGAAGCCAGCGCAAGCATAGTGAACAAAGCGGAACGTGAACGCACCTTGCAGCAAGTGGAGCGCATCCTTTACGATGATGCGGCATTTGTACCCTTGCACTGGCAAAATCTGGCATGGGCAGCGCGTACGGGTGTGAACCTTAAGCCGATTCTCAATGTGCAGAATTTCCCTTATCTGGGTGATCTAGTGATACAATAATTTTTTTCCGAGACAGGCGAAGTTTTAGCAAGGGGGCGGGCAACGGACGATTGGGTGAGTCCTTTGTCCGCTCCTTGTGTTTGCTGTGCCTTGGTTTGATTGGGTGGGGTTAGGATTGGCGACATTGCGCTGAGGTTTTTATGGCGAAGTTTTTAGTCCAGCGTCTCTATCAATCGCTGATCGTCATACTGGTGATTAGTTTCATCGCATTTGTGATTCAGGACAGTTTGGGTGATCCTGTTTATCAGTTGGTGGGCGAATCGGTGAGTGAAAGCGAGCGGGAGAAGTTACGCGTACGGCTGGGGCTTACGGATCATTTTTTAGTTCAGTATGGGCGATTTGTAAAAAACATGCTGCGCGGCGATCTGGGCACGTCGTATTTTTTCAAGAAACCTGTGACCAGCATTATTGGGAGCAGGCTGGCGGCTACAATGGAGTTGGTCTTTGCGGCTAGTCTTATCGTGATTGTGGGGTCTATACCGCTGGGCATTTATTGTGCGTTGTACCCGCGGCGCTGGTTGGCGCGGCTCATGCTGACAGCCAGTATTATTGGCATTTCTATGCCGGTATTTTTGACGGCAATTTTTCTGATCTATCTTTTTCCTGTGCAGTTGGGGATCCTGTATTCATTTGGGCGCGGGGAGCTGGTAACGGTGACGGAGTTTTGGGAGACTAATTTGCTCAGTGTGAACGGGGTGCTGCATTTATTGTTACCGGCTATCTCGCTTGCATCTATAATGCTGCCGCTTTTTATTCGGTTAATTCGTGCGCGTATGTTGGAAGTGTTGGCGGAGGATTACATTCATTTTGCGCGCGCGCGCGGGCTGAGTGCGCGGCGTGTGTTATACGTACATGCACTTAAAAATACGTTAATTCCCATAATTTCAGTGGCGGGCGTGCAGTTTGCCACAATGATAGCCTACACCATTCTTACAGAAACTGTTTTTCAATGGCCGGGGCTTGGCTTTATGTTTATTGAAGCGGTGACACACAGCGATATTCCATTAATTGTGGGGTATCTTGTATTTGTTGGACTTGTATTTGTTCTGACAAATACCTGCGTAGATCTGCTCTATCTCATCATTGATCCAACCGTACGCCTGACAAAAGCAAAAACCTGAAACCTGCTTCTTTTAACGTCCATGCGCAAACAAACCTTTCTACAAACCATACGCCGTGACAAGCGATTTTGGACGCCTGCTTGTCTGCTGATTTTTTTGGTGCTTGCGGCATTGGGGTCGCCGCTGATAGCGCCGCAGAATCCGTATCAGTTGGATAGTTTTGAATTATTGGATGCGGAGTTGCCGCCGCGTTGGCTGGACGGTGGCGATGAGCGATTTTTATTGGGCACAGACTCACAAGGGCGAGATCTATTGAGTGCCATCCTTTATGGCATGCGGCTATCGTTATTCATCGCTATTTGTGCCGTCTTCCTGCAAGCCTTTATCGGCACCTTTTTCGGGCTGATCGCGGGTTATGTGGGCGGACGTTTAGATAACTTCATCATGCGCGTTGCCGATATCCAGCTTTCACTATCCACGCTGATGCTGGCGATTATCGCACTGGCTATTGTGAAGAACTTTTTTGCACAGGAAGTATATGACAACATTGCCGTTTATATGATTATCATTGTTATTGGTCTTGCTGAGTGGCCGCAATATGCGCGTGTGGTGCGTTCGGGGGTCTTAGTCGAGCGCGAGAAGGAGTATATAGCGGCGGCGCGGGTAACGGGAGTAGCGCCGCACAGTATCTTATTGAAGCATATTTTTCCGAATTTATTATCGCCGTTATTTGTCATTGCCACCATCCAGGTAGCCAACGCCATCATCAGCGAGGCAGCGCTTTCGTTTCTGGGGCTGGGCATGCCGCCTACGCAACCGTCGTTAGGGCTGCTTATCAGTCGTGGGTTTGAATATATTTTCAGTGGGGTTTGGTGGATTACCTTTATACCTAGTTTGGTATTGATTACGTTAATTTTGAGTATTAACGTACTGGGCGACTGGTTTCAAGATTATTTTAATCCTAAGCGTTATACTTAGACACATATTTCAGGGATTAGTTTATGAGCAGAAAAACAAATATTGCAGAATATCCATTAGCTAAGATTTTCAGTTCGGAGTTTGAATATCATATTCCAATCTATCAGCGGCCTTACGCGTGGACAGTTGATCAGGCTTCAGAGCTATTTGATGATCTTTATTGGGGCAGAGAAAGCGAATATTTTCTTGGCACTATTGTATTGATCAAGAAAAATGGCAACCCGCGTGCCGATGTGGTTGACGGGCAGCAGCGTCTGACCACACTGACCATATTATTAGCAACGCTGGCACATCAGTTTTTTAAAAAGGAGCAACCTTCTTTTAAGGAGCAACCTTCTTTTTTCCAATCCACCTATAAATATGTCTTTGATCCGGGGGATGATGTTGAAGGTCGTGAAGCGAAACCACGACTTACAATGAGAGACCAAGACAAAGAATTCTTCAAGGAATACGTCCAGGAGCTAAAATTTGAAGAGCTTCGGAAGCTTGACAAAAAGAACATCAGCGAAACCGAAGCTAATATTCAGACAAACAGCATTCACTTTCAGAATCGCATCAAAGAGGTATTTTCTGGAAACAAAGAGAAAGTAGAAGAATTTGTAAAATTTCTGGCGAACCGTTGTTATCTCGTGGCTATTTCTACAGAGACCCGCGAATCGGCATTCCGCACCTTCTCAGTGCTCAATAGCCGCGGACTTGATCTTCAGTCAACCGATATCCTCAAAGCCGATATTCTCAGCCAGCTTCCTGAAGCCACTCAGCAAGAATATTCCCAACGATGGGAAACAATGGAAACCGATCTGACGCGCGATGGATTTAATGATCTGTTTACATTCATCCGCATGATTTACATGAAAAGAAAAGCACAACAGTCTTTACATAAAGAGTTTCAGCAATATGTTATAAGCAAAATAGACAACTCCAAAAAATTAATAAAAGACGTGCTTGAGCCCTATTCGGAAGTATTAGTGATGATTAAAAATTCAAATTATCGCGCTGCTTCAGTTATACGTGAACAGGAAACAAATGTTTATCTCAGTTGGTTAAATCAAATTGATAACTCTGACTGGATCCCGGTAGCCATTCAGTTTATGTCATGGCAGCTTAACAATGCTGAATATGTAGCAGCCTTTTTTAAAAAGCTGGAACGGCTGGCTGCATATCTGCATATTTGTGCCCAAAACGTGAACAGCAGAATTAAACGTTATAGTCAAATTATCACAGCTATTAAAGAGACACAAGAAGCCAAAAAACCGCCTGCGAGTTTGGAAAAAATACTAGCTGCTATTGAGTTGGACTCAGCTGAAAGCGAAGAGCTAAAAAAAGCCTTGGCGGGCGATATTTATTGGCTTACACCACATCGGAGAAACTACATTATATTGCGGTTGGAAGCATTCCTCTCCGATCATAAAAAATACAATCCTCCAGCAAGGCTGACCATTGAACATGTATTACCGCAGACTGTTGCTGATGGCAGCGAATGGGCAAGACTTTGGCCTGACTCTGCTAAACAGGAAACATGGAAACATAAAATTGCTAACTTGGTACTGCTGAATAAAAGCCGCAACAGTCAAGCACAGAATTACGATTTTAAAGTAAAGAAAGACACCTATTTTAAAGGAACCAAAAATGTGCCTGCGTATGCTCTGACTGCACAGGTTTTAAATACGTCATCATGGACTGATGTCGTTCTGGAAAACCGTCAAGCTGAATTGCTCGCTGTATTTGACCGCGAGTGGGAATTAAGCATTTCTGAAAATTAAAAGCTCACCTCTTTCAGTCATTCCTTCCATTACTGATTATGTCTGCCGCACCACCGCTTTTAGAAATTAAAGAGCTACAGCTGAGTTTTAAGTACCCTCAGCAAACGCTTCCTGCCTTGGACGATTTTTCACTCAGGCTGGAGCGCGGCGAACGCGTGGGCCTGGTGGGCGAAAGCGGCGCAGGCAAATCGCTTGCAGTCTTTGCCATTCTCAAACTCTTGAAGCCGCCTTGTGTGCTGAGCGGTGGAAGTGTGCGTTTTAAGGGACAAGAACTGAGCAGCTTGCCTGAGCGCGAGCTGCAAAAGCTGCGCGGCGGCGTCATCACAATGATCTTTCAGAATCCACTGAGCAGCCTTAATCCCCTACTCACCATTGGTCAGCAGCTGATAGAAACGGTGCGTGCGCATACTAAACTCAGCAAACGTGCGGCGTATGAACTGGCTTGTGAGCAGCTGGCTGCCGTACAATTGCCGCATGTACATGAATACATGCGCGCCTATCCGCACGAATTTTCCGGCGGCATGCGGCAGCGCATTGTTATTGCTTGTGCGCTCATTACGCAGCCTGAGCTGATCATTGCCGATGAACCCACAACCGCATTGGATGTGACCATTCAAGCGGAAATAATGGAAATGCTGATAACACTCAGTGAAAAACAAGGGTCAGCGCTGCTGCTGGTGAGTCATGATCTGGCACTTATATCGCAAGTCACGCAGCGTGTGTACGTACTTTATGCCGGGCGCAGTATCGAAACAAATAACACGCGTGAATTAATTACCCACCCGCGCCATCCGTACACGGAAGGACTGCTGTCCTGTCTGCCTGAGCGTCATCGTGCTGGGACGGAGCTGCAGGTCATCGGCGGACGCATGCCTGCACTGGGCGAGTGGTCTGCGGGGTGTCGCTTTCACCCGCGCTGCGCTTATGCCACAACAGCATGCCGTGAAACATTGCCGCCCACACACAGCCTGCACCCGCAAGCAACCGTGAAGTGCTTTCATCCACTGTCCTAAACCGCCCATCATCGCAATGCCTGCCAGCACACAAACTTCTCCAGCAGCAGCTGCTGCTCCAGCAAAACCCTTGGTGGAAGTGCGCGGCGCATTCAAACATTTTGCAACCAAACAACCATGGCTAGGCGGGTTGAAGACGACGTTGAAACGTTTGTTAAAACGCGAAGCTCAGGCAGCCGCACAACCTGCTAAGCAGGTTGTGCGAGCCCTAACAGACGTCACCCTCAGCCTGCAAACAGGCGAAACCATGGCACTTGTTGGCGAGAGCGGCTGCGGCAAATCCACCTTGCTGAAAGCCATTTTACAACTCATACCCTTGGATGCTGGTGAAGTCTTTTACAAGGGGCAGGCTTTGCATAAGCTGAGTGGTAAAACATTACGGCGCATCCGCGGTGAATTTCAATTGATCTTTCAGAACCCGCAAGCATCGTTATCGCCGCGGATGAGTGTGTATGATATTCTGAGCGAACCGCTGCGTATTCATCATCGTGAGCTCAGTCAAGCTCAGCGGCATGCACGTGTGCTGGCGATGTTAGAACGCGTCGACTTGCACGCCGATACGGTGCTGCGTTATGCACATGAATTTTCCGGTGGACAACAGCAGCGTATTGCCATCGCGCGCGCGCTGATTGCCGGCCCGCAATTTCTCGCGGCGGATGAACCCGTCTCAGCATTGGATGTTTCCGTGCAGGCGCAGATCCTCAATCTGCTCATGAATTTAAAACGTACTGAGGGATTTACGTGTTTATTTGTAACACATGATTTGGCTGTGGCGCGTTATGTAGCGGATCGCGTGACGGTCATGTACTTGGGGAGCATTGTTGAGCAAAATACAGCGGAGGCATTATTTGCCAAGCCATTGCATCCGTACACGCAGTTACTGCTTGCTTCGGTGCCAAAACTCAATGTCCCCATCCACAGTGTGTCATCGTTCATGCCCGCGTCCAAGCGCGGCGGCGGCAGTTCCCCCGCTTTCGCCATTTCCACGGGATGTCAATTTGCCCCACGTTGCCCACAAGCAACGGAAGTATGCCGCACACAAAAACCGCCACTCAGCCCGCAGGCGGATAGCGGTGTGGCGGCTTGTCACCACATTTAATTGTGCCGCCTTTATTGACAATTCAAGCAGCCAAATAATAGCTGAATTCCAAGCCGCCTGCGTCCTTGCGGAGGAAGTGTGTCGCACAACACTCCGCGCGGACGCTTACGGTAATAAGCCGTGTACGCTGCAGCACTGCTCAGCCGCGGCATTATCGGCAATGAGCAACGCATTACTACGCAAACGCGGCTTCAGCAATTCTAAAATTGGCACGTACAAATCTTTCCAGCCGTCCAAGAAAAGGCAATCAATCGGCTCAGTAGTCGTTTGTATGCCGCGCACAAAAACCGCAGCGCAGTCCGCCTGCGGACTGCGCTGCGGCGGCTTGTCACCACATTTAATTGTGCCGCCTTTATTGACCGAATCAAGCAGCCAAATAACAGCTGAATTCCAAGCCGCCCGCGTCCTTGCGGAGGAAGTGTGTCGCACAACAATCACGCGGACGCTTACGGTAATAAGCCGTGTACGCTGCAGCACTGCTCAGCGCGGCATTATCGGCAATGAGCAATGCGTGACTACGCAAACGCGGCTTCAGCAATTCTAAAATTAGCACATACAAATCTTTCCAGCCGTCTAAGAAAAGGCAATCAATCGGCTCAGTAGTCGTTTGTATGCCGCGCACAAAAACCGCAGCGCAGTCCGCCTGCGGACTGCACTGCGGCGGCTTGTCACCACATTTAATTGTGCCGCCTTTATTGACCGACTCAAGCAGCCAAATAACAGCTGAATTCCAAACCGCCTGCGTCTTTGCGGAGGAAGTGTGTCGCAAACTCGCGCGGACGCTTACGTAAATAAGCCGTGTACGCTGCAGCACTGCTCAGCGCGGCATTATCGGCAATGAGCAACGCATTACTACGCAAACGCGGCTTCAGCAACTCTAAAATTGGCACGTACAAATCTTTCCAGCCGTCTAAGAAAAGGCAATCAATCGGCTCAGTAATCGTTTTCAAGGTCTGCAAAGCATCGCCCTCACGTAAGTCGATCAAATGGCTAAGCCCAGCATCCACAAAGTTTGCTTGTGCTGCCGTACATTTTTCGGCGACTATTTCAGAAGTAGTGACAGCTTTGGCAGCTGCACCGTTATCGCGCGCAGCGGCGGCAAGGTAAATGGTTGAAATTCCAAACGACGTTCCGAATTCCACAATACGCTTAGCCCCTGCAGCACGCAGCATCGTATAAATGAACTCGCCTTTATCTCTGGAAATAGCAAAATAAGCATTTCCGAACATATCGGCTTTAAAGTGTCCGCCAGTAAGGCGTCTCAATTGTGCCAGGGGTCTGGCAAGGTTACAAAAGTCACCTTGGGCGGCTTTATGCAAGCGCTCCAAGGTTGCGGCAATGCGCACATCATTTAGACTATTCATACTTAAAATTCTGGCATCATAATGGCATAAACGCGTTAAACGGGAGGTGCCTTGCCAGTCTCCTTTTATGTTATGTATTATACTCAACATTATATAAAATTGGTCTGCAAAATACACCAGCGGCTAAGTAAACTGTGTGCCATTTGCCATTATCCTGCATTTAATCGCTGCTGGAAACGCTGCTTTGAAGTTACAATACTTTATCAAAGCTATTCTTATGCTAAGTGAAATTGCAAACAGTGACCATCGACAACCATTCTGAACCGCCACGTTGGGTGTATCGTTTTGACAACTACAAACAAGCATTCATCCTCTTGCGCGCAGCCATCACAAAACTGGAAACAGTAGGTCTCAATCAACTAGAAAAAGAAGGGACTATTCAACGTTTTGAGTACAAAAAATTGCAAACCACAAATCTCATTAAGATCCCCATTACTAAAAAGGGGAGGTCATACAAAGAATTTCCAAGCCATAATAAGCTCAGGGATTTTGACCCCGACGATCATATGTTTATCGCTGTTGCCAACGCACACCCCGATAAACCTCCAATTAAACAAGCAACCGATCAAGAATGGTACGACTATCGGAATACCTTTAAACAAGTCGGTATAACCATTGATTTTATTTGCCCTAATGATCTTCAATGAAAAACTACACCGCCACCATTGAATGTCCCGTTAACAGAGAACAAGCCTACAAAGCCATTAAGCAAGAAATGTCGGCATGGTGGACGCCGATGAGCACGCCATTCACGCACATTGGCACTAAGGCGAAGACGAACTTTGGCGGTAATGCTTACTGGGTATTTGAAGCCATTACTCTGGATGCACCGGCGCTGATTGAGCTTAAATGTGTGGAGTCGCAGATGATCGCTGATAATATTGAAAATCCTGAGGAATGGCTTAACACAATATTACAATTTACGATCAGCGAAGAAAACGGGAAGACTATTATTGTATTCACGCACATCGGGCTGGGGCCTGAGCTGCAATGTTACACCATCTGCAAGGCGGGCTGGCAGCATTATTTGCTGGGCAGCTTGCAGCGTTACCTCACCGGCAAGGGCGGTCAACCGAACAGCTATTAACAGCAGCTCTTTTGCTGAGGCGTTTAACATGCTGAAAACAAGAATAGAAAGTAAATGATCATGAGCGCAAAATAATCACCAATGGGAATTTTTGAGCGTTATCTATCCGTCTGGGTCGGACTGTGCATTGCCGCAGGAGTTGCACTTGGCATTGCTGTGCCTTCCGTGTTTCAAATCATCGCCAGCCTTGAATATGCCAGTGTTAATCCAGTCGTGGCCATATTCGTATGGGTTATGATTTACCCAATGATGGTCAATGTGGATTTTGCCAGCCTCAAGGACGTTGGGAAAAAACCCAAAGGCTTGTGCATTACGCTTGTCGTGAACTGGGTGATTAAGCCCTTTACGATGGCTGCACTTGGTGTTTTGTTTTTTGAATACCTGTTTGCCGGACTGGTCAACCCACAAGACGCTAAGGAATACATCGCTGGAATGATCCTTCTTGGCGCTGCGCCTTGTACAGCAATGGTGTTTGTGTGGAGTCAGCTGGTGAAAGGCGATGCAAACTATACGCTGGTTCAAGTGTCGGTGAACGATATTATTATGTTATTCGCTTTCGCGCCAATTACAGCACTACTACTTGGCATAACAGCTATTATCGTGCCGTGGGAAACGCTGTTGCTGTTCGTTATCCTCTATGTGTTTATTCCGTTGGGCGCAGGTTATATCACCCGTAAAAAGCTGGATGGCTCAGGCAATCCTGAAGCTATTGCCAAATTCACAGCTAAGCTGAAGTCGTTTTCCATTATCGGCTTGCTAGCCACAGTTGTTTTGCTGTTTGGGTTTCAGGCCGGGACAATAATTGAAAAGCCAATGGTCATAGCCCTGATTGCCATTCCGTTGCTCATTCAAAGTTACGGCATCTTTGCCATTGCTTACGGTTGGGCATATCTCTGGCGCGTGCCGTTTAGCACCGCCGCACCTGCTGCGCTTATCGGAACATCCAACTTCTTTGAGTTAGCGGTTGCTGTTGCTATCAGCCTGTTTGGTCTACATTCAGGTGCGGCATTGGCAACTGTTGTAGGGGTGCTGGTTGAAGTGCCCGTCATGTTATCGCTTGTGGCATTAGCGAATAAAACACGTAAGCATTTCAGTTAATAAAAAAAGCTCAAAAATATTAATGATATAGCAGTTTGCAGCAGCACCTCACCGATAAGGGCGGTCACCCGAACAGCTATTAACATACAGAACTTTCAAGCTATAATAAGTGCCCATAAGCACTAAAAAGGAGCATACAATGGCAACTAAGTGGAATTTAGTAGGCAAGGTCGCCGCGTGTTTACAGCACCGTCCCGACAAAAAATTTACGGCACGTGAAATTGCCGCGTGGATCTTTGAAACTTATCCAGACGAATGCCAGAAAAAAATAGACATATCAAAGACCATTAATACTGTCCCAGCCCTGCATCAACAGCTTGCTGCAGAAATGGGTCGATGCCGCCATAGCTTATTAAAACAACACCCGAAAATTAAGACGACTGAAGAACGCCCGAGAAAATATTATTATACAGAATCCAGCGATAGCGATGAGATTGCTAATGCCGAAGCTGATACTACAACTACTTCTGCCGAACCCAAACTAAAAGAACACGACCTGTACCCGCTCCTAACTGAGTATTTATGGTCAGAGCTTGAAGTTTACAGTAAGCGCATCGATGAAAAGCGTTCCGCTAACTCCCGTGGTGCAGGCGGCAACAAATGGCTGTACCCTGATATTGTGGGCATGGAAGATCTGAGCAGTGACTGGAACCGTGAAATTAAGGATTGTGTACAGCAATATACAGATAAAAAAACTAAATTATGGTCGTTTGAAGTTAAAATTCTTATCAATCGCTCCAACATTAGAGAAGTCTTTTTTCAAACCGTCAGCAATTCTTCATGGGCAAATTTTAGTTATTTGGTTGCCAAAGAAATTGTGGGAGCGGATACCTTAAAAGAACTGCGCATACTCGCCAGCTTACATGGCATCGGCTTTATTCACCTCAATATTGAAAATCCATCAGAAAGTCAAATTATAATTCCAGCCAAAGAACGCTTGGGAATTGACTGGAACACTGCCAACCGTTTAGCTAAGGAAAATAAAGATTTTTCAAATTACATCAAATTAATTCGACAGTTTTATCAAACAGGCGAAGTTAATGTCATTGACTGGGATACTCAGCCGCTGCCAGAGGATTAACGCTCCCTGAGCCTTATCGATGTTTCGTGAATTGAACCAAAGTTTCGTAATTTAAAAACATGCCATAATATACGCTTTATACGCTTTTTTTTGCACAAAATATCGCTTTCATTGTATGATAAGTGCGTATATATTACACAAGGAGCATACAATGGCAGCTAATTGGAATTTAGTAGGCAAGGTCGCCGAATGTTTACAACATCGCCCCGACCAAAAATTTACGGCACGCGAAATTGCCGCATGGATCTTCGAGAATTACGAAGAAGATTGCCGCGATAAACAAAATCGCTCAAAGGCAACCACACCCCCATTGGATACCGATGCTGCACTACTACAGCAGCTTGTTGCCGATATTGGCGCTAATAGGTCTGGTATTCAGAAAAAACACCCCAATATTAAAACAACCGACGAATGGCCCAAAAAATATTATTGCACTGAAGAAAGCGCTACTGAAAGAGTCATTCGTGTCGGCATCACTCCCGTTGCTGCAGAAGTCAGTACTCCCGTTGTTGCGGAAACAACTAGTGATGAACTTAATCTTAAAGATCACGAGCTGTACCCCGTTTTAGCCGAATTTCTATGGTTAAGATTTAACATTTACAGCAAACGCATCGATGAAAAACGTTCGCTCAATTCACCCTGTGCCGGCGGTAAAAAATGGCTGTCACCTGCACTTGTTGGCATGGAAGATATGAGCCGCGATTGGCTGCATGAAGTTAAGGATTTTGTCCAGCTGTACTCAGGTAAAAAAACGAAGTTATGGTCTTTCGCCGTCACCACTCAGCTCGATCAGTTCAATATCCGCGAAACATACTTTCAAGCCGTTAGCAATTCTTCCTGGGCGCATTTCGGTTATTTGGTTTCCCGTGAAGTTGTCGGCGATGAAACACGCAAAAAGCTTGAATTGCTCACACAATTACACGGCATCGGCTTCATGCAGCTCAATGTCGCTCAGCCCGCAGCAAGCAAAATTATTTTCACCGCTAAAGAACGCACTGAACTTGATTTTGATAGGGTCAATCGGTTAGCTGAGAAAAACAAGGATTTTCGCGATTATATCAAAGCCGTACATGAGTTCCATCAAATCGGCAGAGTCCATGCCGTCAACTGGGACTCATAACCGTAAAAGGATCCTCACATCCTTGATCGGCTAACACCCTCTCCCTCCATGTTATAATTTTACAAGTCTGTGTTGTTCCTTAACCCAGAACAGCACAGACTCATAAAATTTCAGCACTTATGTCCAGTGGGATTGCCAGATTAAGCACTGAGCTGCAGCTAAACAATGGCAACCGAACCTGAAATGTTTCTACTAACCACGGAAAACCACGCCTTGCTGCTGTAAGTCAACCTATAGAAAAATAGGTGCACTAACACATTATCGCAAAAGCTTCTCAATAATAACATTAAAAAATAGTTTATTATTGTATATTATCATATTGCAACAATATTTTGTCAATACATTTTATAATAAATTAATGGTAACCGCTTAAAAATGGAACAATCTACTATTGCTCAGCGATTTTCTGCTTTTATGCAGGAAAAGAACATTTCTCGCACAGCTTTAGCCAAGCGCATTAATATTCCATTGGAAGCCATCAGCAGAATGACTCATAATAAACAGGCTATCAAACCCTACCATACCTTGGCATTGCAAGCAGCTTATGGCGTGAGTGCGGAGTGGCTGCTGCACGGCACGGGTGACATGATGTTGGGACAGGGCGAGGTGACAACATTAACCGTCGCAAACAATGTCCCGCAAAGATCAATCGAAGATGTTATGTACGAGGTCAAAGGAGGACGCACGGACATCCAGGATTTACGCAGCGGTCATCGTAATATGGAGGCGGGTCATCGTAACATGGAGGCTGGGCAGCGTAATATAGATAAGGGTCAACGCAATATGGAAGCGGGGCTTATTAATATGGATAAAAGTCAACGCAATATGGAAGCGGGGCTTATTAATATGGATAAAAGTCAACGCAATATGGAAGCGGGACTTATTAATATAGATAAAGGTTTTCGTAATTTGGAGGCGCGCATCGATGAGCGCATGGGGGTGATTGATATTCGTTTGGTCAAGGTGGAGAATAAGTTAGACAAAACGGAAGGGCGCGTGATGGTATTGGAAGGCAAGTTTGAAAAGTACGAGAGCAAGTAGCGGCAACTTGGGGGAAGTTGTTATGTTAGATTTGACAACATTGACAAAAGTGATTAAGTCGTTGGGGACAGCCTTAGCTGAGCTTAAACGCAAAAAAGACGATGTTTATCTAAAAGACGCCTGCATTAAACGTTTTGAATATACGTATGAGCTATCGCATAAAATGTTACGGCGTCAGCTGGAGGTTATGGCGGCTACACCGATTGACATCGTTCAGCTCAGTTTTCAGCAGCTTATACGCACAGCTGCTGAGCGAGGGTTAATTTACAATAGCTGGGATGTTTGGCATAAATATCGTGAAGCAAGAAACAAAACCAGTCACACATACGACGAAGCAATAGCAAATGAAATACTAGCAGACATACCTGTATTTCACAAAGAAGCGAAGTACTTGCTTAAGCAGTTAAATAAACACAATGAACCCAAACGGCATAAGTGAACGCTAAAATTGATCTTCGCCCGCAACATTTAAAAATTGTTCAGCAGCTCTTGGCTGAGCAGCTGCATGGCGATATCAAAGTATGGGTCTTCGGCAGCCGTGCCACAGGGAAAGCAAAAAAGTATTCCGATTTAGATCTAGCCTTAGCGGCAAATGATCGTACAAGGTTAGCAGCTGATTTGGTGCTTGACCTGAAGTATGCCTTTGAGGAATCGAAATTGCCTTATAAGGTGGATGTTGTGGACATGGCGGCAGTTGCTAAGAATTTCAAACGCATCATTGAACCCACGCGGGTGCCATTGGTAGTTTGACGGAAAGCGCGATGCGGACGTTTGAGTAGCATACAGATTACAATTTGCTAAGCTCTGCGTCCATTTCTTCACGTAAAATTTCATAAAAACGCTTACCGCCTGTGGGGGTGGTAACGGCATAACGATGTCCTTAAGCTTAGCAAAACATCGTTTTTGTATGGCTTAATTTATTCGTCATCGTAACAGGTTAGTCACAAAAACTACCTTAAAGGAAAACTCCGTACTGTTTATGTGATATAATCAATCCAGTGTATAAACGCGAGGAGAACGACCATGCTAAAAAAACTGCGAATTAAGAATTTTAAATGCTGGCAAGACACCGGAGAAATAAACCTGGCGAGGATGTCTTTATTTTTTGGCGGCAACAGTTCGGGAAAATCAAGCATCATCCAGTTTTTAATGATGTTAAAACAGACTGCTGATGAAGACAACATAGCTTCTGTGTTTGACCCTGGATCAGAAAATTCTGCTGTGGAGCTGGGCTCTCATCAAAATATGGTTTTTCACCGCGACAAAAATCAAAACATTTCTTTTAGTTATGAATACCCACTAATAAAGAAGCTAAAAATTAAAGACACAACTAATGGCAAAGAGTTTTCCGCAGACCATTTAAGCTTTAATGCAGAAGCTGGATTCCCTGATAAAAAACAAGATGCCATGGTGGTTAAAGAATTTCAATACACGTTAATGAACGAAAGCAAAAAAAACGCTTTCTGTCACAATGAAAAGAAACAAAAAAGGAATGTATGCGCTAAGGTCAGAAGAATATAAATTTCAGAGACACGTAGGCCGTCCTGCAAATATTTCTTCTGTCGTGCGTTTTTATGGTTTTCCCGATGAAGCGATGGAGTGTTATAAAAACGCAGAGTTCACTAAAAGGTTTAATGCAGAAAATTCTAGACTTCTCAGAAGTTTTTTTTACCTTGGTCCGCTTCGTAAAAAACCAGCGAGAACTTATCCATGGTCGGGCATAAACCCTAGAAGCGTGGGTTATTCCGGCGAATATGCTATTCAAGCAATGGTTGCTGCGAAAGACAGAAAAATCAATCTAGGAAGAGGAAGGGGGAATAAAGATATTCCGTTTCAAGAGCTTATTGCAAAAGCACTTAAAGAAATGAACTTAATAAAGGATTTTAAAGTTAAGGAAATTTCAAAAGGAAAGCGGCAATATAGTGTAAAAGTAAAAACTAAGCATTCAAAGAAACTTGTAGATTTAGCAGACGTGGGGTTTGGTGTTTCTCAGGTACTTCCCGTTTTGGTTCAGTGTTTTTATGCACCGCATAATTCCATCATCTTAATGGAGCAGCCAGAAATTCACCTTCACCCCGGTGCGCAAGCTGCGCTTGCAGATGTGATGATTGATGTGCTGCGTTCACGAGAAAATGGCGCACGAAATATCCAGCTGATCATTGAAACGCACTCTGAGCATTTTCTGAGACGTCTGCAACGGCGCATTGCTGAAGAAGAAATAAAACATGACAAGGCGTCCATTTATTTTGTCGATGTCAGCAAAACTTCTGCAGCATTGGAGCCATTGAAGTTGAATTCACTTGGGTACATTGAAAACTGGCCTAAGGATTTTTTTGGTGATGACATGAGAGACGTCCTTAAACACTCTAAAGCAGCTAGAGCTGCTTTGAAAAAACAGGGCGAAATATAAAAAATGAAGTCTTCTAAAAAAGTAAAGAAGCTTTCTAAAAAAGGTTACATTGTAGATACCAATGTTCCAATAACAGCTAACCGTTCGCTCAACGACAAAAAACGCCCTAAGGTTTCACTTAAATGTATTGCTGCCTGTTCTGAAGTACTAGAGGATATTATCGAGAAAAAGGTACAGTTAATCTTAGACAAAGATGGAGAGATTCTAGAAGAATACAGAACTCATCTTAGCGAGGAAATAATATCTTTGGGCGGTATATTCTTTATGCTGATTCATAACTATCTGTATAATAAAAAACCTAGTCAGCCTCACATAGAAATTAACCAGATTTCCATTAAAAAAGTAGGGCGTTCGTATGAAGAATTAATAAATCATACTAGACTTAAAGAAATACATACTGGACCTAAAAAATTAAATTGAAATACATACTGGACCTAAAAAATTAAATTGGAAAGACCACAAGTTTATCGCCGTTGCAATTGCAGCTCCGAACAGACCTTCAATTAAACAGGCTATCGACAGAGGATGGTGGGAACATAAGAATACCCTTAAAGCGGAGGGCATAGACGTTGATTTCATCTGCCCTGATTTTATGAACCGCCGCAACCCTAAAAAGTTCCGTAAGCAGTCGGCGGCAGCGCGAAGATGAACTCAGGCAGCAGCGCGAAGATGAACTTCGACGGCAGCGATAAAATACTATGAATAAAAAGTACTTAAACAAGATTACGCAGGGCGATTGTATAGCAGTACTAAAAGAATTGCCTGCGCAGTCGGTTGATTTAATTTTCGCAGACCCGCCGTACAACCTGCAATTACAAGGCGAGTTGTATCGTCCCAATCAAACAAAGGTCGCTGCCGTGAATGACCAGTGGGATCAGTTTAATTCTTTTAAGGATTATGATGATTTTACGTCTGCCTGGCTTACAGCCTGTAAGCGTGTCTTGAAACCCAATGGGGCTATTTGGGTGATAGGCAGCTATCACAATATTTTTCGTGTGGGCAAAATCATGCAAGACATTGGGCTGTGGATCCTCAATGATATTGTTTGGATAAAAACGAACCCGATGCCTAATTTCAAAGGCACGCGTTTTAACAATGCGCAAGAAACGTTAATATGGGCAGCCAAAAACAAGGCGTCCAAGTACACGTTTCATTACAAATCCATGAAGGCCTTTAACGATGATAAACAAATGCGCAGTGATTGGTATATTCCCATCTGCAATAGCACTGAGCGCCTTAAAGAAAATGGCGTAAAGGTTCATTCTACGCAAAAACCGGAGGCATTATTATTCAGAGTCATTTCAGCGACCACGAAAGCTGGTGACATCGTCTTAGATCCATTTATGGGCAGTGGGACAACTGCTGCTGTGGCAAAAAAGCTGGGCAGGCAATATGTTGGCATTGAAAAGGAAACACGATATGTTAATGCAGCTAAGAAAAGGGTTCGCTACATAAGACCACTTGAGCTTGACACATTAGATTATGCTATTGAGGTTAAGCAGCCGCGGGTTCCCTTTGGCAATTTAATTGAGAGCAAGTTGGTTCGCATTGGCGATTATCTATATTCAGAAAACAGAAAATATAAGGCGCGCATTCTAGCAAATGCAACGATCGAGTGCAGCGATAAAGTCGGCTCTATCCACAAGGTCAGTGCCCAGCTCTTGGACAAGCTCTCTTGCAATGGCTGGATGTTTTGGTACACGCAAAATAAAACGGGAAGCTTAGTACTCATTGATCATTTAAGAACCAAGTACATCCAAAAGTATCTAATTGATTACCAAGCTTAAAGCTATGGATTACAAAAATTTTGAACAGCTTTTTAATAAGCTCATCTTTGAGATATCTGCACCTAAAAAAGACTTATTTGTCTCCTTAATTGTTCGGGCGTTAATTTCTTTATTTTCTCATTGCCGATAAATCCCAAATAATCTTGCAAATCAATATCATCACCGAAAGATTTTTCTTTAAATTTAAATTCATAGACATTTTCCCAATCAATAATTTCTGGAACCGCCATCCAAGTTTTGTTGTCGCGTCCTTTGATTTTTTTAACCAGTTCCCCATCCAATTTTTTAATAATATTAGGATCTTTTATATCAGAAATCTGATCGATCCAAGCAAATTCGTGCTGGTATTCATTACTCTCATACTTTGTGTAACATTCTTTCAAAAAATCTTTGACATTTAAAATATCAACTTTTACAGAAAGGCTCAGAGCATCCGCACCTGTAATAGTTTCACCAAAAGTTTCTCTCACAGCCGCTTTTTGTTTTTCCTGTTACTCCTTGAATTAAATCCTGTTCAACATCAATTCCAAAATTTTCAAATGTGCCAATTTTTGTCAACTGTTCTATTAAAAGCTTCGGGGTAATCGACATATTCTTTTTATTAATACTTCTCATCTGTTCCCTATCAATTACACTGAGTGCTACCTTTAACCCAAAACGTTCTTCGCAAACTCCAGGTTTTAATAACGTATGCCCATATCCGAAAGCAAGAGCAAAAGTCCTTTTTTCAACAGTTACAATGAAAACAGATTTTGAACTTGCAGTAAATATTTTAAATTTATCATCAGGTTTATTATTAAATGTTCTCAAAAATTTTTTTATCCAAGACGGTTCTGATACATGCGAATTACTGTAATAAAGAAGACCAACATTATTATTGTTATCATCCTTAATTTTTTCACATTTCAATTTCTCACTATTTAATAAACTCTTACGCGAGGTATGTTTTTCTTTTGTATATTCTTCTTTTATCAGATAAATTGATAATTTGTTTGTTTTTTCAGCCATATTAATAACCATCACTACTTAACTTATCTTTTAATAATTTTTATATGTTCTTTGTCCTACTTAATTCCAGTCCATTTTTACCAAACCTTTTATTATAGCTTTTCCAAAACAGTACATTAAACTCATCCACTAAAAGCAACCTTTTTTACTCCAGAATACCACTGGAATATCTTATAAAACAGAATGTCCGCCCAACATTCAATTACCAAGGCAGACTAAGACAATGTAATCAAAAATCGTAAAGAATTTTGATTACTATCAATAGATAATTGAAATATAACATCTTTACTTAATAAGTAAAGAAATATTAATTGGAATTCAAACATTTTTCTGCTTACCACTCAAGATAAACAGTTATAATTCACCAATTCAGCTAAGTATTGTTTAGCAAACTAATAAACTTCAGTCGCTGGCTTATGGATTTTTATATATAGTGTAACAAAGCTGGCGGAGAGAGCGGGATTCGAACCCGCGGTACGGTCACCCGTACACACGCTTTCCAAGCGTGCGCCTTAAGCCACTCGGCCATCTCTCCATGTTTCAAATTGCAGCAGGCTGCTGCCGCGGCGATGGGATGATTTCAGTATGATTGATGAAATAACGTCCCAGCCAATACCCGTACGGGATCAATGCAAGTCCCACCGTGAGTATAGCCGCGCAAAAAAATAAAAAAGAATAGAAACAAAACATTGTAAAGTCGCCGCCAAAAACAAAACGCTGGGCAGGCGGAAGCACGGCAGCGGTAGGCGATGGTGCCGCTGGCGCCATAAACACTAAACGCGTATGCGTCAACATCCATTTAAGACTCCAGTAGAAATAATAAAAAATGAGCAGCATACCCATCACAATGCCAAATATAGCAACGCCGGTGTCGCCCATCAAAATTCCGTCAAACATGAGTAAATCAAGCGATAGGAATGGCAACACAATAAAAAGCAAAACCAAGCCCAGAATGATTGACCAGCTTTTCATAAAATAACGGCGAAATTGCTGAGCCAGAACAACGCGTGCCGTGTAGCCTGCCGGGAAGTGAACTTTGGCATTGTTGAAAAACCAGGCCTTCTGCTGGTACACATAGTACGGGAAGCCGATACCAAGTGTGATGATAAGAATACCCAATGAAAAATAATAGCCTTTGAGGAAATCGCCAAAGGAGGCTGCGAATGATACCGTCCCTGCGGCAGGCGGCGATGCTGTCGCACTGTTTACAACGGACGGGAGTGAAAGTTCTACATGCGTGCGCGTAAAAAACCAATAAAACGTCACATAAGATAAAACGGGAAAAAAAAGCAATGTATAAACAGACGAAAATATGACCAAAAAAGTGGAGGCACTCTGCGAATAATTGTCTTCCAGCTGGCTGATGATACTACCCGATATGGCGATGAAGAAGAGCCCGCCGAACCATAACAAATAATTAAGGAAACGCCCATGCAAGCTGAGTCGTCCCCGCCTCCGTCCCAGTCCCAGTTGTGCGGACGCGGCGGCAGACAATGGCGGCGGTGCCAATGTTGTTTGCATTAAAAAGCTAGCAGTATAACAATGCAGCGGCAATCAAACGCGCTGAGGCATTGAAATATCAAAAAGCAAGGTCGGCGTACTTAAATGCGCGATAAGCGCGATAGCCGTAATTGGTCAGTGGCGGTTTCGCTTGAATGCTCAATTCAAACAACACCGTTTGTGCGGCATCGTGTGTCACTTCAAAAAGCTGCACGCTGTTATAAGTATCGGAGGCATTGGCGGGGGTGCCGTCTGCAGTTTTTGTGATGCCGCCGAAATTGATAAAAACAGAATCGCTTGCAGCAAGATAGTGAATACCTGAGATGTACGATGTATAAAGAGCATTGCCGTACTGCCTGCCAAATTCCCAAACTTGCTGCGCAGTCTTAGCATCAGCGTCAATGACATATTCCACGACGCGGCTATAAGCTTTAGCAGGATTAAAGGAGACATTGGGGTCGAAGCTGCGTGTCCTGCCGTTGTCGAAAATCAGCACACGCGTGGGAGAAATGAAGCGCACACAATGCTGCGCCCAGTGCCACTCGGAAATACCGGCAGCAAGCAGCGATGACGGCAGCAATTGCAGCAGGTAAGGTTTTTGGGTTTCCTGCCAATTTTCATGGGGTCCGGAGATCCATAACAGCTTACCACTTGCACGTTCAAAAGCAACAATCGCCGCCTGGTTGCGGAGGGAGGCGATGATGACATCGGTCAGCGGATCGTAATCGAAGGCATTGAGATGCGCCCAATCGGTTTCACGGTCAGCAACATAGCTGGGCATGGGTTGGCGTGTGAGCGGGACGTAGTCAGCCACATTCCATTCCCGCACCACTGCGCGTGTATTGGTATCGTATTCAATGACCGTATCTTCCAAGTACTCGCCTGAGCTGGAAAGGAAAAGGACATTACCATTGGGGAGAATGTAAGCATCGTGATGGACTAGGTTGGGGATATCCCAGCGATCCAAATATTGCCCGTATTCGTCCAGTTCGTACACATGCTGGCTGTGATAACGACGTTGTGCTGCCCCCGGTGAGACCAACATTGTTTGGCGTGCGGTGCGTATAAAAATATGACCTTTAAGTTCAGTATTGAGCCAGCGCACACGCCCGTGTGTATCAATGGCAGAAAATAAAAAATCGGCACCCTTCGGCAGCTTGCGGCGTGCCATCATTAAGTGATAAAATCCATTACTCAGTTGTGTTTCATTGCGATGGATTAAAAAGCGTTCTTCGTCCAGCTGCGGATATGCTGCAGGCAAAACCTGCGTTTCCAATGCCAGCTGTGACTGCTTGATCGTGCCCTGTTCAGTCTCCGCCAACAAAGTGACATTGTTGCGTTTTCCTGCGTACAGTCCCAGGACAGCATAACGATGTTCTGTATGATACGTTTCATCCAGCCCGCTGCGTTCATAATAGCTACCGTCAGCTTCCTGCACTAAGATACGTATGCGCATGGGTTCAGAGCTGCGGAAACGCAGCTCTGCGACCAAGGAATTATTGCCGAAAGGATTGACGCGGACAAAAGGTTTTGCGAACGTAAAGCTGCCTGCGGCGTACTCTGTGTCCAAGCTGCGTTTTTGTTTTGCTGTACGTGTTATAAAATCATCGGTTTGCGCCAATAAAGCCCCTGTCATAAATATGCAAATAATTGCACTCAGTCCAATTTTTCCCATTGTTGACCTCCTTCGGTTGATTAGTAAATACAACTATTATAACATTGTTCATACAGTCCGCTACTCAAAAAGCACCCCTTCCAAACTCCTATTGGTCAGCTCAGTGTGAGTCAGGATGTCCCTAAGCGAGGCATTGTCCGCACGCTGCTCATAAAAAGTTGTATCGTCCAGAATGACATAATGCCATTCTGCATTCATGCGCTGCTCAGGCTTCACCGCATTCACTTTTTCCAACCATTGCAATGCACTGCGGCGCTTGCGTAGTACATTCTCATTGGATAAATCGGTCTCGGCTTTTGTCTCCACTAAATAAATATATCCCTCCAGCCGTACTATAAAATCGGTGTAATAAGATGCCGGGATCCCGTCCATGCGCACATAACTCAATTTTGCAAAATGGTGATGATATTCATTAACTTTAACAAAACTGATCACTTCGCTCTCAGTATCCAGAAACTCCATAAAGTCTTTCTCAAGTCCGCCCCTATTCGCCGGGTACGCCGTGTGTGTATATATAGTCTTCCTAAGCGGCAAGGCATAATCCTCATTCAGATTCAGTGTCTGCTGCTCTGAAAAATATCGCTTTCGCACAACTGCATCCTCCACAGCCACAGTCCCCTGCATGGTTTCTATTACCTTATAAAACTCGCGGATAATGTGCGTGGTAATATTCTTACGTACCAGCATTAATATACGCCAGTTATTGCCTGCCATGGGATTAAAGGTATCATTGAATAAACGCGTGCGGATGTAACGATCTAAGGCCCCTATCAATTCATGTTCGCGTACTTGCAGCAACGGAAAAAGCTTCTTTTTGCGCGCGTGCCGCGTGGGACTTACAAAGTGATCCAAAACAACACGCATCAACTTCTGTAAGTATTCATTGTAATTAGCTGCGTTAAAAAGTTCAGCCGTCACGTGATACTCGCCAAAACGCGTTTTCACCGTCTGTTCCTCAGAAATAAAATGCTCCTTATGCGCCTTCGGCAAAAGTGCCTGTAACTCACTCAGGTTCGTACCCGTAAGAGCTGCCAACCCACTAACAGCTATATGCTGTGAAACCAGCGTCTCCTCACGCTCGCGCTCAAGCTCCGGCAGATAAATGTCGTACTGCTTATAATCGGGTTTAAGTCCCACCACTAACAGCTTGCCGCGCGCACGCTCTACGGTTAAGTCGACTTCCTGCTCACCATATAAACCTGCTTCCAGCTCAGCATAAAATTTCATATATGCAGGATGCTCGATAATAAAGAGCATATCATAACAGCCCTTGCCATTGAGCAACGGTTCCTTATGCTGCTCAAGCACAAGCTGATAACTCGCATCCTTAAAGTCCTGATACTCAGGCTCACGCCACATCAAGCGCAGCCCGCGCCCAATCACCTGCTCCAAAAGAATAGGCGACTCTGATGAACGCAGCGGCACAATCACACAAATATTGTTGACATCAAAACCCTCACGCAACATCAATACCGAAACAATGAGCTTGGGGCGTTTGCGATTGTCTATGTCTGAAAGCTGCTGCTTCACCAAGCCCCATTGTTTTTCATTCATCTCACTTTTGCTTTTGCTGTCTATATGCAGGATATCGTCATTGCTGTAACCCTCTGCGGAAAAAAACTTACAAACAAGCTCTGCCGCACCCGTCTCTTCACAAACAACCAGCAACTTAGGATATTTTTTATTACTGGTAAAAGCTTCTTCTAAAATACGTAATTTTTTCAGCCCCGCACGCAGCATTAATCGCTGCCCGCTGGAAAGCTCAACAACTCTGCCGCGCTCACGAATGGCTCTAAAATTAATTTCATCGTTACGCAGTGAAGCTGCCACTTTGCGTTTGTCTATCATTATCAGCTTCACCAAATGCTGCTGTACAGCCTCCTCTAAACTAAAGTCAATAACAATATGTGGGAAATAATCTTTGACAAGCTGTTTCCCGCTGCCTATGGCATCGTAAGGCGTGGCGGAAAAATCGCATTGAATAAAATTTGTGCCTTTATGTTTAGCAATGTGCCGCAGCGCCTGCTGCCATTGTACTTCCGCTTCCTCACCGGCTGTTTTTTGCTTGTGCAAGTGATGTGCTTCATCGTTAAATACACAAAGCGTTTTTAATGCTGCCAGCTGTGCCAGTTCCGCGCCGCGCGTTAATTGATTGTCCAAAACATCCAAAGCATGTCCCGCTGATTTACCGGGCGTGATGGGCAGTAATTCACGTACCAGCTGCTTAGTATTTAATTCGCTATCGTCTGCCTCAGCCTGCGGCGCGGACTCTGCCGTACGCTCTAAAAACGCATGCCAGTTGGTCACGGCGATAAGTCCATCCATTGTCAGTTTGCCGCGTGCCAGCTCCTCTTTCACAATTACGCGATTTTGCACAAAGGCCTGCACTGTCTCGCGATACTCAGGCGGTAAAAACAACTCCTCGTGCTGCTTCAAGTCAGCCGTTTTATAATCGCGTTTGCCATTCTTGCGTTCCTTGCCTAAAAGCGTGTCCAACATCCTATCGTAAATAATTAACCCAGGCGTCACAATAAGAAAGTTTTTTGTAAAACTGCCCGCCGTCCCAACCTTGAAATTGAGATACTGCCAAACAAGCAGCGCATTTAAGACCCAGGTCTTGCCCGTACCTGTTGCCATTTTTATGCAGTACTTAGGATGGACTGCATTGTTAGCGGCAATTACCGCTAAGTCCTCCGCGGCAATTGGAGGATTGGCATCGGAAGCAAGCAGCTTTTGATAACGCTCCAGTAAAGATCTTGCACGCAGGACTTCATGGCAGTAAATGACATTGAGGATAGCGCGCCGCTGTCCTTCATGAAAGTTCACGTCGCGATTGGCGCATAACGCTGCTGAAAACCAGTAACGCAAGAGCTCCTGCGTAACAGGCGAGACCTGCGCCAGCAAGCTGCCGTCCGTCCAGGCTCGCTGCACCTTAACAGTCAGCAATTTTGTTAATTCGAGCGGGATACTTCCCGTTTTTACAATAAGAGATTTTGCCATTATTCACTCCAAAGTCACACTGCAGCTGCTTTCAAAGCCATCTGAGGCATTATTACTTTAGCATAAAAAATGCACAAAAAAATAATAAATGGTAAATTTTTCGTTTAAAATATAAAGAAGTAGCGCTTTTTATGATTTATCTCTGAAAATTAAATGATTTTTTTATCTGTAAAAAATTTTTTACTACTTTACATACACAATTGTTTCGCTCAGAGCTTCAAGCTCACCTCTCTGCAAAACTAAATTAGCTGTTTGACAAAATTAAACGATTATGTTATAGTTTAACAATAATTAAAAATATTTTAATATTTTAATATTTTAAAAATAGTAGCTAAAAAATGATAACAGCTGATATAGTTGCCAAACATATTCTTTCATTGAGCAATCCCGACTTTCATGACACCATCTCTAACTTAAAGCTGCAAAAGACATTGTATTACTGTCAAGGGTTTACACTTGCCTTGACAAACATCCCTTTATTTTCAGATGTTATTGTTGCTTGGAAGCATGGGCCTGTTGTTATCTCTGTTTATGAAAAATACAAACATTACAAAGACAGACCCATTTCCAAACCAAAAAAACTTAAAAATGTTTCAAGCTTAGGAGAAGGTGAAAAATCTTTTATTGAGCTTATTTACAATGATTGTGCCAGACATTCCACATGGAAGTTAAGAGATCGTACCCATGAAAATGCTCCATGGCGTTTGATTGGTTATAATCAAGAAATTGATCAAAACTTATTAAGAAGTTACTTTAAACGTCAAATTAAGTATGTAGAGCCTAGTTTGACGGACAGTCTTATGAACAAAGACTACAATGTGTCGTCAGAATTTACCGTTGAGAGAGATGCGTTCAATGCTGCAGCTAGTTTTGCCCGCGGCTTCGGTCATCTTTTTGCGGGGGCGGGAAAGTTGGTCGATCTTGGCAATACACTTTCAGTTGCCCAGCATACAGAACTTAACACAGCAACAGACATTCAAGTACTCAGTAAACAATAGCTAATAATGAATGCTAACAATAAACGCGGCAAAAAGACAAATTCATTTAAAGTCCTCGCTAAAAATAAAAATTCCACAAACACGCCAAAGCTGTTGCCTGATAAGCCGACTGGCTTTAGTGGTATCATTCAAATATCTCAAAGTCATTCGCCACTTCCAAATCCCCAAGACATAAAACATTACCGCGAAATTTCTTCCGATAAGATAAACTGGGAACAAGAGCTATTAAAAGAAGTTAGACAAAGGCGTTCGTTAAGAAATAAAGAAATCGGTTTACAAAGTAAAGGTTTATGGTTTGCTTTTATAATTGCACTGGTTGCAATTATAGGTGCAATACTTTTAATCTATATGGAGAAACGTATTTCTGGAGGAATTCTTGGAACTGCTACTATTCTTGGTTTAGTTTCTGCTTTTATTTGGGGGACAAAAAAAAGAAAAAATCATTCATAACTCTTTTCTATTACAGCAGCAACCACCTCACCCCACCGTCACACTGCAGCTGCTTTCAAAGCCATCTGAGGCATTATTACTTTAGCATAAAAAGTATATTTTTTAGACACATATCTGAAATCTTTAGTAAAATATATGTGTAAATTAATAAAACTTTGAACTAACAATTATGAAAACACTTGTAACGCCTAAGGTATTAAAATGGGCTAGAAAAACATCAGGTTATGAAATAAAAGACATAATAGGAAAATTATCTCAAAAACGAATAACCACTGAGACTATAATCGCTTGGGAGGCTGGAAAAGATGCCCCAACTTATCCGCAGTTAAGAAAACTTTCAAAATTTTATAGCCGTCCCATTGCACTTTTTTTTCTTCCAGAACCTCCTAAGGAAGACGAAGAAACAAGCATTAAAGCTCAATTTAGATCTTTACCTAGCTCTTACATAGATCGGTTAGCTCCCGCACTAAGGCATCTCATACGGGAAGCTTTGGTGAAACGGATAAACTTAAAAGAAATTTACAATAATAGCATCCCTAAGGATATTCAAAGCTTTAAAGCTAAACTTAAGGATATATCTATTAACAATCCTAAAAAACTAGCTGAGAAAATACGCGAAATTTTAGGCATTACAATAGAACAACAATTTTCTTGGCGCAATTCCGATGAAGCTCTAAAAAATTGGAGACATAAACTAGAAACACTAGGAATATGGGTATTTAAAGCACCATTTAAGGATGAGGACTATTCGGGATTTTATCTAAACGATGATGACTTCCCCATCATCTATTTAAATAATGGCGAAGTCAAAGAGCGGCAAATATTTTCTTTATTTCATGAGTTGGGACACTTCCTTTTAGGTAAAGGAGGGATCGATTTTCGTTCAGATATTCAAGCTCACCTCTCTGCAAAATATCGTAAAGAAGAAGTTTTTTGTAATGTATTCGCGGGTGCTTTTTTAGTGCCAGATAGTTGTCTTTCGAGACTATACAGTAGTAGAAGCATCATAAATGATAACTCTATTTCAGAGGTTGCTAAAAAATGCCATGTTAGCAAAGCTGTTATTTGGAGAAGATATTTTGATAATGGGTTGGTCGCGCGTCAAAAATATGAAAATTTTCTTCGCGAGGATCAAACAAGAGGAAGTTCTCCAAAACGAATAAAAACAGATGGGGGCAACTATTATGGAACTCAAAAAAGTTACTTAGGTCATAAATACTTACACCTTGTTTTTAATGAGTATTATCAACAGCGTATTAATCAAGAGCAACTTGCTGATTATTTACAAGTTAAAATTAAATCTATACCTACCCTTGAAGGTTTTTTCTTAAAAGAGAGTTCATAATGTATATATTAGATACGGGCTTTTTTATTGTTAGTAAAAATTATTATAGGGACGTTTTCCCTACATTTTGGAGAAGGATGGATGTAGCAGTACAAAATAATTTAATTTCTTCAGTAGATGAAGTTAGGCGTGAATTAGCTCAATACGGCGGAGAGCAAGAAGATC
The DNA here is from genome assembly GCA_965249715.1 of Spirochaetota bacterium. Lineage (GTDB taxonomy): Bacteria > Spirochaetota > UBA12135 > COTS27 > COTS27 > COTS27. The sequence goes on along the minus strand of CBDFMP010000049.1, from coordinate 80,880 downwards.
TTATTAGTTGGATAACTAGGCATAATGAAATTTTTACTATTCCAACACCTCCTGAACAGAGCTGTGTTCGTCGTATTTTTGAAGTAGAAGAATGTATAGGTTTAATGAGAAAGAGCGCTATGCTGACCGGTGGACCCTTTGCAGATCCTTTTGTTATTGCTAAAGCAATGATACAAAATGGTACCATACAAAATGTACCGTAGTAACTACAGAACAACCTGCAAAAAGAGACAAAAATGGAGTAATACAGGGTTCATGGAAAATTCCTGATGTTTGCAGACATTTTCAAGTTCGCTGTATTTCTATAAGGGCTTTTATGCAAGAGAATAACTGGAGTTTTTAAAACCTCACCCCACCGTCACACTGCAGCTGCTTTCAAAACCAAACACATCCACCGTCTTTACACACACCGTGCGTTTGCCAGCTTTACGCGGCACTATTAACTCCGCCTCCCGCAATACCTGCAACGTCCTGCCATTCCCATTCGCACTATTTCCGCGATAATCCTGCCACTTGCTCTGAAAAAACTCCCCATCGTAATCGGGATCCACTGACCAATATTCCACCAGCGCTAATGGATCTTTATCAATAACCTGCTTCAACTTCGCCTTATTGACATCATCCAAGGGGATGACATCGGGTGACGTTAAAATATAATTTTCCAGCTCCACAATCAGCTTATCATCGCCCTCAGGATGATTGGGTGTCTGCACATTACGCGGGGTCAAGGTTGGCTGTTTAATCGTCACATACTGCAACGAACTAAATCGCACCTGTTGCGTGCGTATCAATTCTTCGTAACTTTTCTTTTTCAGCAGCTCCAACAGCTCGGGAGGTATCACCAGCACTTCTAAAATCTTTGGTTCCGCCCTAGCAATAACGCGTTGAATATCCGTTGTGAAGTTCCACCCTAAAACCACCACCTTCGCCCAACCGCCCTTAAACCCAGCGCGCAGCTCCAACGCGCGTTTTATCGCAGCCGTGCCTGTCAATTTATTCGGACTGTCCACATACACCAAGGTGCGCGGCTTTTGGGTACTGCCTACATACACATTCTGCGGCACATCATTATCATTGAACGGCTCTGCGCCATACAAGCGCAGCACCACGCGGGCGAGGTCTTTCACGCGCCGAAATTCATTAGTGGACGCAAACACCTCCCGCTGATAATCCCCGATATTCTGATACAGAAACGGTTTCGCCTGCATTTCCACCAATCGTTTACGCGTCACCATGCACGCGGGTTTGCCGAGATCGCTTGTTATCCAGCGGCGCCCCAGCTGCTCCGCCATCGCTGCAGTGGTGCCTGAACCGCCGAAAAAGTCGGCTATCAAATCGCCTTTATTAGAAGACTGCAATATGATCCTTTCTAAAAATGCTTAGCGGACTTTGCGTGGCATAATTTAAATTTCCTGCGAATTTGATGATAATAGTTGTATATCATCCCATAAGATTATTTCAAAGTTGCGTTTAACCTCATAATCGTTCAGGTATGCCTTTTCTGGGATCTGGGACGTTTCCCTTTTGCAATCGGTCCAAAAAATTCATGCGGATTTTTGTTTAATCCTTATCGAAGGATGTTGCTTGCGAACCTCCATCCTAAGTTAGTTGTGATAATCCATTTATGTTTTGTTTCTCCTGCTGCGATGCTTTAAAAGATTGTTCCAACTTCTCATGTTAAATCCACTGCCAGTTTTTTTAATATAAGGAAATTTTTCTTGCTCTTTTTGTGACTTTCGTACATAAATGTATGCCGTTATCTTAGTATACATATCGTATCCGTTAAGTTATCAATTTTATCAGAAACAAAATTCCTGCAAACTTCTGTTGAAATTGAATTTCTGAAGTAAAGTTAGCCCTGCCAAATATTTCATCCAAAAGAATTTTAACGTAATGGCCCGCAATGTGCCAGTCAATATGTACATAGATAGCTCCTTGCGCAGATAACAATTCTCTCATCAGCACAAGCCGCGGAACCAACATCGACAAATAGCTAGCCGTGCCGTCTTTCCAGGTATCGGCGTAAGCGAACTGCTCCAGCACGGTCGGTTTCTGTTCAAGCTCCGTCCCCGGCAAGATCACCCGCGTGCGATAATCCGCTTTACTGTCAAACGGCGGATCGATATAAATAAGGTCAATCTTCCCCCGCAATGACGCCAAGCCCGTTGCCGCATCGCCGCCCAGCAATGCCTGCATGGCGAGAAGGTTATCTCCGTAAATAAGGCGGTTTTTCCAATCCTCCCCTGCGGGCGATTGTGCCGCGCCAGCGAATAAGCCGCTGCGTGCTTTGGGCGGCAGCACGTATTCGTTTGTCTGCAATGTCAATCGGTGCGGGCTCTCCAGCTTTTCCAGCAGCCGCGTCACCTCGCGGCGTCCCTCACGGATAATTTCAGGCAGCAGCTCAATGAGCGATTTTTGCGATGAAGCCATAACCATAAAACCAGTAACTTAAAATTTTAGCAAACATAAATGATCAATATAGAATTATACCACAGTTAAGCAGTTGATTTATAATATAGTAGTATAGTATGTATAGTTATAAAAGCTAAGACGATGAATAACACAGATAAAGAAACAGACAAAACCCCATTGGAACATGTAGAAACGTGGGTGTTGGCGCGTTGGCGTTGCCTGTTAGTAGTGGGCATCGGAATTTTTATAGCGATAGCACTTCTCGGGCTTGCGAATATTAAGTGGGATTGGGGGATTGATATACAGAGCTTGGTATTCGATGCACTACAGGTTGTATTGACTATTGCTGGCGGGGTACTGGTGATCTTGGGCATCAGTGTTGCCACCAAGCGTGCGCGCATTGCTGATGATAACGTTGAACAACAACGCGAAGCCTCTGAGCAACAACGAAAAGCAAACATTGATAACATTCAACAACAACAGAAATCCCTTATCCAGCAGCGCTATACGGATGCGGTTGAACATTTAGGCAATGCTGAGGAAAGCGTGCGATTGGGCGGGGCGTATGGGCTTTATACATTGGCACGGGAGCATAAAGACGACTACGCCGTGCGTGTTTGCGATGTATTTTGTTCACATATTCGCATTTGGACGAATAAAAAAAATTATGAAAATGGGAAAAGTTATAAGGAGCTTTATGCTGAGAAGCCATCTATTGAAGTCCAGCGTATTCTGACTTTTTTAACAGTGACCTCATACGGCGAGTCGCCGCCATTTGAGAGCAGTTCTATCAATCTCTCGGATGCATTCTTATACGGTGCTGATCTAATCAATGCGAACTTAGGCGGTGCTAAGTTATACTAGGGTGAACTTAGGCGGTGCTGATTTACTCGATGCAAAACTAAGACGGTGCTTTTTTAATCGATGCGAACTTAGGCGGTACTGTTTTAACTGAAGCGAACTTAGGCGGTGCTGTTTTACACAATGCGAACTTAGGCGGTGCTTTTTTAACCGAAGCGGATTTAGGCGGTGCTTTTTTATCCAATGCGAATTTAGTTGGTGCTTTTTTACACAATGCGAATTTAGTTGGTGCTTTTTTACACAATGCGAATTTAGTTGGTGCTAAGTTAATCAATGCGAACTTAGGCGGTGCTGAATTACACAATGCAAACTTAGGCGGTGCTGAGTTGCACAATGCGAACTTAAGCGGTGCTAATTTAACCAAAGCGAACTTAGGCGGTGCTGAATTACACGAAACAGACTTCTCGGGTTGCTGGGTTCATGGTTTGCAGCTGCAGGAGGCAGTTTTTAAAAACACTGAATTTGCAGGTGCCGATTCTTCAGAAAGTACTTCTCTGTACAACATCATCGAAAGAATAAAACATCTAAAAATCAGAGAGAATAAAAAGGCAGATCTAAGTGGGGTTACTTTTAGCGGCGGGATAACAAAAGAAAACCTACAAGACTTAGAAAAAATGATAGCTGAATTTCCTAAGGAGCAAAGAAATACTGATTGGTTTCAGAAAAGGATGCGTGACCCTATGGAAAAATTACGGCATCATGTGGATAAACCAGTCAGCCACACCCCGCCCAGTAACGCCGATATAAAAACAGGCAAGATCAGCCCTGACCGCAATAATAAAATCATCACCGAACTAATAGAACTAGGAAAACAATTTTACGATGAAGCAGTAGATGACATAATACAATAAAACCACAGCTAACTGGTTTATAATATGTTTTTACTGGATTGAATGATGAACAACATTGATAAAGAAACAAACGAAACCCGATTGGAGCGATTGGGAGCGTGCGTGTCTGCGCATTGGCTTTGCCTGTTAGTAGTGGGCATCGGCATTGTTATAGCGATAGCACTTCTCGGGCTTGCGAATATTAAGTGGGATTGGGGGATTGATATACAGAGCTTGGTATTCAATACACTACTACAGAATGTATTGGCTATTGCTAGCATGGCGTTGGCTATTGCTAGCATAGCGTTGGGGGTCTTTAGTATCAATGCTGCCACTAGGCGCGCACGCATTGTCGATGATACCCTTAAAGAACAACGCAAAGCAACTGCAAAGTTAACGCGTCGGCTGTCAATAGTGTGCTTGGTCTTGGTCATTTTTATAGTGATAATACTTTTCGGGCCTATAAAAATCATTCCTGAAACCACTCCTGAAACCACTCCTGAAACCACTCCTGATATACAGAACTTAGGATTGAGGGTGCTGCAGACTGCATTGATTATTGTTGGCGGGGCGCTGGTGATCTTTAGCATTATTGCCACCAAGCGTGCACACATTACCGATGACATCCTTAAAAAACAACGCGAAGCCCCATTGGAGCGATTGGAAGCGTATGTGTCGGTACATTGGCGTTGGCTGTTAGTAGTGGGCTTGGGCATTTTTATAGCGATAATATATTTTGGGATTAAATGGGAGGTTAACACACAGAACTTGGTATTGGGGGTACTGCAGGTTATATTGACTATTGCTGGCGGGATGCTGGTGATCTTTGGCATCAATGTTGCCAACAAGCGTACGCACAGCGCCGATAAAACTCTTATCCAGCAGCGCTATACGGATGCGATTGGACATTTAGGCAGTGCTGAGGAAAGCGTGCGATTGGGCGGGGCGTATGGGCTTTATACATTGGCACGGGAGCATAAAGACGACTACGCCGTGCGTGTTTGCGATGTATTTTGTTCACATATTCGCATTTGGACGAATAAAAAAAATTATGAAAATGGGAAAAGTTATAAGGAGCTTTATGCTGAGAATCCATCTATTGAGGTGCAGCGTATTCTGGATTTTTTAACAAAAACATTAGACGACGAGCCGCCGCCATTTGAGAGCAGTTCTATCAATCTCTCGGATGCATTCTTATACGGTGCTGAGTTAATCAATGCGAACTTAGGCGGTGCTGAGTTATACAGGGTGAACTTAGGCGGTGCTAAGTTATACAGGGTGAACTTAGGCGGTGCTTTTTTACCGAAGCGAATTTAGATGCGAACTTAGGCGGTGCTTTTTTATCCAATGCGAATTTAGTTGGTGCTTTTTTACACAATGCGAACTTAGGCGGTGCTTTTTTACACAATGCGAATTTAGGTGCTATTTTATACAATGCGAACTTAGGCGGTGCTGAATTACACAATGCAAACTTAGGCGGTGCTTTTTTATGCGAGGCTAATTTACACCAAAGCGAACTTAATCGGTGCTTTTTTATACGAAACAGACTTCTCGGGATGTTGGGTTCATGGTCTACAGCTGCAGGAGGCAAGTTTTCACAACACTAAGTTTATGGGTGCTGACTCTTCTGAAGGACTTTCTCTCAGCATTGATCTAGTGATAGGACATCTGGAAGACAGAAAGAATAAAACGGCAGATCTAAGTAAGGTTGCTTTTAGCGGCGGTGTAACAGAAAAACATTTACGGGAATTAGAAGCTGCAGCAGCTAGTGTTACTAATAAGCAAAGAGAAGCGATACGTACCCTTAAGGAAAAATTACAGGATCATCTGGGGAACCCGCCCGACCACACCCCACCTGATACCGGCATAGAAACAGGCGAGCTCAGTCCCGGCCGTGCTGACGCAGCTATCAATAAGCTGATAGAAGTACAAGAACAGCGCACAAAGCTCCGCAAGTGAGCGCAGCTTTGCGCGGGATTATAAAATGCTGTAACGGCGACTTCCTGCTGCTCCCCCGCAGGCACTTATGCAATGAAGCAGTGCTGATGCGAGGACGGCGGACGGCATAACTTCAATTACGATGATGGTTCAATGGGAAAATTCAGGTTATAAAAAATATTATTCTTTATAATTTTTATCAAGAATTGATAAGTAACAGTATAATAGTACTGTATGGTGTATAGGAAGCCAGCTTGAAGTGTTTGACATTAGCTTCAATAAAAGTCAACGATAAAATCCACGTATAATAGAAAACGATGGCCAAGCAAGCCCCTGAGCGTAAAAAAACTGACAGGCTGACTATTTTTAAGTTACTAAGAGATTTAAACATCCCCGAGCAAAGGGCAGAAAAAATGGCAAATATCATTGACGACATTATAGACAATAAAATGGTTAACGTTAAAAGAAGCCTTAAGGAAGAAGTTATCACACACGTACTAAAACGCACAGTACTTTGGCTGGGTATAATCGCAGCCATCATTGCGATAATTAGCTTTGCTATCCCACTTCTCAAATAACCTAACCATTTTTTATACAGTATGCCACGATGGGAATAAGCGCTGAATTACTAGCAGGCGATTCACTGCTGATCGCAGAAAAGTTTGCAGAGAATGGATTTTCCAAGAAACAAGCGGCAGTACTAGCTTTAAGCATCCAGCGCGCGTTAGTAGCGAAAGGACTAAATACATCCTACGATGAAAAGCTAGTCGCGCAAGAATTGAAAAAAGCTGGTTTTCCCACTGTGGAAGCGCGCGGCATCAGCAAAGCGTTTTATCAGTTATTTGCGCGTTAATGCGCGTCCATCCCAATAACAGTTATTGAGTGGAGCTGTGCGATTTCCGTGTGGCTAAGGCACCGCGTCAATGTGTGGGCTACATGGGCATTGCGGGCGGCAATGCTGTAATAGAGAAAAGAGGGTGGAGCTCCCAAGGTTGGTGGGGGGGTTTGGGAGCTCCAAGAGGTATTAATATCATTTGGATAATATAAAGGTAAGTTTTAAATGGAAAATGTCAAACAAATTTTAATCAATAATACAAAAAAGCTCCGCTAAGGTGAGCCTCAACTGAGAGGCAATTCTCGCAATATTTTATGGCAGCGGCACAACAAGGCATATTATGATATAAGTATGGGAAAAAAGCTAGGGATAAATGATGAGTGAGCGGGTTGATAAGCAAATAGAAAGCTCTTTAAAAAGTAGCGGATTTGACGATAAATTTGCAACAGCTGCAGGAGACATTGCGTATGAATTCTCAAGTGATTTAACAGAGAAATTAAAAAAGCTTTTAGCCGATACAAAAAAAGAAACTGTTAAAGAGCTTGAAGAAATCATTCAAAAAGAAATAATAGGCAGTATCAGACGCTGGGGGTATGTTACGTTGGGAGTCTGTGGAATAACGGGAACAATTCTAGGAATATTCATAGCATTACTATGAAATTACCTACAAAAAACAATAAATTGAGTGGATACAGGTTGCAATAGAAAAGTGGACGTGATAACGATGATTAAAAAATTTGAGGAGCGTGGAATTGAGCATAAGCAGGCACAGGCAATGGCGCTGGTTATAGAACACGCTTTCACCGTAAAATATTCCGGCGGCGAGTTTGACACAAGTCGTGTGAAGCAAATACTGCAAGACGCAGGCTTTACAGCACAGCAAGCCAATGGAATTAGAGAAGTTTTTCAAGAACACGTCGCGTTGCGGTAAGAACAGTGGGCAGCGATGATAATTGAGGAGTGGGTGCATTGTACTGGGGCATAGATTTAGGCGGCACAAAAATAGAGGGCATCGTGTTGGATGGGGCGGGCAAACCGCTTATTCGCAAGCGTATTCCCACCGAAGGCGCTAATGGTTATCAGCATATTCTAGAGCAGCTTGCCGGGCTAGTGACGCAGCTGGAAAGCAATGTTGGAGCAAGGGCGGAAGTTATTGGCATGGCCACACCGGGGTCTATTGATCCGCGCACGCAGCTGCTTAAAAACAGCAACTCCACGGCGCTCAATGGTCAGCCCTTTCATGCGGACATTGAACGGATATTGGGAAAACGCGTCATCATTGCCAATGATGCCAACTGTTTGGCATTGGCGGAGACGCGTATCGGCATAGTGCGGGAGCTGGCACCTGAGGCAAATGTGGTCTTTGGCGTGATTATGGGAACGGGCATTGGCGGGGGGATTGTTGTCAATGGAAAAGTTATCAATGGGCTAATGGGTATTGCGGGCGAGTGGGGGCATAATTACCTGGACTTATCGGGTGGAAAGTGTTATTGCGGGAAGGTGGGGTGTGTGGAAACGATCCTCTCGGGTCCTGCATTGGAGCGTTTTTACGATGCCAAGCGCACAAAAAAGCTCAGTGAAATTTACAATGCGTATAAACGCGGAAACGATAAGTCTGCGACTGAGACCATAGAACGGCTCATTTATTTTTTTGGTTTGGGCATATCAGCAGTGGTGAATATTTTGGATCCGGACATCATTGTATTGGGCGGCGGTGTGGGGAACATTACTGAGCTCACCACGCTTGGCGTGGAAGCTGTGCAGCGGCACACATTCAATACGTATTTTCCGACAAAAATAGCACAACCTAAGTGGGGCGATAGTGCCGGTGTATTTGGTGCAGCCTTTCTCAGCGAGGCCGCCGCGTGAACGGACAATCCGCTACTGAGGCAGCAGCGGCTGATGGCTTCTTACAATTTCTAAGCCAAACGCCATCGCCGTATCACGTAACAGCAGAGCTTGGCACCATGCTGCGGCGCGCCATTCCCAATGCCAGGGAGTTAGTTCCCACTGCGGAGTGGACATTGGAAGCGGGCGGTGTGTACAGTTACAGTCAGGGCGGCAGTTTCATTGCTTTTGCATTGCCGCCCGTCACTCAGCGCGCAGCCTTTGTTATCTGGGCGGCGCATAGTGATTCTCCTGTACTGAAACTTAAAAGCACAACAGCACTCAGCAAGGAAAATTGCATAGTCGTCCTCACTGAGCCTTATGGTGGGTTCAATGCCACTAGCTGGTTTAATCGCGACCTTCATTTAGCGGGACGCTGTTTCATCACAGGGGATGCTGAGCCTAAGCTTATCCATTTGCAATCCCATCGTTTCACCATTCCGTCTGCGGCGGTGCATTTCAAGCACAATCGCGACCACAAATCCGCTATCCCCAATGCCGAGGTGGAATTACGCGCCGTACTCGGACTGCTCCCGTCCACGCGACCAGCAGCCAATCCCAAAGCAGCCGCCGCTAATGCCCTGCAGCAGCTCATTGCCCAAACGCTGCAAGTCACCCGCAAACAGCTCAGCAGCATTGAATTGAATTTCAGTCCTGCAGAACCGCCGGCGCGTTTGGGACTTCATCATGAATTTATAGCCGCTGCTAAGCTGGATAACCTGGCGATGACATACTCAGGCATGAACGCTTTCATTGCCAGTGTCAAGGCGCCGTTAAGTCTGCCGCATATTCCCGTTTTTGCAATTTTCGACCATGAAGAAGTGGGCAGCCAAAGCGCCACGGGTGCCGCTTCCAAACAATTTCTGCATACACTTGAGCGCATTATTTTAGGTTATCGTCCAGCAGCCGCTGCGCGTGCGGAGTTCTTGCAAGCACTCAGTCGTTCATTTATTATTTCTGCCGATATGGCACATGGCGTGCATCCTAATTATCCCAACTTCCACAGTGAAATCAGCAAACCACTATTGGGCGGCGGTCCTGTACTCAAACACAACAGCCAACTGCGCTACATGAGCGATGCTCATACTGAGCGCATTGCCAAAGAAATAGCCGCGCAGGCGAAAATTCCATTGCAACACTTCCGCACGCGCGGCGATCTGCCCACTGGCAGTACCATCGGTCCCATTCTCGCCAGTACAACGGGTGTACCGACTATTGATCTTGGCAGTCCCATGCTTTCCATGCACAATATCCGCGAGTTTATGGCACTCAGTGATCATTTAGCGGCAACCCAATTCGCAACTGCCTTTTTTACTTCCCCCATTGCTACCCAAGCTCATACATAACTGAATATAAATATATAGTATATATAGTGGGAACATCCATGACCTCAGCGCCAATATTAAAAGCTTCGTCACAGCGGACATTGCCGTTCAAACACCGCCCGCGCCGCTTGCGCCGCAGTCCTCAGTTACGCGCGCTGGTGCGTGAAACCGCGCTCAATCCCAGTAAGCTGGTCATGCCCTTTTTCATCCATCACCACCCGGAACATGAGGCTGCCATTCCAGCGCTCCCGGGCATATCGCAATACTCTGCCACGCGTGCGCTTCCGCACATTGAACGCTGTCTCAATGCCGGCATCCGCGCCATTATCCTTTTCGGCATCCCCAAACACAAGGACGCATCAGGAAGTGACGCCATCAGCGCCACTGGTGTCATCGCCGAAGCTGTCCGCACCATTAAGGCGCGTTTTCCTGAGCTCATTGTTATCACCGATTGTTGTTTTTGCGAGTACACCGCACACGGACATTGCGGCATTGTACCCGCTGGAAGTCAAACCGTCGATAACGATGCCACCTTGCCATTGCTTGCCAAACAAGCGGTGATCCAGGCACAAGCTGGCGCTGACATTATCGCCCCTTCTGCAATGCTAGACGGCATGGTCGCTTCCATCCGTACAGCATTGGATGCTGAGCAGTACTCGCAAATTCCTATTTTGAGTTATGCTGTTAAGTTTGTTTCGGCATTTTACGGTCCCTTCCGTACTGCCGCGGCATCGCAGATGCAGTTCGGCGATCGCCGCAGCTACCAAATGGATCCCAGCAATGCCCGTGAGGCATTACGTGAAGCTTTACTCGATGTCGCTGAGGGCGCAGACCTGCTGATGGTGAAACCAGCCACACCGTATTTAGACATTATTGCGATGTTACACCGTGAGCTCAAGCCGCCGCTGCCCATCGCCGCCTACCATGTTTCGGGTGAATACGCGATGCTTAAAGCTGCTGCTGCTAAGGGGTGGCTCGATGAACATGCCGCGCTCGCCGAGCTGTTCACCGCCTTTCAGCGTGCCGGCACAGCTTTTGTCATTACGTACGCTGCGCTAACTATCGCTGAACACAAATTAATTTAACCCGATTTTATTGCTACTTATATTAGAATCTATTGGTGGGCATTAGTTCAACAACAATTACAGTTTAGTAAAAACAATTGGGAGACACAAAAATGGAAAATCCAAAATTTCAAATATTCAAAGATCGGGCTGATGAATATCGTTTCAGGCTAAGGGCAAAAAATGGTGAAATTATCGCTACTTCTGAAGGATACAGCAGCAAACAAGCTTGCGAAAACGGCATAAAATCTGTAAAAGAAAATGCGTCAATAGCTAATGTTGAGGATATAGCATAAAGGGGCAATCCAACACACCTGCACAGCTTTTGTCATTACGGCTGCGCTGACTATCGCCGAAAAAAATTGCTCAATGCAACATAAAGGCTGAGGTGTACGCTAAGCCATTACAATGGACGCATTGAAGCCTTTTAGAAATCAGGTCTTTCAAGAGGATATCCTTAAATTACTGGGACGGCTTCCGCCCGCATCGCTTGACTTTATTTACGGCGACCCCGATTACAATGTCGGCGTATCTTATGCAGGTCGCCATTACAATAAAAAATGGGACGCGTACATCGACTGGTACTGTGAGCTGACAGCTGCCGCATTGCGTGTCCTCAAACCCACAGGCAACCTCTTCCTCATCAATTACCCCAAGCAAAACGCCTACCTGCGCGTTAAGTATTTAGACAATAACGCCCATGCCGTACAGGATTACGCATGGGTTTACAATACTAATGTTGGTCACAGCCGCAAACGTTTCACCACTGCGCATCGCTCCATTCTGCACGCTACTAAAAGTAAAAACAATCATTTTTATAAAAATCAAGTTGCAGTGCCCTACAAAAACCTCAACGATAAACGCATTCAGGCGCGTTTGGCTGCCGGGCATAAAGGCGCGATGCCGTATAACTGGTTTTATTTTAATCTTGTGAAAAACGTCAACAAAGATAAAACTTTCCACGCCTGCCAAATCCCCCTCCCGCTTGTGACCATGCTCATCCAAGCTGCCACGCGGCGCGGCGATGATTGCTGCATTCTCTTCGGCGGCAGCGGCAATGAACTGCTGCTCTGCCGGAGTCTTGAACGCAATTTTATCAGCGCTGAGCTGCATCCTCAGTACTACAAAATGATCAAGCAGCGGCTCCGCACTGGCGGAAAAATAGCTCCTGAACATCGCCTGCCTGCAAACAAAACGCAGGCTCAGTACGATTATCACTCACCCGCTGCACAAGCTGAACCCGCACGGGCAGCATTGCATTAACAATGTAAATGGTGAGCGTATAGCCTTTCCAAAAGAACGCTTTTCCCAACTACATAAAAACCACTCAGCACCGCGCTGAGCGCATTTCAATCAATCATCCAATTTTGCCCCCCCGCCAGTTTATGGCGGGCTGCATTTACAAGCTGGCTACAATGCCACAACAGCTGCAACTGGCTCTAAGTTTAAATTCAAAACCCTGTATTTTCATTGTAGCAATACATGTTATAATAACAGCAAGTGTTTTGTGTTTGATGTCCTCTAACCACTACTAACCAAGGGGAAATCATGGGGGCAATTTTGGGGTATTTTGCTGTCACCGTAGGTGTACTGCAGTTCATTGTCTTGCTGCCGCTCTTCACAAGTTGTGCCGCCAGTGAAATTACCAATCATTCGCTTGTGCCTGAGTTTGAATACAGCATCAGCAGTGCTATCAGTTTTTTCGATCTGCGCACATCCGAATTAGCGGATGTTTCCATTGACGTATTGCCAGCCACAACCGACGTCACCGCTCAGTTCACCAATGCGCGTATTGTCTTAGCGGAGGTCACCAATGCCTGTACCCTGCCGCCGTGTGAAGCGGTAGAAGACAATATTGGCATGCTCATCATTACAGAAGTTGCGGAGACGTTCACCATTGCAGACGGCAACATCAGCATTAACATTCCAGATCAAGCAGGTGCTAAAAGTACAAACGCTTTACTGGCAAACAGTGTTGTCATCATAAATAATGCGGGCAAAAGCATCATTTACGACATTTCTATTAATTACAATGGAACAGCAGTCAGTGAAATAGTCGCTACCAGCCATGTTACTAAGCCTAATCCTACATTACTGCTTGACGTGTCTTTCGCTAATCGCCAAATTAGTGTACAGTTCTTAAACGACACCTTCCATCTCAAAGGTCTGAACGCTGTTTCTGCCACAGGGATGATCACCAATGGAGAAGATCTCCCAGCTGGGTACAGCGCCACCGCAGTTGATGGAACTTTATACACCTTTGATGATCCGGACGAAGACGACACAGGTTATTATCTACGTGAAGTATTAGAAGAGGGGAAGCTGTGCATTGCCGAACGCGACACAGCTGGCAATGTTATCAATCACAATGAAAGTCACTTCACCGTTACACTAACGTTAACGAATATCGATGGGAGTCTTTCAGCCGTCTTAAACAAACGCGAACAGTAGCCTAATTGACCATACATTCAATAAAGTCATCGCGCGTACAGTTGGGCGGCACAATGGACATTATCGCCATGCTGCAGCAGCTCAATCCTCAATCCGCCGCTTCCTATCGCCGCCGCGCTAATGGGTGGATTGATCCGAACACGCCGTCATTAGCGGGCAGCTTACATTATTGCAGCGCGGTGCCGCGGGACAGCGTTTCTTATCACTTACGCCGCGCTGGCGATTGCGGCATTGTATTTAACTGAACAGACCACTGAACTTTGGAATTTTTAGATATTATTTCTTTTATTGTTTTAAAAAGAGAAACCTTTGCAAAAAAAGGAATATCTCTACCATTCTTACTTATAATAAGAAAATGAACCTTAACGTCTTTATCAATATCTTCTAATCCCAAATTAGTGACCACCTTAATGCCCTCAATAAATTTACTATCTTTACTGCGCAATAGAGTAAGAGAATTATCTCCCTGAGCAAATAAATGGCTTAATCCTGAGGACCCGCCATGTTTTATTTTGACGTGCAAAAAAGTAGTTTTTCCGTTATTAGAAATGTAAAGTACATCACAAAGCTCAATTTTATCGTACCCTCCCATTGAAATACAATTTTTATCTAATAACTTTCCATTTGTACTTTTTGCTAAGTCTTCGTTATAAGCAGCTTCGTTTTGATGGGCAAATATCGGAATACTTTTACCATTAATTTTTTCAATCTTATACTCTTCAGTCTTAGATATCACTTCTTCTTTAAAATCAGAATTAATATGATACCAATAACCATGAGAAAAACAATAAGTTTCTTCATCTAAATTAGTTTCAAATACCAAGCATTTAAATATGCTAAAAGAGTGTTGCGAAGTATCATTTTCATCCAACAAATTAATCTCCCACTTCTTTAGAGATTCAACTTTAATTTCACCTATATGAGAATACTCTGAAATTGCACCGTGAAATTCTTTTATAGTTGGAACATCATCAAATTCTTTCTTAGATCTATTGCCTTTAAACTTGATTTGCCATTTACTTACAGATTGAAAATCAATTAATTCGGGAACTTCAAGATAAATATTATCTGATTTATCTTGAATGCCTTTGATCAGTTTTTTATTTAATTTTTCACAAAGATCTTTTTCTTTTATTCGTTCGATATAAAAAAGATCTTTAAAATTCTCCTTATAATCTTCTTTCTGATAAATTTCTAAAAATTTACGGCATAACTCAGGAAGATTTTTTACTTCTTCGCCTGTACTAATTTTAATAGATTGTAAACTAGCAGTGATATTTTTAGACAATACTTCATATTTATCTTTTACTCTTCCCGTAACATTTTTAAGAATCTGGGTATAGTAGTCCATATCATGCCCAACTAAGCTCGATGCCCGAGTTGTTTGAGTTTTTTTTTGTTTGGAATGATCAGAAGGGGCAAAAACACTGGAGCTTTTGATGCCGTCATTGTCTAACATATTTAATGCAGTTATTAACCCAAAGTCACTAACTAACCTATCATCATTTAGCTTGGCATACCCATAACCAAAACTAACTACAAAATGTCTGTGATTGCCCCCACTATCACTTATAGGAATAAATAATAAAGCACTTGCAGTACTTACCTTCGGCTTTTCCCAACCAAGATACTTTACCCAATCAGGTGGGAAGCTCCAGCCTTTATCAATATAATACTTAGCCTCAGCTATTTGATCATACTTTCCCAACTCCGATTCTGGTTGTTCTTTAAACGCGTCCTCAGGAGGAACACCTTCTTTCAAAAGGCGTATTGATAGGGTTATTCTCTTACTCATACTCTTGCCCTACATTAACTATTTAATTTTTTTACATCAACTTCTATTTTTATGCTTACATTATTGCAGCGCGCCGCGGGACAGCGTTTCTTATCACTTACGCCACACTGGCGATTGCGGAGGGGGGTGTTGGGTTCTGGCTAAGGGCGAGTCTCCCTCAGCATACACGCAAATTTAAATTGTTTTTATTTATGTGGAAACTTGCAAGAAATGGTAATACTGCTTTACCAAGTTCCCTTTACTAACATAAAATCTTTTCCCTCGCAGTGTTTTTTAAAGTCATCAAGCTTGGCTATTGTTTTTTCTTCATTGCTAAAGCTGGCTAAGTTGTAAGCCTTGCCAATTATGCGAGCTGGCTTATCATTTATCTTATTCAATTCATATTCGGGCTCTTCGTGCTCTTTTGGATCTTTCCAATTATTATTATCAAGCAACCTGAGTGTACCATTAATGCCCCAATAATCATCCTTAACGCACCAGTCATCATACGAGCCAACCACAAAAATTAATCTTGTTTTTGCCCCTTCAGCAGGACAAAAGTTTTCTACTTCCATTGCATTAGGATCCCAACGTCCGAGTGTATTTTTTTTGTGTTTGTCGGAAGCGCCTGAGTCACTCTGTAATGCAACACCGAAAAGAATTTCTTTGTTTTCAGCTTTGGGGACACTTTTGCCATACCCTATATTAGCACGCCCCATAAACCAAAACTGAAAATAATACAGTTTTAACCATTCCCACCTAGCCACATAATCTAAAACTTTTCTCTTATCAATATTCTCTATTCCATGATACAACGGAAAGCCTTCCCTAAAAGAATAATCAAGGCTGTTCCTTAAGTGTTTTTCGATATATTTCATCAAATGAATCACTCGTTTTTGATATGAAAAAAGCAACCTATATGCTTTTCTAACCTCAATAAAAGATTTCTCTATTTCAGCTTCACTGCTGGGCTTATTTTCTGCGTTCATCTAAGTTCTCCATTTAACTTTTCCATGCAGCTGGATTCCAAGCATTCAGAGCTCCATGGCTGCTAATGTCTGTAATACCTGAAAAGTTTGCAGCAGGCAGTGTCTCAAACCATGTATAAGCAATATAACCATGCAAATCAAATGCCCCAATAAGGTCGATTAAAACATTGCATAATATGCCCCCGCTATCAGCAATTTCACGGCTAAAGTCCTGTTTCTTTTTAAGTTTAATTATTTGTTCTAAAATTCGCTCCCACGTAAATTTATAAACGTTAATACTTCCCTCTTTAACTTGTTTAAAAACAGCTGCCTCGACTTCAGCCTTCATAAAAATCTCAGTGAGCTCGATCGGCTTTGTTTTATGAGAATAAAGTCCGCCTACAGCAAACATACAAACAGGTTTATCTCTACCCTCCCTAACAGAAGTAAAATACCCGCTAAGTTCCCTTTTCCATTGATCTTCATATTGCTGGTTAGCATCCGATCGCTTAGCTTCAATAATAACATCTAGCTTCTCAAAGCTAAGGAATAGATCTGGTTCAACGTGCCGCTGATCATATTTTTTAGCAGCCGTAGCTCCAAGTTCCCACCATGGCCAAAACTCAAACTCCTCCAGCTTACCGGGAGCAGAAAATTTATTATTCAACTCTTTATTAAAACAAGCAGCACATAAAATTTCCCACATTAAATCGGTTTGTGGGTTCTCGGTTCGTAGCTTCAGCATCAAACCAAAAATTGAAGAAGTTAAAGTATCTTCATTCCTTTTTGATTTGCCTTCTTTAAGTGCGTAAAACATTACTTAACCCCCCTTATTTGTATAAATCAGTCTTCATCATCCAGCCGCATTCTCATTCACGGTTAAATGTCTTATCTTTAGTTCTACCATAAAATCTGTTTCATCGTGATGTTTTTACGATGGGTTACGATGAGCTCAGCAGCGGCAGGGAACAATATCCGGGACGGAATGCCCTATAAGTCAAAGTCACGTCAATGCCATGAAAGCAATACAGCAAAAACCGCTACACCCGCCAGACAAGCAAGCAGGACATTTCTGCGCGTGACATAAAACACCACGACTGCCACTGCCAACGCTTCCAAACGCTGAAGACCAGATGTCAGTGCCAATGCTCCTTCAGGTAATACTAACAGTTTTACGGTCAGTGCAGTCACCGTACTGTAAGCGACTGCATTTGCCCAGCCAATAAGCGGATGATCGGCGCTAAACCGCCTGCCAACATACACCCCAAGCACACGCCAAAAAACGGTTGCCGCTACGGCACAGGCTATCATTGTCAGGGTACTGACTTCTTTCATCTGCGGCGCCTCAGCCAAAAAGCAAGTGTGCCGCCGATCAGCCCGGCGATAAGAATACTCCACTCGGCATTCCATAACGCCAGCGGCGGAAGCAATACAGCCCCTAAGACAATAGGCAGCATGTTGGCGGGCTGCTGTGTTTGCTCCCAAATGAGCAGCAGGAAATAAAGCGGGTTCACGTACACCAATGCCAACTGCCACTCAGGACTCATAAAATCCTTGCTGAAATAACCTAACAGCGCCGCGCTCCAGGCAATGCACCAGAGCAGCCCGCCAAATATAAAATAAAATGTGCTCCTGCTCAGCTGCGGATGGGCTTTAAGCTGCGGCAGCGCATTCAGAAATCCCAGCCAGGTGGTGAGCGCGACAAAGTGGGCGTTGACGATATTGACTAAGAGATAACGACTTTTAATGTGCGGCATGACCGCCATGGTCATCGGCAAAAGGCGCGTATTGACGAGGAAGACGGAAAGCAAGACACTCAGCCACGAGGCAGCGAGTGCCGCCTGTTCCACAACAATGAGCTGTCCGGGGATGGTATAAATAACTGCCGGTGCCAACCAGGCCTCCAGCACTGAGAAGCCGGCAATTTTTGTTTGCGTCCCGTAAGCAAAAAAAGTCGCACCGAGCGCAAGCGCCGGCGCGCCGGCGGCACGCAAGACCTGCTGTAAAAGAATGCGCATCTGCAGCCTGCTAAACCCCCGTCCGCATTCCGTGCAGGAGCACAGTACTATCCGCCTAAGAATAACTTACCGACGCGTTTATCGGCAAGTAAATCATTACCGTGCCCCGCTAGCGCCGTGTGACCGTTGACTAAGACATAAGCCAGCTCAGCAAATTCTAAGCCTTTTTTGGCGTTTTGTTCCACCATTAAAATGGTTTTCTTTTCGCGGTCGCGCAGTTCAGTCAAGAGTTCAAAAACCATATCAATAAACCGCGGCTCCAACCCGATAGAAGGTTCATCCACCAATAAAACATCGGGGTCCATAATGAGTGCGCGTGAAATTTCCAAAAGGCGGCGTTCACCACCGGATAAAGCACTGGCAGGTTGTTTGCGGCGCGCCGCCAGGCGCGGATATTTTTCCAGCACGCGTTTGGTCGCCTCAGCTGCCTTATGGCGATTATTCAATAAAAACCCGCCCATTAATAAGTTTTCTTCTACCGTCATATTGGGAAAAACAGAACTTTCCTGCAATAGATATGCCACTTTCACACGCGCAAGTTTATCATTAGGCGCCAAATGCGTAACGTCCACGCCATTTAATAAAATGCGCCCTTTTTCAATCGTATTGAAACCATAAAGCGTATGCAAAATGGTTGACTTACCGGCGCCATTGGGGCCTATTAAACACAGAGATTGCCCGCGCGCCAAGCGCAGGTTGAAATCTCTGAGGATCATCATTTTTCCGTAACCTGCGGTCACATTCTCAAAAACCAAATAAGGTTCATCGGCGCTGCCCGTAAGCGCTTGCAATGCGGCTTGACTGGGTGCTTTAGCGGAGAGCGCGCTGACCTCACGCGCAATAGCCTCCACAGAGATCACGTGTTTAACAGAACCCGCTCCGTAGCCGCTGATCTTAGTCTGCCGTGTGGGAGAGCTGGTCTTAGCCTTAGTGTTTGTTTTTGCCTTAGCGTTTGTATTTGCTTTTACTTTTGCGTTTGTTTTTGTTTTGGGCATTTTTCAATTCCAGTTTAACGTGCGCCTAGGTAGGCGTCAATAACCTTCTGCGAGCGTTGCATTTCCCGCGGCGCGCCCTCGGCAATCACCTCGCCATGTGCCAGACAATAAACCCGTTGCGCCAGACTCATCATCACACGCATATTGTGTTCAATCACAAGCAATGTGACACCAAAACGTTTATTAATATCGAACAATCGTTCCACCAGGCCATTGATGAGCGTGGGATTGATGCCTGCGGTGGGCTCATCCAGCAGCAAAAGTTTTGGTTCGCTCATCAGTGCCATAGCAAATTCCAAGAGCTTCTGTTGACCGAAAGAAAGGTCACCTGCATCCAACTTACGTTTCTCATATAAACCGACAAATTGCAGGAGTTCCTCTGCGCGCTGCGTCAATTCCTGCGGCAAGGGGCTTAAGATTTCCAACAGACTTGGGAGGCGTTTACGCGGGAGACTGATGCGGACATTCTCCAGCACACTCATGCCGCCATAAATACGCGTATGCTGAAATGTTCGCACCAGCCCCATCCGTGCAATTTCAGCAATGCTGTACGTTGAAATTTCTTTTTGGTTGAAAGCAATACTTCCGCTATCTATGGGGTGTGTGCCGCAAATGGAGCTAAACAGCGTAGTTTTACCGGAACCATTGGGACCGATAAGCCCAACAATCTCCCCTGTACGCACCGACAGCGAGACGTTATTATTGGCAAGTACGCCGCCATAACGTTTGACTACTTGCTGCACAGTAAGCAATGTTTCAACATTGGTATTTTTCATTGAACGTCACCAGTTTCCACAGAAGCTTGATTGCTGGGGGTCACTCTTTAGCCATTTTAAGTTGTTCCAGTTGTTTATTGCGTGCACGCAGCCAGCCAAAAATGCCCTGCGGAAAAAACACGACAATCACAACAATTAATAAACCCAGGGCTACGCGTTGCCAACCCAAAAAGTAGGTCCAAAACAGCTCTTGAAATACATGAAATACGCAGGCACCGATGATTGGGCCCCACAATGTGCCTTTACCGCCCAAAATTACCATTAAAACCATCCATACTCCGTAGGTGGCGCCTGTAAAAGCTACATCGATAGGATCAATGAAGCCGACCAAGTTGCCTGTCAGCGCGCCCACCATGCCCAAAAAAAACGCCGAAACCATCCAACTGAGAATTTTAAAGCGAGTAGTCGGCACACCCATCGCCTCCGCCTTGTCTTCATCATCACGAATAGCATTCAATGTTTGACCAAAACGCGCACGTAAAAGCCAACGCATGACAATAAATGCAAGTGCAAAAATACCCAGCGCTATAAAATAAAACAAACGATTACGACTGTCAATACTGCCAGCCGCATCCGGCCACACCGGCACCGAAAGTCCCGAACCGCCGCCCAAAATTTCAATACCTGAGGCCATTTCCCCAACTGCAACTCCCAAAGCTAAGGTACAGATTGCAAAATAATGTCCACGCATTGTGAGGATCAATGCACCCAGCAGCCACGCCAGTGCCGCCGCAATAAACCCACTCAGCGCCACTCCCAGCGTCAATCCGCTGAAATATTGACTAAGTGTATGTGTGAACGTATTCTCCCCGCCGCCCTCCGTCCATTCTGCCAACGAAAAAAACGGACTAATCTGCAGGACAGCACTTGCATACATGCCCACACCAAAAAAGACGATGTTTCCAAATGAATTATAGCCCATCTGTCCACCTTGTAAATCCCAGGTAAGGGCCATCACAATAAAAATCCACGCAAACGCAAGCTGCGTTACATAATTTGCAGCTACATAAGGTGCAAACAATCCTATAGCCAAGAGGCAACCATAGATAATCAATTCGCGTCGCTGTTTAGTCATTAGCTTATTTTTTGTATTGTTTATTTGCAGCGTTTGCTGAGCCGGTTAAAGCTCATTAAACATTACATCGTCTCATAATTGAGCTTATTTCAAGTATTCCCGCTTGCGCTTCAGCCGCCAGTTGCGCCACACTAATACTGCCACCAGAAATGAAAAAATAAACGCCAATCTAAATTCTGCCCCCAAGACAAAATCCGCTATTTCCTCTAATGTCCCCAATGTCACTGCCGATACCAAAACACCTGCAAAGTTACCCAGTCCCGCAAAAATGACAATCATAAATGAACGCACAGTATAAGGCAAACCTATATAAGGATGAATGGAAAAGGTCATTGCAACCAAGGCGCCGGCACCTCCGCATAAAAAAGCATTAAGCGCAAAGGTCAATCCATAGACACGCTGTGTCTTCACACCAAGTAATTTAGCGGCACGTTCATTTTGTGCCGTTGCACGAATAGCCTGCCCCATGCGCGAATACCTCAGGAATAACACCATCAAAGTTGCTATCACCAATGCTCCCACTAAGGCAAGCAACCGCACCACAGGCAAGGCAACCGTCTGCTCCAGCATAAACAACGTTGGCAACTGTGCATTCACAGCCTGCACATCCGCCCCGAATGTTAAATTCATCAGCTGCTGCAGTAAAATGCTGATGCCAAAGGTTGCCAGCAGCGACGTAAACAGATCCCGCCCAACAATTCTAAACACAATGCCATGGTAGAGCAGCCAACCCAAAACGCCTACTAGTACCATGGCCAGGGGAATGCTCCACAAAGGTGAAACCCCAGGCACTAGCCATGAAAAATAAAGTGTTACATAAGCACCCATCAGGACAAACTCACCCTGTGCCACATTAATAATGCCCATGACACCCCAGACCAGCGCAAAGCCGTACGCCACTACGGCAAATAACCCGCCAATGACAATGCCATTGACCACCGCTTGTACCATAAGCGGCGGGTTCGTGATAAAAATGATCAGATCCTGCACACATGCTCCCCATCCACATCGCCAGCTGCCCCACCAGCCAGCGATATGAAATTTACATCAGGATAAAACAAACAAGCTTAAGCCTTCTTTTAATCAGCAAGCTCGCACACCTTGCCAATAAACTTACAGCAAGCCGCCAGCTGCTATGCTGCTGTTACAATGAAGGTTTCGGAAATGTTAATGGCGTGCTTGCCCACTCCAACGGTGCCACCACCTTATATTGTCCATCAACAATCTGCGACAACACCATTGGTTTGGCTATATTTTGTCCAGCCTTGTTAAACTTGACATTGCCATAAAAAGTCTGCATGGAAGTCTTGGCTATTGCATTGCGTACTTTCTGTGGATTAAAAGATTTTGCACGTTTGAAAGCATCTGCCCAAACTTGTACAGCGACAGCTGATTCAGCCGCTTGATAAGGGGGTGCGTATCCATAAGTGTCTTGAAATAACTTTGCAAAATCCGCGCCATTGCCAAACGTTCCGTCATCATCCTTATAAGTCAATTCTTTTTGCCATTGCAACGCGCAAAGAATGTAATTAGCGCCCACAGGGAATTTGGATTCAATCGCTGCCGAATCGCAATGTGTCATGGCAACCATGTCCACGTTTACTTTATATTGTTCAATTTGCCGCGTTGCTGTTGCGGCACCCTTTGCATGTCCAGAGATCGCCAGCAAGTCCGGTTTCAGCGCCTTCACTTTTGTCAAGGTTGCCGCCATATCGTCTAATGATTTAGGCAGTTTATCATCGATCACCACCTTCATCTTATATTTTTTCGCCGCTTCTAAAATTCCCAAACGCACATCCTGTGAAAAGGGATCATTCTCCATTGCAATCGCAATGCGCATGTCACGCGGACGCTTCCCGTTCGCCTTTGCCTGCTCTGCCAATACGTCCACCGCCACAGACAAATACTGATCCGCCGATGTTAAAATTGCAAATAAATATTTATAACCTTTTGTAAAAAGTGAACGCGATGCACCATTGGCTTCAATCATCGGTATCTTATATTTTTCGCTTACCGGTGCCATTGCCTTCGTCAATCCAGAGCTATAAGGCCCCAGTAAAAACTGCACACCGTCCTGTTTAATAAGCCGCTCTGTAAGCTGTGCTGCGCGCGCTGGTGTGGATTCGTCATCATAATACTTAACCGCAAACTTATAACGTTTGCCATTCACCACAATCCCACCTTTTTCATTAAGCACTTGAACTGCTAAATCATAGCCATTCTTAGTGTGTTTGCCATTAGTGGAGTACTTCCCTGTTAAGGAAATGGCAGCCCCTAAGAGAATGGTATCGCCGTCCACTTTGGCAACACTTGAACCCACTAATAGGGGAATGATCACAGCTACCGCCATGACCAGTTTTAATTTCTGTTTAAATTGTTTCATCATTACAAAATCCCTCCATATTCAAACACTGCAACACGACCTGTTACAGTACAATGAATCTGTTGTTATAGTATGACATAACAATAAACGTATGACAATAGCCATAAAAAAACATAAAAAATTTTAAAAACCTTAAACCATCCCACAAGAATCATAGTAAGGATTGCAGCAGCAGTTCCCGCACTGTTCGGCGGCGTTCTTCTGCGATGATCTCAGTCGCAGCAGCTTGCCGATGCGCATACGTTTGTATAAAAAGTGCTGCAAACGCGGCGCAATGCGATAAAACGCTTTGAGTACACGGTTTTTATGTTCCATGCGCGGCAATGTAAAATACATTGCCGCCTTAAAATAGTCTGGGAGTCACTTCCACGCACGTGATGGAAATAATTTCAGTGCCTAGCTGTGCGTCAGACAATTCAAACAGAATCAGTTCACTCAGGCGCTGCGCCAGTGTTGTCCGAAAGTGTTGTCAATTGTTGCGGCGGCGTTCTTCTGCGATAAGCTCAGTCGCAGCAGCTTGCCGATGCACATACGCTGCAAACGCGGCGCAGCGCGGTAAAACGCTTTGAGTACACGGTTTTTATGTTCCATGCGCAGCAATGTCGCAAGTGCCGCCTGTTCCTGCCGCCGCAATGTTGTGTGATCGTAAAAAAACTGCAGCTGCGGCAGCTTGCCGATGCACATACGTTTGTATAAAAAGTGCTGCAAACGCGGCGCAGCGCGGTAAAATGATTTCGTGCCTTTGAGACAATTACACAGTTCGCTCAGGCGCTGCGCCAGTTTGTATGTTCGGCGGCGTTCTTCTGCGATAAGCTCAGTCGCAGCAGCTTGCCGATAAAATACAGCTGCCGCCTTAAGCAAAAGTCTGTCTGGGTCACCTCCACGCGCGTGATGGAAATGATTTCAGTGCCTAGCTGTGCGTCAGACAATTCAAACAGAATCAGTTCGCTCAGGCGCAAGCGCAGCAATGCGCCAGTGTTGTCCGCTGTGCGTCAGAAGTCAGTTGTCAATTTGTCCGAAAGTTGCGGCGGCGTTCTTCTGCGATAAGCTCAGTCGCAGCAGCTTCTGCTTCGCTGCCGCCTGCAGCAAACTGTTCCTGCCGCCGCAATGTTGTGTGATCGTAAAAAAACTGCAGCTGCGGCAGCTTGCCGATGCACATACGTTTGTATAAAAAGTAAACTGCAAACGCGGCGCAGCGCGGTAACCTCCACGCGCGTGATGGAAATAATTTCAGTTTGTGCGTCAGACAATTCAAACAGAATCAGTTCGCTCAGGTGCTGCGCCAGTAAAGTATTGTCAATTGTTGCGGCGGCGTTCACGGTAAAGCGCTTTGATTACACAATTTTTATGTTCCGTGCGCAGCAATGTAAAACACATTGCCTCCTTAAAATAGTCTGGGAGTCACTTCCACGCACGTGATGGAAATGATTTCAGTGCCTAGCTGTGCGTCAGACAATTCAAACAGAATCAGTTCACTCAGGCGCTGCGCCAGTGTTGTCCGAAAGTGTTGTCAATTGTTGCGGCGGCGTTCTTCTGCGATAAGCTCAGTCGCAGCAGCTTGCCGATGCGCATGCGTTTGTATAAAAAGTGCTGCAAGCGCAGCAATGTAAAACACATTGCCGCCTTAAAATAGTCTGATGTCACCTCCACGCGCGTGATGGAAATGATTTCAGTGCCTAGCTGTGCGTCAGACAATTCAAACAGAACCAGTTCGCTCAGGCGCTGCGCCAGTGTTGTCCGAAAGTATTGTCAATTATTGCGGCGGCGTTCTTCTGCGATAATCTCAGTCGCAGCAGCTTCTGCTTCGCTGCCGCCTGCAGCAAACTGTTCCTGCCGCCGCAATGTTGTGTGATCGTAAAAAAACTGCAGCTGCGGCAGCTTGCCGATGCGCATACGTTTGTATAAAAAGTGCTGCAAACGCGGCGCAGCGCGGTAAAGCGCTTTGAGTACACGGTTTTTATACTCCGCGCGCAGCAATGTAAAATACACTGCCGCTTTAAAATAGTCTGGGGTCACCTCCACGCGCGTGATGGAAATGATTTCAGTGCCTAGCTGTGCGTCAGATAATTCAAACAGAATCAGTTCGCTCAGGCGTTGCGCCAATTGTGTTTCCAGTTTCCTGCGGCGAAAGGCAGACATAGGAGTAGCTTAGGATTTTACAGAAGAGACGGTTTCAGGTGTTGGCACGGTCGGCTCGTCCAGTTCCAATGTGCGTTTGGTCACTTTTGTGGTGAAGGCTTCTACAACGTCGCCTACCTGAAAGTTTTCAAAGTTTTTAATGGTAAGCCCACATTCGTCCCCCACGACCACTTCAGCTGCCTCATTCTTAAAACGTCTGAGTGTCGCCAATGTACCCGTATGGATCAGTGCGTCGTCACGAAAAACACGCACCTGATGCTTGGCGCTCAGTTTGCCCGTTAAAACCTTACAGCCTGCTATGCGCCCAAGCTTAGCCAGTTTGAACAATTCAAGCACTTCCAGGCGCGCTTCTACCTGCTCATCCACACGCTTGTCCAACATGCCCGTCAGTTGTTCTTTCACCTGATCAATAATGTCATAAATGACGGAAAATTGATCCACGCGCACACCCTCACGCACTGCCAACACTTTCAATTTTGGCTGCAGTTTCAGTTTAAACACGATGAGCTGGGAGGCGGTGGTAACGGCCAGCTGGATCTCGTTTTCTGTGACACTGCCGACGCCAAAATGAATCACCTGCGTCCTGACCTCAGCGGTGCGCAGTTGTTTAAGCGTCTCGCTAATGGCTTCCGCCGAACCATAAGTATCGGCTTTCACAATTAAACGCAATTCTTTCACCTGTTCTTTTTGCATGGTGGAAAAAAGATTGGATACGGTGATTTTTTTAACATTGGAGGCGGCTTTAAGCTGTTCCAATTCATAACGTTTTTCGGCGGTTACCCGTGCGGCGCGCTCATTTTCCATGATCTGAAAAAATTGTCCCGAGGGAATGGTCTCCGCCAGCCCAATCACACGCACCACCGCGCCAGGGCCTGCAGTCTGCACCTTCGCATCCGTCTCATCGTAAATGGCGCGCACACGGCCATGCGCCTTATGACAAAGATAAGCATCGCCCACACGCATAGTGCCGTTCTGAATGATGGTTGTGATGACATTGCCTTCACCGGTCACCACCTGCGTCTCTAAGACGTAGCCATAAGCGCGCACCTTGGGATTGCCTGTGAGCTGAGCTTCCTCTGCCAGTGCTTCCAGTCCCGTCATGAGTTCCTGAATGCCCTCGCCTGTTTTGGCAGAAACTGCAAAAAATGGCACTGTCCCGCCCCATTCCTTAAGCGCTACCTCGTATTTGCCCAAAACCTGTTTTAATTTCGTGAGCGCCTGCTCGCGTTCAGCCGCTACGGGCAACAGATCAAGTTTTGTCGCCACAATGACCATTGGCAGCTGCGCAGTCTTATTCAATGTCAGCACTTCCAGCGTCTGCGGCTTCACGCCCTCGGTCACTGCCATGATGACAATAAGAAAATCGGTTACCTTGACGCCTTTAGCACGCATTGAAAAAAATGCGCTATGCCCGGGCGTATCCAAAAAGACCAGGCGTCTTGCCATTTGTGCGCTACGCTCGCGCGTTAAGGTATGGGCGGTCACTTGCTGTGTAATGCCGCCGGCTTCTGCAAGCTGCTCACGTCCTGTCAACGCTGCCAATAACGTTGTTTTCCCGTGGTCCACATGTCCCATAGTGGTGAGAATGACCGGGCGCGGCTCATAATCCCCTTCTGCGCCGCGTTCCACTTCCACTTTAGTCTGTTCGACAAGTGAGACGACTGAGACTTCACAGTTCAGTTCACTGCAAACAATCCGTGCTGCGTCTGTATCAATATTATCAGACACGCGCAAATTCATAACGCCGAGCGAGAAGAATTTCTTGATCAGCTGTGCCGCTTTCAAATTCAATTTGCGCGCCAGTTCCGTAATGGCAATGACCTCGCCGATCTCTATCTTCTTGGGAACATTGGCATAAACGGCTGCGTCGTCGCTACGCTCCGACAAAAATCCGCGCGGCTCTTCTTCGGGTCTGCCATCATAAGGCATGACACGTGCCGGGCGTTTCAATTTGCGTTTAGACGAGGCGCGCTCGAACGAGCCGCCGCGTTTGGCTGTTTTTTTGGCGATAAAAATTTTCGCCTGTTTTTGAGAACTGCGGCGCGTTTTAGCAGCAGCGGGCTGTGGTGTTGCGGGTGCCGCCGATTTTGCAGCGGGTACAGCTGCATTGGCGACTGGCAGCGGTTTGGGCATTATTTTTTTTAGTTTAATAGTCTTTCTGATGCGCCGGACAAGCACCTTTTTGGTCTTGCCGTCGGAGGTCTTCTTAAAAAAGACATTTGCAGAGCTTTCCGCCATGGTCAATCCTTGTCATCGCTTTTCAGCGTTTAATCGCAAGTGAGTAGTGGGCATTTACCGTTGTTTCCAAAGTACAGCCAGCAAACACTACTCCTCAAACTCAGCCTTACAACTAGGGCAGCTTTGCTGTTCTTTATATTCAAATTCAAACTGACAGGATGGGCACACCACGTATTCAATCTGTTGAATTTCCTCTTCCATTTCCTCTTCAGCGCTACCGGCGTCCATGGTATCTTCCACTTTATCCAGATAAGTTTCCTGAAATTCCCGTGCAACGTCCTCATTTTCCACCACTTCAACAATTTCATCCAAAAAGGTACGCAGGCGTTTAGCCTCTTCGCGCGTCACACCCTCCAATGAAGTAATTTCATCTTCGCTCTTTTCATAAAGTTCAGCAACCGTTTCCACACCGGCGTTCATTAATTTAACGAGGAGTTCTTCACCGACGTCGCTAAGCTGCTCCAGGTCCGATTCTTCTTTCTGAAAAAGCGATTCCAGTTTAGAAAATCCACTCAGGATCTTAGGATGATCTTTCACCTGACTTTCACCGCGAATGGAAAGTTGCCAGCCGACAAGTTTGCAAGCAAGTTTAATATTGCTTCCGTCCTTGCCTATGACAAGCGGATAAGATTCGTCTTCCACCACCACCAAAGCTTCTTGGGCCTCTTTATCGATGATCAGTACATACACCACCTTGCCCGGGTCCAGTGAACGCGCAATGTATTCTTTAATATTTTCAGAATAAGCGATCACATCAATGCGTTCACCGCCCAGTTCTTTCATGACCGCTTTAATGCGATTGCCGTAAAGCCCGACACAAGCGCCTACGGGTTCCACATCGCTTTTTGTG
Organism: Spirochaetota bacterium; assembly: GCA_965249715.1. GTDB lineage: Bacteria > Spirochaetota > UBA12135 > COTS27 > COTS27 > COTS27. Next base: position 52,061 of record CBDFMP010000049.1, on the reverse strand, counting down.
GAAGTGACGATCATTTTTGTTTTTCGTCCTGCTTCACGGACAATTTTTTTAACGCGCACGACGCCTGTGGACATTTCTTCCACTTCACGTTCAAAAAGTTTGACGACAAAGTGAACATCGGCGCGACTGAGTTCGATGTGCGGGTGAGCGCGATTTTCAATTTCTACTTGTTTGATATAAACTTTGACGGTATCGCCTGGGCGAAAATTATCGCGGTAACACTGTTCGCGATAGGGGAGGATGCCTTCGACGTTACCCAAATTTAAAATAATGTGGCGGCCTGCGCGGCGCAGAAATATTCCTGTTGCCAGGGTGCCTTCGCGTGCTTTGTACTCACGATAAATGCTTTCTTTTTTAATATTGCGCAGTTTCATCAGCAGGCTCTGATTAAACAAACGAATACTATTGCGCGAAAGTATATCTAAGGAAATGGGCACCTGCACCTTACCTGTTACGCGCTGCAAGGGGCCGTGTTTTCTCTCGCTAAGTTTCAGGTCTGCTTCACTCATCTGCAAAAGTTTATCCTCCACCTGCTCCACCACGTCTTTAAGCAAATAAAGCTGCATATTCATGCCTTCATCCACTTCCACCACCACATTGTCCTCAAGGATATTCAAATATCCGGCAAGTTCTTCACCAATAACCTCGCGCAAGATCTCAATCACGCGCTCAGTTTCAATCTCACTACTAACAGCAATGCCCTCGATAGCACTTCTCAGCTGAAACGTTTCCATATCAATTTAACGCGGCTACTCCTGTTAAAAAATCATGATGCGCGCAAACTGCTCATAACATAAACTAATGCCAAGTCACATAAACGCGTGAACATAAAAACAATACACTAATTATACGATTATTTGCTGTAAAAGTCAAAGAAGCCTTAAAATAACCCATTTATCAGCTGCAGTTTGTGCTGATTATCAGCAATGACGTCAAATGATGTCAAACCTACGTGAGGAAACGTTGAGTGGTCAAATTCAAGCATGGGGAAATTGCTGCGTTCATGCCAGCATTGTGGATAAGCTCGCGGCTTTTGCCAAAATAAAGTTTTTCTATGCTGAAAAACTGCGCCCAAATAAGCAGCAGCACCCGCAAGAGTGCGATGTGTTGTCCCGTCTCCGCAAAAAACGATGTTGTCAGACGCGTTTGTTCTGATTCCGCTGCACTCGCCGATGGCAGCTCTGCGTTATGGGTGCGTCCTGAGGAAACGTTCACCAGCACACCTGCCAATTTGCCCACATAGCACGTCATTGGGACACTCTCCCTACCGTGCTGAGTGGTCAAATTGCATGGGGAAATTGCTGCGTTCATGCCAGGCATTGTGGATAAGTTCGCGGCTTTTGCCAAAATAAAGTTTTTCTATGCTGAAAAATTGCAAAAAACGATGTTGTCAGACGCGTTTGTTCTGATTCCGCTGCACTCGCCGATGGCAGCTCTGCGTTATAATGCGCCAGCTGCGCAGGGCTTTCCATAACGTTAACGCCAATGCCCAGGACTAGTTGGCGCGTTGCTGCTGCGTTATGGGTTTGTCCTGAGGATGCATTCACCAGCACACCTGCCAATTTACGCCCACCACAAAGCACGTCATTGGGCCACTTCAAGCTAAGCGGTAAGCTGCGGCGGGCGCGTGTGCCTGACAATTGTTCCAATCCCTGTGCCACTGCCAAGCTGGCAAGTTGTGCGTAACGATGATGTTCTTGCTGCGGCGGCAGGATCAACAAACGTGACATGGTGAGCGAAACGCCGGGCGTGCTCAGCCACGCGCGCGCGCGCCGGCCGCGACCTGCAGTTTGCCGTCTAACAAGAATAACGTCACCATGGTGAAAACAGCCCGTTCCACGTTCGGTTGTCATCGCTGCCCGCTGCAATTCATCCAGCACCAGGGTCTGTGTGGAAACAAGCTTACGATACAGAAAAAGTCTGCCGCCGCCGCATGGGGGCGGCAGCTTCCATACACGCGCAAGCTGAGCTTGTTTGACCACTGCCTGCGGCTTAGCCAGCGGCTGAAGACTGAGCGCTTGTATGGCTGGCGCGTTTGTTTGAACGCATGAAGTTTTAACGGGAGTCTTGGTTGTTTTCAAAACGGGCAAGCTCAGTATAAGCGGCAGTGTGGGCAGCATAGGGCGGCAATGGCGCTAACATCATATCCATGAAAACGTCTTCACTGAGCGCCAACAGCAGCTGTTTACGCGTGCGCGCGAAGAGCTGCAGCAATGTATAAGGCGTGCAGTCATAGTGGGACGGCTGCAGTTGTTTGGGCAGCAGGCAATAATTGGGCAGCCACCAGCTCCCAACCGGCTGTACGCGGGCGGGCGTGCAAAGCCGCTGCATAACCCGCGCGCGCAATAGGTTCTAACACAGGCAGTTCTTGCACGGTTTGCCAGCAAACCGTGGAGGAAACATCCTCCCAGTATAGGGTATAACCAGCTGGAAGTCCGCCGCCGCGCGCGTGTAGCGGTTTAGGCGACTTATTTTGCGGCACGGTTGGCAGGATTATTCCCCAGGCGCCATTAGTGAGCGGTGCCTGCTGCCATACGCCCTTAGCCGCAAACACAGCATTCATACGAAGACTGCTGCAAACGGGTTTGAAGGGATACCAGCTAAGCTGTGCGCGGTAACGACAGCGTTGCGTGAGCAGCTCAGGCAGGTCTGCAAGCAACTTTCGTTCCAGCTCACGTGCCCAGTAATGACTGCCAAGGACGCCGCCGCTGCTGCGTGTGAGTAAAACGGCATGTCCGCTAAAAGCTGCCAGCCACCGCCGCAGCTGCGGGAGGCTTTCAAGGTTAGCAGCCGCTGCATAACGCTGGTACAAGGTTAACCAGGCCTGCAGCACCTGTGCGCCAAGTGCTGCCGTTGCTGTGCGGGCAGTATTCGCAGTTAGTACCCTAACTGCCGCTGACTGCGTGTGGGGGGTTTGCTGCAAACGTCGATAAAAAACAAGCGCCTGTGCCTTATACTGGGCTGCCATGCTGCTGTCACCGGGCATCAGCCGCACACGCGCACGCAGCAGCTGTAACAGCAAATGCCGCCATGCACTTAGTGAAAGCTGCTCGCCGGGTGCGGGCATTATTTGCGGCAAATAACAAGCAGTGCTCAGGTGTTTGGGTGACAGCACCTTGGTTGGTTGATTTCCGTTGTTTTTCACAACTGTTTCTGCATTGGCCAATGCCGTTTCTAGCAGCGCAAAAAACGCTCCTGCAGCATATTGCTGAGACTGCCAGAGCGCTTCAGCGGGCACGCCCTGCAAACAAATCCAGTGTGCAGGTGCTTGCCCTGCCTGCGCACGCTGTTCACTCAGCGATAGAAATGTCTGCACGGGCAAGGCTGCTGCACCGTTCAGAATAATCATTGGTGTTTTTGAAAAGGCTAATGCCAGTGCTGCTGCTGCTGCGGGAGTACCGCTCTGCAGCGGCTGCAGCTCGTTAAGTGCTGCAGTTATTTGGGCACCGGTCATGGGTGCGTGGATCAGCACACGCGCAAGTCCGCTGCGCAGGTTTTCCCATAAACGCTGCTCTGCGTGCGGCGGCTGTGTTAAGCTTGCAGTAAGCCGCCTGATGATTTCCCGCAAAAAAATCGCCTAACTGCACCGCCTCGCCCTCCGTGTGCGTGATGACCAATACATGCAGGGGTTCATCAGTTTCCTGCAGCCGCGCGCAGCAGCGTAAGAATATGTAAAACAAACAGCAGTGCATGTAACGCGCCGGCTGTCGGTGCAGAAATAAGTTGCCAGCCACCCACAGCTGCCTGAGTTTGCCACCACGTTAAAAACTGCTGCAAGGCGGCGGTATTGGCTAAAACACCATCTGCTGTTGTCATTGTCTGCCACGTGCTGTGCCAGTGCTGTTCGGCAGCATTGGCGGTCAATGCTGCAAGTGCTGGTGTTGGCGGTGGTGCGTGGCATTGGGGGCATTGGCAGTTTTAGCGTCAGGCAAGGGCTGCTCAGCACCTAGCTGTTCATAAATGAGCTTCAGCATAACAGCTTGTTTTGCGGGCGGAAACAAGCTGGGTTCAGCTTGGCGGTCAGGGCTGCGGCTGCGCTGCTGTGTCCACGTGCGGCGCAGCCGCAGGGCAAGCAGGTACTGCTCCTGCGTCATCAGCATGCGTCCGTCAACACAAACCACATAACCCAAATCAGCAAGGATTTGTTTGTCCAGCTCAGCAGCGGGCGAAAGCTCCAGTGTCGTGACCTGCGAAAACACGCGGCGCGGCATATTGGCAGGCAGTAAAACAGGCTCAGGTCTGAGCTCTGCAAGTTTTATAAGTGTTGCCTGCCACTTATCAAGCAGCGGCAAACATGGCAGCGGCGCATTGTGTGCCAGCTGAGCCAAACGCTTCGCCGCCGCAAGGCCAAGCCCGCGCGCTAAATCCACATTGCACTCAGCATAAAATGCCGCCACAGCAGCTGTAAAGGTTTTGCCTGCGCAAAGTTGCAGCTCAAAACGCGGCAAACCAAGCCGCGTGCCTAAATGCAGAAACAATAAACTAGGTAAGCCAATCGCAATTCCGTTTCACTCGCCCTCTCAGCTGTGGCGGCAGGTTTCACGTCCTGTGCCATTTGTACCATTGTGCCGCATAAAAGCTGCATCAGCGCCGCGCTCTGCCGCCTGTCTGTTTCGGTAAAGACCAATGAAAGAACTTCATCGGTGCCCAGCCAGGCAGCCATCCCCCGTTGCCACTGTTGCTGCTGCTGCTGCATCATCATACAGTTCCTTCCACAGTCCCGCTAGTCCCATTAATCCCATTACCGCTAGTCCCATTTACTGCTGCAAAATCCCCTCAGGCGCTGGTACTAACTGCAATGCTGCAGTTGTTGCTGAAGTCTGCTGCGGCACAAACAAGCTGTCAAGCCGTGTGAGCAGCTGTGCTGTAGGACGCGCGCTAAATCCACATTGCACTCAGCATAAAATGCTGCCACAGCAGCTGTAAAGGTTTTGCCTGCGCAAAGTTGCAGCTCAAAACGCGGCAAACCAAGCCGCGTGCCTAAATGCAGAAACAATAAACTAAGGTAAGCCAATCGCAATTCCGTTTCACTTGCCCTCTCAGCTGCGGCGGCAGGTTTCACGTCCTGTGCCATTTGTACCATTGTACCGCATAAAAGCTGCATCAGCGCCGCGCTCTGCCGCCTGTCTGTTTCGGTAAAGACCAGTGAAAGAACTTCATCGGCGCCCAGCCAGGCAGCCATCCCCCGTTGCCACTGTTGCTGCTGCTGCTGCATCATCATACAGTTCCTTCCACAGTCCCGCTAGTCCCATTAATCCCATTACCGCTAGTCCCATTTATTGGCTGCAAAATCCCCTCAGGCGCTGGTACTAACTGCAATGCTGCAGTTGTTGAAGTCTGCTGCGGCACAAACAAGCTGTCAAGCCGTGTGAGCAGCTGTGCTGTAGGACGCGCGCCAATGACGCCATAAGTTCCCGTGCTGTCCACTCCACGGACAAATACATAAAACACACCGCCCAAATGCTGCTCAGCGTTATAAGCTCTCCCCAAACGCTTCGCCGCCGCAAGGCCAAGTCCGCGCGCTAAATCCACATTGCACTCAGCATAAAATGCTGCCACAGCAGCTGTAAAGGTTTTGCCTGCGCAAAGTTGCAGCTCAAAACGCGGCAAACCAAGCCGCGTGCCTAAATGCAGAAACAATAAACTAAGGTAAGCCAATCGCAATTCCGTTTCACTCGCCCTCTCAGCTGTGGCGGCAGGTTTCTCGTCCTGTGCCATTTGTACCATTGTGCCGCATAAGAGCTGCATCACACAGTCCCTCCCACAACATTACCACTAGTCCCAAGGCCAAGCCCGCGCGCTAAATCCCGCACTAGTCCCATTCATTGGCTGCAAAATCCCCTCAGGCGCTGGTACTAATTGCAATGCTGCAGTTGTTGTTGAAGTCTGCTGCGGCACAAACAAGCTGTCAAGCCGTGTGAGTAGCTGTGCTGTGGGACGCGCGCCAATGACGCCATAAGTTCCCGTGCTGTCCACGCCACGGACAAATACATAAAACACACCGCCCAAATGCTGCTCAGCGTTATAAGCTCTCCCCAAACGCTGCTGCAAATATCGCTGCAAAGCCAGAATATAAATGCAAGCCTGAACGTCATAAGCATATTCGCGCATGAGCGCGCGCAATGACCATGGATGATAAGCCGCAAAAGGATGTTCAGCTTGCGGCACCGCTGCGGTAGGCTGGTGCAGGGCATTGGTTTTCCAGTCCAGTACATAATAACGTCCCTGCCAAACAAAACACAGATCGCTAAACCCGCGGACAAAACCATGTTGAAGCTCTTTAAAAATGGCGGCGGACTCAGCGGTTTGTGAAAACGCGGGTAAAGTCGCCAGTTGCGATGATTGTGCTGACTGCGATGATTGCGCTAATTGTGATGATTGCGCGGTTTCTACAGGTGCCGCCGCCGCCGCAAACAACTCTGCACCGCAAACACTCAATTCCCGCGCCAACCGCGTTTCACTGAGAGCTGTTGGCAACATGAACTCCACTTCCACACTGCAATCCTGCCATGGCAATGCTGCCAAACAAAAGGGTGTGGTCTCCGTGGTACCATTGGGGAGCTTCAGCGGTACGGTCACCAGCTGCCTGACAAGGCGCGCAATGTTTTTTTGATACGGCAGCAAATGAGCATAAGTCTGCCCAGTCTCAGTACCCTGTGTGAAAAGCTCGGCAAGCTGCCCCATAAGCGCCTGCTGCCCAGCTTCTGTATGCAGCGCAAATCCGCCTGCCCCGCCCGGGAGCGGCAAGTTCTCCATGAGTGCATGAAAGAATGTGCCGAAGATAATTCCCGCATCCCCGCCGCTGCTAAGCGGCGCCCACAATGTTTGCAAGGCCTGCACGGTCAACGGTTGACGCGCGTCAGCCTCAGTGTCTGCCGTTGTGTCACTAGTCGCTGTAGCCTCTGGCGTGAACGCGGGTATTTCAATATCCAAAGTGGTTTCATTGGTTTCGGCAGCTGCGGCAGCATCCAGTTCATTGAGCGGGTAGGATTCGTCCAATTCATCGGATGCTGCGCTGTGTAGTCGTGCATCGTCGTCGGCAGCGGCAAGTTCAGCTTGCTGCGGGCCTTCATCAGCACGCTCGCTTGCAATGAGCTCTGCAAAAACCGCATCGGCAAACTCAGTCCGTTTTGTTGTTCTGAGTAGTCCGCGTCTGAGCAGTGCGCTAAAACTGCTGAGGTAACCACCTGAGGCATCGTCACCGCGCCGTGCAGGCACAGCCTCAGTCAATGAAAGCAATTGCAAGCTTGCCGTGTCTGTTGCTGCAAGCGGATGCACCGCGGTTAGTTCAGCAGCAGTTTGTGTAAGTTGCATTGTCGCAGCTGTATCATCAGCTTCTATTTTTATAGGAATGACCTCCACCAGCTCTTGCAGTTCAGCCGCCGCAGCAGCCAAGCCCTCACGCAAAAGTTCCGTAAATGCACAGCGCTGCAAATACTCAGTTTGCTGTTCGCCAACCTTCAGCAGCTGCTCAGCCTGTGAACGATAAGAAAGGTCGCCCAAAGCTTCGGCTCCAGCAAATGTCAAATGATTATTTTCCGCAGCAGCGGCTATCCGCACAATACTAATGATCCGTTCACGCGCACGCGTCAGTGCCACATAAAGCAATCTGCGATTTTCCTGGTCAGCAGCCACAACCACTTCTCTGCGCAAAGCCGCCGGCTGCAATTCCACAGTCCAAGCAGTGTCTGCTCCCGCAGGCAACGGCTGCACCGCAGCAGCCTCAGTAACATCAGCAGCCTCAGCGGCAGCAGCGGCAATCGTTGTCTGCGCGTCCGGCTTAAAAGGCGTTCGTTTCAAGTTTTTAGCTTTTAACAACAGTTCTTTATCCATTAAAAAAGGCAGGATCACGGTTGCAAACTCCAATCCCTTACTGCTGTGCATGGTGTAAATGCGTAGAGCTCCGTTCATTCCACTAACAGGCACGTGAACGGCAAGCGGCGATGGCTGCGGTTGTTGCGATTGATACAATTGCCGCAAGCGCGCCGGTAGGGCTAAATTGGTTAAAAGTTCTTCGGCTATGGCAGCGCCATTCAATCCCACCGTCCCACTTAAGCTCTCAGGTGCGCTCAAGTTCAATTTCACCGACCGCCGCGCAGCAGCGGGTGTTTGTGTCCCGGCAAGTCGTCCCAAAAATGTGAGCGTTTCCACCGCTGGAAGTGATTGCAACCGCCCTGCGCATTCACCAATAAGCGCGAGCAGACCGTAGAGTTCACGGATATATTGCAATGCCAAGTGTTTGGCGGCTAAACGTGTGAAAATATTGTTAAGCGGCGTACACGGAGGATTAGGCTGAACGGGCTGCGGGGCAATGTATGCTGTAAGCGGAGTTACGGGACGCAATAAAAATTGTTCGAGCATCGTCAAAAGTCCCAGCTGCTGCCACGCGTCCCAGTACTTTATAAAAAATGCTGTCACTGCTGCCGGGTGCGCGCTTAGGGTAGTAGTCTGCGGATAAGTATTGTTAAAAAACGGCACTGTGAGGGCAAGGAGCATTTTTGAGTGCCGTTGGGAGTTTGTGTCCGTCTGGCGGCGCGGTGCGGCGGTCTGCGTTTCTGCGGCAGCCAAAACCGCCGACAAAAAAATATGACAGTGCAGCAAAACCTCCGTACAAAAACCTGCATCGGTTGGCTCGCTTTCACTGCGCATGAGCTGCACCCTAATGCCTGCCTGAGTCAGCTCGCGTTCCAAAAATAACGCTTGTGGATTATTGCGGACAATGACGGCTGTCTCGCTGCGCTCTGCTGCTGTGAAAGTCTGCACTAACTGTACCAGCCATTTGGCAATGCGCGGCCGTTCATTGGCGCGTGTGTTGTCACTTGCCTGTAGCAAATGTAAACTGAGGCGTTTTATTGCTGCGGGAAGTGCTGAGCCTTGATTAACAGACGGCTGCGCGCGCGCCTTGAGCGGATTATAAGAAAGTTCCGTACCCGCTAAAAAAGCATTGGGTGCGCGGTACAAGGCATTGATGACACGCAATAGCTGCGGATGGGCGCGGTAGTTTGTATTGAGCGTGTACAGGGCACCGCCCGGGAGGCGCGCAATGTTTGTCCGCATACTCAGATAAGCGCTGAGATCGGCGCCTTGGAAAGAGAAGACTGACTGTCTGGGGTCGCCAATAAAAAACATCAACGGTACATCTTTGAACCACTGCTGCACTAACGCAAAAAGCCGACTATTGGTATCCTGAAATTCGTCGATCATCACCGCCTGATAACGGCCGCGCAGCAGGTTTGCCAATGAAGTTCCGCCTTGTGCGGGACGTTCAGCCCAGGTGATCAGATCATCGTAGCTCATGATGCCTGCGCCCAGTCTGCGGCGTGCAAGGTTTGTGTGCAAGGTTTTTACGGCACGTCCAAGGAAATGTGCATAAACGCGTTCGTAATAACCTGCCAGTAAATGCGCTGCTGCCAGATATTCCATGTACAGGCTGAGCAGGTTTAGCAGCTGCGTTTTCACTTCAGGACTGAGTGCTGGTGTCAGTAAAGCATTGGCGCCTGAGCTCAGACGTTTAATGTGTTGGGTGAAATCCTCTTGCAAAAGCTGCGGTGTTTCGGTGTAGTGAAGACACAATGCAGGTTCAAATAAATTTGCAAAGGGTTTTTTCACGCCATGAAAATAAGCGGTAAGCTGTGTCCATAAGGAAGTGCTGTGTTTGGCGGCAAGCCCCACTGCCAGCGGCAGCTGGTTTGGGTGATTGTGCTCACGCACCCACTGAAGCGCCTGTTTAATGCCTTGCATAAAAACGGCTGCGCGATAAGACAGCAGCGTAGTGGGCGGGAAGGTGTAGCGTTCGGACAAAACTTCAGGAGCAGGTTCTGCGTTAAGGCGTTGTGCGCGCCACTTGGGGGTGCTCAGTTTTAGCGCCGTCAGCTCTTCCATAAGCGCGGCACTGAGTGACAACAGGCGCGGATGTGCCGCTAAACAATTATCGTAAGCAGTTAGCAGGCGTGTTCCTGCCTGCATGACGGCGCTACTGGCTGTGGTAATGGTCTCAGCTGCAGGCATAGGCTCGGGCGGGTTCAATGGTTGTGCCTCGCTGCGTTTGCAAAAAGGTTCCAGTTCCTCTTTAAAAACATTCACCCCGCGTCCGCTTACAAGGAAAAACGCACAATAGGGATTTTTTTGAACGTTATAAAATTCATTATTTAAAAAATCGCTAAGCGTCTCGCTTAAAAATTGGTTCTGCTGGTGACTGAGGTTGAAGTTGGCGGGCACTCCCAGTGCATAAGCATGCACAGTAAAAAGTTGATGCAAAAAGCCATGAAAGGTGCCAATGCTGCCGGCGGCAAGCTCAGTTTCCGCCGCCGTTGCGCGGCGCAGCAATAGTTCATAAACAGCTGCCGGTTGCAATTTCAATGCTGTCTGCACGTTCTGCGTCACCCGTTCAGTCAATTGCACCAACATAGGGTCAAGCGCCGCCGCTGCTGCCGCAGCGGCGGGCTGCTGTGCCGTCAGTTCCAAACAAACACGCAGCTCTGCCAGGGCACGGCTAAGCCGTGTGCGAATTTCTGCTGCGGCTTTACGTGTATACGTTAAAACAACAAGTTCTGTGGGTTTGACCGCCCGTTCCAATAACAACCGCAAGTACAACCAAACTAAGTTACTGGTCTTCCCACTGCCCGCGGCAGCTTCCACCAACACTTTCCCGTTAAGCGGAAAGTCTAATACGGAAAATTCCTGAGGCGAAGGCAGTGGGTTCATCAGCTGTTATTGTTTCATCATCAAATCACTATTTGCGTGCGCAGCTGCGGAACAAGTGCGGCTAAGAGTTCTACCCAGTAATCATGACTCAGTTTTGCATGACAAAAGAAATTTTCTGAGTGTGAAGCTGCCTGGGGGGCAAGCGCCGCTGCGGCTTTACGTGTATACGTTAAAACAACAAGTTCTGTGGGTTTGACCGCCCGTTCCAATAACAACCGCAAGTACAACCATACTAAGTTACTGGTCTTCCCACTGCCCGCGGCAGCTTCCACCAACACTTTCCCGTTAAGCGGAAAGTCTGATACGGCAAATTCCTGAGGCGAAGCTAGTGGTTTCATCATCAAATCACTATTTGCGTGCGCAGCTGCGGAACAAGTGTGGCTAAGAGTTCTACCCAGTAATCATGACTCAGTTTTGTATGCCGAAAGAAATTTTCTGAGTGTGAAGCTGCCCGGGGGTTATTGGCGGCGGCAAGCGGCGGCGTAAAAAAACTGCAGGCAAGCGCCAGTTCGGAATTTCCACTACTTTGAAAATATTGCCGTTGTACGGAATAGGGAGCTAATGCCACTGGAGCAAACATTTGCTGCCAGGCTTTCTGCTCTTCCTCCAGCAACACCTGCCGCATTGCTGTTTTAGCGGCAATTCCCTTATGGTGATGGGTGATGCCAAACCACTGCGTCATGTAATCAGCAACGCTGGTGATGACAGGCGGCAGCGGGAGCATTGCCCCATAAACACTCCATGCCAACATAAGCTTAAGCCCGGTTAGCGCCTGTTTTTGCGTTAACGGTGCGCAGTAATAGCTAACCAGCGTAAAACTATCCGTGATGGCACATAACAACGCGCCGCTATAACGTGAGCTGCGACGCGCGTGCTGTGCCGCTGGTGTTGTTGCCAAGGCATTAACAAACAGCAGTTCAAGGCACCAGCTCAGCCAGGCTCCCATAGTGAGGGGAGCAGGCACAATGTGCAGCAGGACACGCGCCTCAGCGCCGCCAGTATGAATACCCACTAACGGAACAGCGCCACTGAGGCGAAAGTGCTGTTTGGCAAGCGTTAAGGACACAGTACCGCTAGCTGGGACAACGGGATATTCTACTGGTGCGGGTGATGCTTGCGGCTGCAAAAGCTCCAGGAGAGAAAAAACGCGTGACCGCATATAAGTAAAATGTTGTTCCATGCTCAGTTCCTGCAATGCTGCAAGGACCTGGGCGCTCACCGGCATTTGCAATGGTGCAGCGGCGGCGGGTACAGCAGACTCAGTTTGTAAGGCTTGCATGAGTTTTTTGCCGGAATTTTTGTATTCAGCGGCAGTTTGGCTCAGTGCGCCGCATGCAAACTCAGCGGCAATAGCATCCTGCATGCTGCGTCCAAGCTGTGTGTGTTTAGGCGCGGCAATGGCATCCTGAAATGTTTCCAGCCATGAAGCTGTTGCCGTTCCCATTGTTTGGCTCAGTGCTGCAGGATTCAAGGAAAATTGTGTCTGCACAAACCAGCCAAGCGGAGCCGTAAAAAATGCCCGCAACGCCGCTAGTGTCACAAGTGGCGGCGCGGCAGCAATGGCAGCGGCACTATAAAATTTCGGCAGTTCCAATTGCTCAAGTAGCGGCGCAAGTTTGTCAAGGCGTTTAGTCTGCGGCGCGGCAATTATTGGCTCTAGCAAGCTAAGGCGTTCAGTCAGGGCGGGGGCTGCAAAAGCAAGCGGTGCGGCAAACAGCTTGCTTTTGTTGGCATTGTCAACATTGTCAGCCCTGCGCTGAGCGGGCGCTGCCTGCTCAGAAAATTGCTGCCATAACCGCAGTTCACTGGGGTGAAAGACACGTTCTGCTAAAACGCTCTGCGTCTCGGTTTGAATAAATGGGTTGGCTGCGTTCCTGAGCTGTGCGTTCAGTGGCACCGCAGACAAATGAGGGTACGGCACTACTGGCGGGTGGGTTGCAGCCGTTAAAGCTTTCCACAAACGCAGTTGCACTGCGGCACTACTGAATACAGGCTCAGTACCAATGCCAGTACCAGTACCAATGCCGCTTGGTTTCAGCTGTGCGCTCAGCCAATAAAACAGTTTCTGAACAGGTTCGGCAGCAGCACTCAGCCACACCGCCAACATTTCATCCTCAGTTTGCGCTGTCGGTTCTGGTTGTGTGAAACTAAGCCAAAAAGCAGCCTGTGCACTGCGCAGCCATTCCAGCAGCAGCAGTTCATCATCGCCCTGTGGGTCTCTATCAGCTGGCTGGGGAAAATGGCTCATGAGATCGAAGTCATGTTTGACGGCTGACTGCGGAAACTGTCCTGCGTCCAGCCCCACCACACAGACCACGCGTGCGCTCAGCCCGCGCAGGGCTTTGAGGCTTGCACAGCGAATGCCTGCAGCAAGCGCAGGCGCCAACGTTAAGCGCACGGTCTCTGTGCAGAGCAGTGCCTGCCTGAGCGCCAGCAGCAGCACTGACTGCTCAATGCGCCATTCTTCACGCTGCTGTGCAGGTTGAGCTGCCGTGGGCTGAGGCTGAGGTTTGGCAATGGAAAATTCTGCAAAAAATTGCTCAAGTGCGCGCTGCAGACGTGTCATGGCAGCTGCGCTTGCGCCTAAGGCGGCATAATATTCCGCAGCAATGCGTAAAAGCTCACGCCGCCACGTTGACACATTTAGTGCCCGCTGTGTCATCATTGCCTGCAAATTTGCCAGCTGGGCAAACAGCTGCGCCCAGCGCAAAACAGCAGTGTATTCAGCCGCCGCCAGCTGCGGCGAGCCTGCCGCCCACGCACGCGTAAAGGCACATAACTCAGTGAGTGCCATCCGCACACCGGTATACTGTCCAAAAAGCGGTGCAGCATGCAGTTTGAAAGCCTGGCCAAGTGCCTGCATAAAATGCCGCGCACCGTTTGGCACGCGTGCATCCACTGGCACCACCGCTGCCACTACGCGCCGGCACTCGCGCAAGCTCCACGCAGACTGAGCGCAAAAAACCAGCAGCTCAGTCATCGCCAAACAAGCCTCAGTTTCCGCTTTCACCGCCCTTGCCACAGCCGGCAATGTTAGCGGAAACACTCCGCCTGCTGTAAAAACAGCTCGCAATAACGGTGCATAACGTTCCAGCTGCGGTGTCACAATGCACACATCGGCAGGGCGCAGCGTGTGGTCTGAGCAAAAGAGGCTCAGCAGCTGGGCGTGCAGCTGCATAATTTCCTGAGCGGGTGTCACTGTGGAAAAAAATTGCAAAGAGCGCGGGTTTTGCTGTGTTTGTGTACATTCCGCTTCAAGTGCAGACATCAACGTTGCTGCAGCAGCGGCGGGCGCAGTTTCAGCTGTAAAAAGCAGTTTTTGCAAAGCTGCTAAGGCTGCGGGGGCGGGGGCTGCTGATTCAGCGGGTTTCAGACTGGCCAAACGCAGGGCAGCTGGCGGGGGACACTCAGGCGCTGTGCTCAGCCAGCTGTAAAACGCAGTGCGGCGGGTTGCCAATCCCGCCAACGGCAGCTCTGCAGCAGGGGCTAAGGCTGCCAAATCCCACTTAAAAATGGTCACAGGCACCACCTGCGCCAGTGCATGCAGGACCTGAAGGTACGGCGGCGGCAAATATTGCAGCTCGTAAACAAAAAGCCGCGGCATGACAGTCTGCACAAGTTTTTGTGTGGTACTATCCAAATGTGCCAGCAACTCCGCAATGCGCGCCAAAATTTGTGTTTTGGGCATTGCTCCCACAGTTATGCGCAGTTTACGCCAAAGCCAGCCCTGCCAGCGCGCCACTTCCAGTGCCGTACCCACAAGCTCCTGTGTAACACCCAATGCAGCACTGAGCTCAGCTGCAGGCAGCGGTTCAGTTGCCGGTGTTTCCCAGCTTTGCAGCAGCTGTGGACGATTGAAGGCATATTTTTCGAAAACATAAGCCAGTGCCGCAGCAAAATGAAACTGAGCGGTTGCGCTGCCTAGCCGCCGCAAGTAACGTTGGAGCGGGCGCAATACTGCCGCGTTTGTAGTAAGATTTGCACGCAAAAGTGCAAACAAAGGCCAGCGAAGCCGCGCAGCTGTGTACGGGTTTTTCTCCAATAAAAGCAGCTCAGCTGCCTGAGCTGCCGCGGCAGTGCCGCCAGCAGCCGCTGGTGTTTGCAATAGTTCAGCAAGCATGGATGCCCATTGCTGCAAATAAACGTACTGCAATCCCGCGTTTATGCCATGTTTGGCGTCTCTTGCCAAACATTGTTTGAGCATTTCCGCCTGTGCTGCCCCCTCCACTATCGCCCAATAACGCCCAAACGGCGTCGGCACCGCTCTTTCAATATCTTCGTTTAGGCTTGCACTGAAAGTCTGAACAAAGCTTGTTTGCAAGCTTTCAGCATCAGCCGCCAGTATCCATTTAAAATGGCGCATTGTTTACCGAACTTATCCTTAGTTTATCTTTAATCATACCTTAACTAAACATAAACTCGCTAACAATTGTTTGAATTGGAATTCCATGTTTGTTATATTTAAATACAACAAAAAATACAGTATTTGAAGTATTTAAAGCTTTACAGCTCAGACGATTGAATTTAATATAAGAGAATTAAAAGGTACTTAGTTAATGAAGTTTAACCATTTCACCACAGCATCCGCGGGCATTGTGGACACAAAATCACCCGTAACACTGAGAACATCGCAACAGCAGCTAACAAAAATGCCAACAGAAAAGCTGCAGCGCAGTCTGATGAAAGCTATTTCCTGGCGTGTTATCGCCTCAGTGACAACCTTTATTGTTACGTTTATCATCATAAAGCTCTCTCCCTATCATCTGGATCTTGCGACGACCACAGCCATCAGTCTTCGCGTCACATTATTGGAAGCTATTATAAAAATAGTGATTTATTTCATCCACGAACGCGCCTGGTTGAAAATTGCTTACGGCAAAAAAAGCATTTAACCATGGCCGCAGCATCCTCAAACATCCCCCAAACACAGCAAGCTTTTGCAGCTGCGCTGGCGGTTATGCCTGCTGGCGCGGCTTCAGACAATCCGCAAGCAGCTGTTATAAAAACGCTGCAATTAGCAACGCGTTATTTCAAACACATTGTTTTCTCCACCAGTCTTGGGCAGGAAGATCAGGCGCTTACACATATTATTTTTAAGGAAAACCTGCCGATCACTGTTTTTACCTTAGACACCGGGCGGCTTTTTGCGGAAAGTTACGCGTTGCTTGCTGCCACCACAGCGTACTATAAAAAACCTATTCAGCTCTATTTCCCGGACACAGCAGCCGTTGAAACTTATGTACGCCAACACGGCAGTGATGGTTTTAAAAAGTCAGTTGCCTTACGTCAGGAATGCTGTGCCATCCGCAAGCTAACACCGCTAAGACGTGCGCTGAAAGACTTTTCCGCAGAGCTATGGCTCAGCGGCATCCGCAAGACACAATCACAAACGCGCGCCAAGACACATGCCGCGCTTGAATTTGATGCAGCACTCAGCGTCAGCAAATTTCACCCGCTTTATCATTGGTCTGCTGAAACACTGAGTGCCTTTATCAAAGCTCAGCAGCTCCCCATCAATCCGCTGCATGCCCGCGGTTATCCCAGCATTGGCTGTGCCTGCTGCACACGTGCGGTCACAGCAGGCGAAACTGCACGCGCCGGGCGCTGGTGGTGGGAACAGGGCGGTACACGCGAATGCGGGCTACACGAAGTTCGCACAACGTCCGCTAAACCCGCAGCGATTGCTGTAAACTGAGAGCTTGCGCGAATGAAACTTGACATTGCAACCCAAAGGGCACCCGCCAAAAACTTAACACCGCACTTAAGTTTATTAGAAAGTGAAGCTATTCATATTTTACGTGAGACGGCAGCCAATTTTCGCAATCCCGTTTTGCTTTTTTCTGGCGGCAAAGCTTTTATCACGCTTGTCCAGCTGGCACTCAAAGCGTTCCACCCAGCAACCGTTATCAAAACTCAGCAGCTCCCTATCAATCCGCTGCATGCCCGCGGTTATCCCAGCATTGGCTGTGCCTGCTGCACGCGTGCGGTCACAGCAGGCGAAACTGCACGCGCCGGGCGCTGGTGGTGGGAACAGGGCGGTACACGCGAATGCGGGCTACACGAAGTTCGCACAACGTCCGCTAAACCCGCAGCGATTGCTGTAAACTGAGAGCTTGCGCGAATGAAACTTGACATTGCAACCCAAAGGGCACCCGCCAAAAACTTAACACCGCACTTAAGTTTATTAGAAAGTGAAGCTATTCATATTTTACGTGAGACGGCAGCCAATTTTCGCAATCCCGTTTTGCTTTTTTCTGGCGGCAAAGCTTTTATCACGCTTGTCCAGCTGGCACTCAAAGCGTTCCACCCAGCAACCGTTATCAAAACTCAGCAGCTCCCTATCAATCCGCTGCATGCCCGTGGTTATCCCAGCATTGGCTGTGCCTACTGCACGCGTGCGGTCACCGCAGGCGAAACTGCACGCGCCGGGCGCTGGTGGTGGGAACAGGGCGGTACACGCGAATGCGGGCTACACGAAGTTCGCACAACGTCCGCTAAACCCGCAACAATTGCTGTAAACTGAGAGCTTGCGCGAATGAAACTTGACATTGCAACCCAAAGGGCACCCGCCAAAAACTTAACACCGCACTTAAGTTTATTAGAAAGTGAAGCTATTCATATTTTACGTGAGACGGCAGCCAATTTTCGCAATCCCGTTTTGCTTTTTTCTGGCGGCAAAGATTCCATCACGCTTGTCCAGCTGGCGCTCAAAGCGTTCCACCCAGCGACCGTTCCTTTTGCCTTAGTGCATATAGATACTGGGCATAATTTTGCCGAAACCATAGCTTTTCGCGATGCGCTGGCAGCCCGTTATCATTTAAAACTGATCATTGGCGCTGTCAGTGCCAGCCTTCGTGCAGGCAGTGCCAGCGAGACGCGCGGCATACTCATGCCGTCGCGCAATGCCGCGCAAGCCGTCACGTTATTAGAAACTATTCATGCGCAAAACATTGACGCCTGCATTGGCGGCGGCAGACGCGATGAAGAAAAAGCGCGCGCCAAAGAACGCATTTTTTCGCATCGCAATGCTTTTGGTGCGTGGACACCGCAAGCCCAGCGCGCTGAGCTCTGGGACCTTTACAATACAAACATTAAACCAGGCGAGCATATGCGCTGTTTTCCGCTCAGCAACTGGACAGAATACAATGTTTGGGAATACATCGCAGCCACCGCCATTGAGCTGCCGTCATTGTATTTTACCCATCGCCGCAAGGTGCTGCATTATAAAAATCAATATCTGCCCGTCCCGGAGCTTTTCCGTTTGCCCGCTGAGCTAAAGGACTTCCCCGTCAGTGAAGAACGCGTGCGCTTTCGCACGCTGGGCGATATGAGCTGCAGTACGGCATTTCCGTCTGCTGCCGCCACAGCCCAAGAAGTTTTAGTAGAATTGTCCACGCTCACAAGTGGCGAACGCGGCTCACGTTTGGACGATCAAGTTTCACCGACGGCGATGGAAGAGCGCAAAAAACAAGGTTATTTTTAGGTTTTTACAATCATGTTTAAAAGTTCCACCATTCCAACCGCAGTAGCAGCGCGTACTGCCGCTGCGTCCGTTTCCGCCCCAGCTGATAAAACACTTTTACGATTTTTTACCGCCGGCAGCGTAGATGACGGCAAATCTACGCTCATCGGCAGGCTGCTCTACGATGCCAATGTACTGCCCAGCGAGCAGCGCCGTTCCGTAGAAACCGCGCAAGGGAACGCCAATGCAACGCAGCTTGCCGAGCTCACCGATGGTCTTAAGGCAGAACGTGAACAGGGCATTACCATTGATGTGGCTTATCGTTATTTTCAATATGGCGGGCGGGCGTTTATTCTAGCCGATTCGCCCGGACACGCAGCCTACACTCGCAATATGATCACAGCAGCCTCTACTGCTTCACTTGGCGTGTTGTTAGTGGATGCGCGGCAGGCCTTAGCTGGGGGCATCAAACATCCTCCGCAGCTAAGCGAACAGAGCAAACGACACGCCATCATCAGTGCATTGCTCCGTGTTCCCGCCCTCATTGTCTGCATCAATAAAATGGATTTAGTGGATTATGCCGAAACCGCTTTCATTAACATAAAAGCGGCATTACAGGAATTTTTACGTCCATTTGCCTTCACAACACTTGATTTTTTACCTTGTTCGGCACTGCGTGGCGAAGGCATTGTCAGACCTGCAAAGAATACCATGCCGTGGTATAACGGGCACACACTCTTAGCGCGGCTAGTCAATTTCACAATGCCGGCGGAAACAGCCGTCCCACACACGCGTTTTCCTATTCAGCTGGTCCTTAAAACGCAGCCAGAACCGTCAACAGGACGCAGTGTGCGGCATTATGCTGGAAGCTTGTTAAGCGGCAAGCTTAGCTGTGGACAGCGCGTGAAGCTGCTGCCAAGCGGCAGTACGGCAGTTATCGCCACCCTCCACAATGGCACACAAGCTTTTACTGAGCTGACCGCACCAAGCGCCGCCACACTCACACTTCACGACGAAACCACCGCGTCCACGCAAGCGCATACTGCGGTTGCCGCTGCGCGCGGCGAGCTTATCACCGACACGGCTACGGCGCCGCGCGTGGTCACAACATTCACAGCGGTTGTCTGTGCGCTCAGTCAGCATGCGCTGCGCACAGGGCATGTTTATCTTTTCAAACATGGCACACAAACATTGCAAGCGCGCCTTGACGCGCTGAGCTCACAGCTCAACATTCACAATGGCATTGAAGAACCAGCGCCCAAAGAACTCAAAATGAACAGTATTGGGCGCGTGCGTTTACTGCTCTCGGCGCCGTATCCATTGGAAACCTACGCGGAGAATAAACCAATGGGACGCTTTATTCTGATATCATTGCAAGACCAGCAAACCGTTGCTGCGGGTCTTTGTCTTAGTTTGCATGAAAGTACTGCTTCTGCATAGTGCCGCTGTTTCAGGGCAACATTAGATCAAACGCAAACAAACATTACAAACGCGCCTTGACGCGCTGAGCTCACAGCTCACGTTCACAATTTGAAGAACAAAAGTGATATTGATAAACCTACGCGCCTTGACGCGTTGAGCTCACAGCTCAACATTCACAATGGCATTGAAGAACCAGCGCCCAAAGAACTCAAAATGAACAGTATTGGGCGCGTGCGTTTATTTGACGCGCTGAGCTCACAGCTCACGTTCACAATGGCATTGAAGAACCAGCGCCCAAAGAACTCAAAATGAACAGTATTGGGCGCGTGCGTATCCATTGGAAACCTACGCGGAGAATAAACCAATGGGACGCTTTATTCTGATATCATTGCAAGACCAGCAAACCGTTGCTGCGGGTCTTTGTCTTAGTTTGCATGAAAAACGATAAACGCGCCTTGACGCGTTGAGCTCACAGCTCAACGTTCACAATGGCATTGAAGAACCAGCGCCCAAAGAACTCAAGATGAACAGTATTGGGCGCGTGCGTTTACTGCTCTCGGCGCCGTATCCATTGGAAACCTACGCGGAGAATAAACCAATGGGACGTTTTATTCTGAGCTCATTGCAAGACCAGCAAACCGCCGCAGGTCTCTGTCTCAGTTTGCATGAAAGTACTGCTCCTGCATAGTGCCGCTATCAAACGCAAACAAACATTACAAACGCGCCTTGACGCGCTGAGCTCACAGCTCAACGTTCACAATGGCATTGAAGAACCAGCGCCCAAAGAACTCAAGATGAACAGTATTGGGCGCGTGCGTTTACTGCTCTCGGCGCCGTATCCATTGGAAACCTACGCGGAGAATAAACCAATGGGACGTTTTATCCTGACAGCTCATTGCAAGACCAGCAAACCGTTGCTGCGGGTCTCTGTCTTAGTTTGCATGAAAGTGCACCGTGCTGCGGGTCTTTGCATAGTGCCGCGCAAACATTAAAACGCGCCTGCGCGAGCTCACAGCTCAACGTTCACAATGGCATTGAAGAACCAGCGCCCAAAGAACTCAAGATGAACAGTATTGGGCGCGTGCGTTTACTGCTCTCGGCGCCGTATCCATTGGAAACCTACGCGGAGAATAAACCAATGGGACGTTTTATCCTGATCTCATTGCAAGACCAGCAAACCGTTGCTGCGGGTCTCTGTCTTAGTTTGCATGAAAGTGCTGCTCCCCCATAGTGCCGCGCTGTACACTGGTAATTTGAAAAAATCAGCGAAACAAGTTTATAAGCTCAGTTTATACTAATGGTATGTGTGGATATCGTATAAGTTTGCTGCGCCGTTATTGTTTGTTATTGGGCTGTGCGCTGATGTTAAGTGTGCAGGTGGCAGTTGCGGCTGTTTCAGGGCAAGCTAAGCTTGCCTTAGGCGAAAGTGACATTGATAAACGCCGCTATCAAACACAAAGCCTGTTCTCAACGGGCAAACGTGCTTATAAGGATCAAGCCTATCGGACAGCTATAGCTAAGCTCAGCGAGGCACTTGCCTTGGACAGTTCTTTGGCGGAGGGTTATGAGCTGCGTGCGCTCAGCTGGATGCAACTGAGACAGTACCCGCGTGCAGAAGCGGATTTTACAGCAGCCCTGGCTTTCAATCCGCGCAGTGCCAAGTTGTATTCTTATCGCGGTTCGCTTTATTCGGAGCAAAAACGTTTTCGTGCAGCCATTGTGGATTATAGCAAGTGGATAGAATTAAATCCACGCAGTGCTACGGCTTATTTTTACAGGGGCAGCACTTATTTACGCATTTCCGAAGGCAAAGCAGCAACAGCGGACTTTTCCGCTGTAATCTTCCATGATCCCAGCAATGAAAAAGCCTATTACAATAGAGGTGTTGCCAAGGCGCTAAACGATGATCATCACGCAGCCATTAAGGATTTCACATACGCGCTCAAGCTTAACAAATTTATCAGCAAGGGTTATCTCAGTCGTGCGCTTTCTTATATGCAAGTCAATGATCCTGAGCGGGCCTTGAAAGACACTGCGCAGGCTATGATCATTGCCCCGCGTGAAAACAATGCCTACATTACTCAGGGGCGCATTCAGTTGCAATTGCAGCGTTATGAAGCAGCTGAGCAAACTCTGCAGCAGGCGCTTATTTTGGATCCGTTGGATTATGAGGGGTATTATTTCCTTGGCGAGCTGATGCGCGTGCAATTGCGGACGGCTGATGAATTTTATCAAACTGGTCTGCGGCTGCTCAGCGATGAAATTTTTAACGCGCCGCAAGAACCGCTTTATTATTACGAACGTGCGCGTCTTTACGAAAGGCTTGAGCGTCGTACCGCTGCGCGACAGGATTATGCACAGGCAGCCAAGCTTTATCAGCTTATTGGCGACAACCAAGCAGCCGTCAAAGCTGCTGCTCGTCAAGCGAAACTGGCTGCAAAATAAACGTCATGCGCGCAGGCGTAAACCAACAAAAAGTTTCTGCGCCAAGTTCAGCGCGGATATGTCTACTGAACGTGCGCGTCTTTACGAAAGGCTTGAGCATCGTACCGCTGCGCGGCAGCCAAGTTTTATCAGCTTATTGGCAACAACCAAGCAACCGCCAATGCTGCTGCTCGTCTCAAGTGAAATGGCTCAAAATAAACGTCATGAACGCGCAGGCGTAAGCCAGTAAAAAGTTTCTGCGCCAAGTTCAGCGCGGATATGTTTACTGAACGTGCGCGTCTTCTTTACGAAAGGCTTGAGCATCGTACCGCTGCACGACAACCAAGCAATCGCCAATGCTGCTGCTCGTCAAGCGAAACTGGCTGCAAAATAAACGTCATGAATGCGCAGGCGTAAGCCAGTAAAAAGTTTCTGCGCCAAGTTCAGCGCGGACTTGTTTACTGAACGTGCGCGTCTTTACGAAAGGCTTGAGCATCGTACCGCTGCGCGATAACCAAGCAATCGCCAATGCTGCTGCTCGTCTCAAGTGAAATGGCTCAAAATAAACGTCATGAACGCGCAGGCGTAAGCCAGTAAAAAGTTTCTGCGCCAAGTTCAGCGCGGATTTGTTTACTGAGCGGCAAGCGTTTAATATCCACCTGCTCTACCGTGCGCAGCCATTTTTCCATCACCGGAGTACTCACACTGGCTGCACTGAGGATTAAGCCGCTGCTGTCACATTCTTTAAGCAGGGCTGTTGCTGCATGATAAACCGCTCCCTGCAATCGTCCATAAGGGTAACCTGGCTGAGCGGTGGTCTGTGGCTCTGGTTCTGTAAAAAATTTGCCAGCACCAGAAATATACACCAACTTCACAGCCAGGGCGCGTTTATAGAAATAAGCAAAGGTTTCCAATGCAAGCCTGAGACCCAGTACTTCATTTGGCAGCAAACAAAGCCACTGGTACGTAAAACCGGGCAGCCAAGTGACACCAGGTTCAGCGCGTAAGCGCGCTGTCCATACAGCTTCCTGTTCCAAAAAATCGGGGGTGCCAGCGGCTGCAGGAAGTCCTTTACATAACAGCAGCGGCAGCCGCTTAAAAGCAAATTGCAATGGGGTGTTTTCCTGCGTACAAAGGTTTCGCAGCGTTTGCGGCGCATGTTTAAGCAAGTACGGGAAAAAATGTTCCAGTGATAAAACGTCTGCAGCCAGCGGCAGGGCAGCAGGCGGCGGTTGCGATGTTGTGACCTTTTGCAGGCGTAAAACTGCAGGCGGTGCTGTAACAGAAACGTTGTTTTCCACCACCACCTTAAGTTGTGCCCCTATAAAAACAGGTATTGGCGAAGAAGCTTCATCCACCGCGGCAATGTGCGTTAGCTGTCCTTGCTGTGTGCGAATAAGCGGGAGTGTTGGCAGCGGCGGCGCTGCCGCCGCTGGCGGAGCGGCTTCCATGATAAAATCCAATCCGCTATTTGGGTGCCGTCCATGACTGAGCAGTCGATAACGCCCTGGCGGCAAGGTAAGCACACGTGTCCACACATTCGCTGAAAGCGTTGCTTGAACAATGACCGTTTGGGCGGGCAGCGGCTGCAGCTCCAGCTGAGTGGCGGCAAATTGGCGGGCAAGGCCCGTTGCGCGCGGCAAAACATGACGCGCTGAAAACACATTGGCTGCCTGTAATTGAAGTTTGCAGGCAATATCCGCTGTCAGTACGTTAAAAGCATTATGGCAAAACGGGCACTGCAGCTCCAGGCGCTGCGTTTCTGTGACGGCAGTCAATAGCCCGGTGTTTAAGGCGAGGGGGCTGCAACAGTATGGGCAAACGGCGCTCAGTGCCAGTGCAAAAAAATGACATTCGCAGCCTTCGGCAAAAATTGTCAACAAAATATCCTCGGGTACTGACAGTATGTTACTGAGCAGCCGCGGCGGCAGCCGCAATTGCAAGGTCTGCGGCAATGCTGCGCAAAACTGCAGCAGCGCATGGCGTATTGCCTGGAGGGTTTTTTGTGTGGCGGGCAGCGGGGCTGTTAATGCTGCACCGCTTGGCAGCCGTGGTTTTATGGCTGCGTGGGCATGAAAACGCTGCAGTTCCCGCCAGGTTGTTTCCATAAGTTTTATGGTGTGCGCAAGTGGGCGCGGAAACAAAAAGTCGTAATAACGTTTGGGATCCTTGTGGCGCACAGCGGCTGCCCGCGGGGCAAATTCGCGTTGCCAGTGGTGCTGCAGCTGTAAATGGTACTGCTCTGGACTGCGCGTTTTACTCGCCAGTTCGTTTGCCAGTGGACTGGCGGCAAAGAGTTTCATGCAGAGCTTAATTTTTTCAATGTATTGCTCTAACATGGGAACATATAAAAGCCGCATGCGCGGCGCGGCGAGGGTGACGGTAAGCTGCACGTTCACACGTAAATTGGTGACGGTATCTTTTTCGCAACCAAACAACAATGCTAAGTAACGAAGGCGGCCGCGCCAATAAAGCCGTTCCCAGACTACAAATTGATCATCGTGCCAGCACCGCGGCAATTCCACCCAGCTGTCTGTGCGTGCCACCCCAGTGCCGCGCATGAGTTGCAAGGCACGGCCCCAGCAGTCTGTAAGCTGTGCCGTCTGCGTCACCGTTTCAATATTTAAAAGTTCCAGCAGAACTTCGCCATAAGCCAATAGCTGCCACAAGGTCTGACGGCTGCCGGTCCAGGCAAAGCTGTCTGTCAGGGTGAAGCTGTCCGCTTGGACTTGGGCTGCGTACTGAGGGGACAGCAGCACGTTCAGCTGGTCAAGCGAAACCTTAAAGGTTTGCGCCAAGTTGGCGGGCAGGCTCTTTAGCGGCGACGGCGCAACTGCTGGCACTTTCAATGCTAATGCTGCAGGGCGTTTGGCTAATTGTGGCAGGACGGCACGTCTGAAGCGGCTCAGCTGCCCGCGCAACCGCGATTTTCTGGGAGTTTGGGAACACATTCAGGTTAAAAAAAAACGTTCAATGTTTACGCTTAAGCTGTGTTTGCACGCGTGTTTTAATTTCCTGATCCAGTTCCATAATAGCGCTTAAAGAACGTGCTGTGCGCATACTGTCAGCGCTGTGTGCTGTGCGTTCATAAAGCTCCACCTCAGTGCAAATGCCTTTCAGCATAGCGTTAAATGAAAGCTGTTCCGCCAAAAAGGCATAAACATAAGCTTCATTGGCTGCGTTCATGACAATGGACAGGGTGGGCAGGGTGGCGCTTGCCTTGCCGCAGGCACAAGCCAGCTCAAAAAGTGGATAACGTCCTGCCGGGATGGGATGAAAACTCAGTGCTGTGTGTTCGCTCAGGCTAAAGGATTTATAAGCGCCTGCGCTGAGCTCTGGATAAGTGAATGCGCCTTGGATGGCATAACGCATATCGTTAGCGCCCATCAATGCTATCTGTTCGCCATTAACCAGTTCAATAATGGCATGAATCATTTGTTCCTTGTGAATGATTGCGCTCAGTTGTGTGTAGGGGATTTTGAATAAGACATGCGCTTCAATGAGTTCCAGTCCCTTATTCATCATGGTTGCCGAATCGATGGAAATTTTAGCGCCCATGTCCCAGTTGGGATGGGCTAGCGCTTCGCTTGGTTTGGGATTTGCTAATGGACGCTGCCAAAAGGGACCGCCGGACGCGGTGAGAATATAACGACTGAGCTCATGCGGCTGGTAGCCGCGCATAAGTGTTTGCAGGGATTTATGCTCGCTGTCGATGGGAACAATACGCTCACTGAGTGTTGTCTTTTGGCGGGCGATGAGCTCAGGGATTAACATGGTGCCCATCACAAGACTTTCTTTATTAGCAAGCAACACGCGCATACCCGTTTCCAGGGCAATGACGGTTGGCGGCAAACCGGCACTGCCGCTCAGTGCATTGATTAAGGTGTCGGCAGGACTGGCTGCCATGGCTTCTGCTGTACTGGCATAAACGCGCAGCTGTTTCCAGGCGGGCACGGTAACCAGAAACTGTTTGAAGTTATGGCGTGCGGCTGCATTGGCAATGGCAAGCGTTTGCAAATGTTCTGGCGTCACAACAGCGGGCTGTGCTGCAGGCGCTGACTGCGGAGCGCTTAAAATTTCTTTTAACCAGGCGGTATTTTTATAAACAGCAAGTCCCGTTAAAACATAACGTTTACGCTTAATTGCCAGCTTAGGCTGCTCAGCCTGTGCATTTAAATGCGCCAGAACACTGAGCACATTGCTGCCGATGGAACCACTGGCACCGGCAAGAAAACACGTTTCAAGTTCAGCTGCAGCCACAAATAAGCTTGCCTTTCATAAGCGCTCGCAATGCTCGCACTAAACAATGTTTCATTGAGTCAACGGGTCATCCAGCTGCTTACGCTGAGCAAGCGAGTGTTTGAGTGTGACGCTATCGATGTGTTCTAAACCGGCTCCTACGGGCAACCCAACAGCCATGCGGGTAAAGCGCAAGCCGTTTTCGTTACTCAGGCGCTCACGCAAGAGTTGAGCGGTAGCCACACCTTCAAGGCTGTCTTCAAATGCAAGCAGGAGTTCTTTTTTTTGCCCGCGCACGCGTGTGCAGAGCTGCGCAATGGTCAAATCCTGTTCATCCACCGCAGCCAGTGGTGAAAGCAAGCCGCCGAGGACATGGTATAAACCATTGAATCCGCCCGAACGTTCAATTCTAAACGCATCATGTGCGGTTTTCACAACACAAATAAGTTTCTGTTCACGTGTAGGCGTTGAGCAAATTTTACAGGGATTGGTTTCGGAGATCAGCCCGCAAGTGCTGCACGGCTGCATTTCCTGAATGACACGTTTGAGTGCTGTGAGCACTTCTGTTGTCATCGATTTATGGGCGAGCAAATGAAACACCAAGCGTTCTGCTGAGCGCCTGCCCAAGCCGGGTAATTTGGCAAATGCTGTACAAGCTGCCTTAAATGCGGAGCTCATTGTTTACCAGCAGTGATCACCCCATGAAGCCGGGCGGGAGTCCCAGCTCGCTTGCCATGCTGCCCAAACCTTTTTGTGAGGCCTCACGCAGCTGCGTGCAAGCATTATTGACAGCTGATGCAACGAGGTCTTCCAACATGTTCTGGTCTTCCTTCCGCAGCAGTTCGGGTGCAATGTGCACACGTGTGACTTGGAAATTTCCACGCATCACCACGCGCACCATATCGCCGCCGGCACTTCCTTCCACCTCCTGCTCAGCCAATTTAGCCTGTTGCTGCTGGAGCTGCTGCTGTAATTGTTGTGCTTTTTTAAAAAGCTCATTCATATTATCATTCATCATTGTTATCCGGGGGGTTCCATTAATGCTGCACTAGTTTGGCATCCTTAAAAACTGTCATCACCTGTTCGGTAGCGGTTGTCAGCGGATGCGGGAGCACAATTACAGCACTAATGGGTGCAGCCAATACTATGCGTCCCTGTATACTCAGCTCTTGCAGCATGACGGACAAATTACGACTGAGTGCGTCTGCGCTCATTGGTGCTGCAGTGTTTGTCTCCACTTGTTTAAGTCTGAGTCTGCCCTGTGCGGGTGCATAATCCACAAAGGCATAACTTTTAAGTGTTGGGGCCAACCGATGTTCGGCACGCATGGCTATTGTCATCAAGCGGCGATAAGTGCTTTCATTCCAGGTATCCAGCTTAAAAGCTTCTGCCTTTACTGTGGCGGGTTTATGTTTATGCTGCGGGGGCAAAGACACTGTTGCACTAGCGCGTGTGGGCGGCGGTGGCGGCGAAGTACTGGCAGCAGCGTCGTCGGTAGGGTTGGTGGGGTTAGTGGGATTGGCTTTAGCGGAATGCGGCGGCGACTGAGACTGCAACTGAGACGGCGACTGAGGCACTGATGCGGGAGCGGCATCCAGGTTGGCGGCTTTCGCCAAAAGTTCCAACCCAGCGCGCAACTCTTCATTACTGACAAGTGTTTGATAACGATGCAGTTTAATGAGCGCAAGTTGTCTGAGTGTTTGTTCAGCTGTGTTGTACTTGAGTTCCAGAATAAATTCAAAACAACAATCCAAAAGTTTATAAAGCTCGTCGCGCTGAAACCGTGTACTGAGTTCATGAAATTGTTTAAGATCAGCGGGGCTCATATTTAAGAGGCTGCTTTCTTTGACGCCTGCCTGCAAATAGGTGAACATTGAAAACAGTTCCACCAGTTCATAAAGAAAAGCGGCAAAAGTTCCGCCATCCTGCGTCAATTCTTCAAGCAAGCGATAATTGGCGGGCAGATCATTGGCAAGCAGATGGACAATAAAGCTGTGCAGCCGTTCTTTTGAAACGGCGCCTAGGGCTGCTAATGTTGTTTCTTGCGTCACTGTACCGCCGCTGTATGCTGAGACCTGTTCAAATAAATTCTGAGCGTCACGAATAGAGCCGTTAGCATGTTTGGCAATGTAAAAACAAGCATCAGCTGTGACAGCAATACTTTCACGCTCAGCTAGCTGCATCAGCATTTTCTGTAAATGGTCACCGGAGACTAATTGAAAACGAAGATGCTGACAGCGCGAACGAATGGTCACCGGGATCTTGCCGCTTTCAGTGGTGCAAAGGATAAAAATGACCTTGCGCGGCGGTTCTTCCAATGCTTTAAGCATGGCATTGAAAGCTTCTGTGGTCAGCATATGCGCTTCGTCAATGACAAACACGCGATATTTTTTGCGTGCGGAAGCATACGGGAGTTGACTTTTCAGTTCGCGGATCTGATCGATGCCGCGATGAGAGGCACCGTCAATCTCCTGATAATCCAAGGAAATGCCCTTGGTGATTTCCAGGCAAAATTCACAAGCTCCGCAACACTGCGTGCCGTCTTCTGTGGCAGCGGCGCAGTTCAGTGTTTTCACCAGAACACGCGCAACGGTTGTTTTGCCCACGCCGCGTGGGCCTGAAAAAAGGTAAGCATGCCCCACTTTCTGTCCAGCAATGGCACGCATCAGTGTACGCGTGACAGCTTCTTGTTCCAGGACTTGTTGGAAGCGTTCGGGACGATATTTGCGTGCAAAAATAGTGTACATGCTGAGTGCTGAGAGCCTTAATGAGCTTGCTACACTTCCCGCAGCTAAAGCAACGGCACCCAAACAAGCATCCTCACGCCAAGCCAACACACCGACCGCTGCTGTCTTCCGACCCTGACGGGATTAAGTTTGCCGCTTGCATAAGGGCCTCCCTGAGTGCTGCTGCTCAAGCCGCTGAGTGTATTGTATTATAAAAACACAATTTTCGCAAGCTTGCAGCAACAAATGCCGGACATTAAAACAATTGATGTAAATTCACAATCACTGTTCCCTTAAAGTTGACAAACACCACCTGATAATTGCCGTCCTTGAAAACATCCGAAATGGTGACTGCTGGGAGATAAACTTCCAGCTTGCCAAAAGAGCCGAATTCCAATTCATTGAGTGCAATCGCGATGAGCGCTTTCACTGCTGTTGCCAGGTCTTGCACAGGCAGGCGCACATTGTCAATAATCGCCTGCTGCAGCCGCTCTTTATTAGCGGCATTCCAAAGCTTGAGTAAAAAGCTTGCTGCAGCAAATGCCGGACATTAAAACAATTGATGTAAATTCACAATCGCTGTTCCCTTAAAATTGACAAACACCACCTGATAATTGCCGTCCTTGAAAACATCCGAAATGGTGACTGCTGGGAGATAAACTTCCAGCTTGCCAAAAGATCCGAATTCCAATTCATTGAGTGCAGTCGCGGTGAGCGCGTTCACTGCTTGCCAGGTCTTGCACAGGCAAGCGCACATTGTCAATAATCGCCTGCTGCAGCCACTCTTTATTGGCAGCATTCCAAAGTTTGAGTAAAAAGCTTGTTGCAGCAAATGCCGGACATTAAAACAATTGATGTAAATTCACAATCGCTGTTCCCTTAAAGTTGACAAACACCACCTGATAATTACCGTCCTTGAAAACATCCGAAATGGTGACTGCTGGGAGATAAACTTCCAGCTTGCCAAAAAAGCCGAATTCCAATTCATTGAGTGCAGTCGCGGTGAGCACTTTCACTGCTGTTGTCAGGTCTTGCACCGACAGGCGCACATTGTCAATAATCGCCTGCTGCAGCCGCTCTTTATTAGCGGCATTCCAAAGTTTGAGTAAAAAGCTTGTTGCAGCAAATGCCGGACATTAAAACAATTGATGTAAATTCACAATCGCTGTTCCCTTAAAATTGACAAACACCACCTGATAATTGCCGTCCTTGAAAACATCCGAAATGGTGACTGCTGGAAGATAAACTTCCAGCTTGCCAAAAGAGCCGAATTCCAATTCATTGAGTGCAATCGCGGTGAGCGCTTTCACTGCTGTTGCCAGGTCTTGCACCGGCAGGCGCACATTGTCAATAATCGCCTGCTGCAGCCGCTCTTTACTGGCGGCATTCCAAAGCTTGAGTAAAAAGCTTGCTGCAGCAAATGCAGGACATTAAAACAATTGATGTAAATTCACAATTGCTGTTCCCTTAAAGTTGACAAACATCACCAGATAATTGCCGTCCTTGAAAACATCCGAAATGGTGACTGCTGGGAGATAAACTTCCAGCTTGCCAAAAGAGCCGAATTCCAATTCATTGAGTGCAGTCGCGGTGAATACTTTCACTGCTGTTGCCAGGTCTTGCACCGACAGGCGCACATTGTCAATAATCGCCTGCTGCAGCCGATCTTTATTGGCAGCATTCCAAAGTTTGAGTAAAAAGCTTGTTGCAGCAAATGCAGGACATTAAAACAATTGATGTAAATTCACAATTGCTGTTCCCTTAAAGTTGACAAGCATCACCAGATAATTGCCATCCATGAAAACATCCTGAATGGTGACTGCTGGAAGACGAACTTCCAGCTCGCCAAAAGAGCCGAATTCCAATTCATTGAGTGCAGTCGCGGTGAGCGCTTTCACTTCTGTTGCCAGGTCTTGCACGGGCAAGCGCACATTGTCAATAATCGCCTGCTGCAGCCGCTCCTTATTGGCGGCATTCCAAAGTTTGAGTAAAAAGCTTTCTGAGTGCAGTGAATAATCCACATCTCTGAGTTCAATGGCACCGGTGGCATGGATATATTCGGGACGCGCAAACAGCGTTGCCAGCATTTCAAATGTATCGTTGCGATTGATCATGTCCAGGTAAACATCGACAACCAGACGATTTTCATGAGCTTTAAAGTACACTTCGCGCACCTGCATAGTATTTTTGCCTTGGCTGATGAAAATGGGCTCGCGCGTCATCCGCACGACCATCAATTTCTGCAATGCCTGCGGGCTGATGCGCACTGAGGCATTGACAGCAAACGTTGGTTCCCCAGCCTCACCGCGGCGCGGCAAGTAAAAACGCAGCCGCGGGTATTCTGCACGCAACTGCTGATAACCGTCTTCATCCCAGAGCAGATCTAAATTCATCGTAAACGTAGCTTGCATCACAAGTGCCTGTTCAGTCACTTCCAATGGCGCCACCACTACGCTCAGGTGATCAGCGACGCCCCATAATTGTTGTTCGGCATTTAAGATAAACGGTTCGTTTGCAAGCTGGTATTGGTATTGGGTGATGAGTCTTTTAACATCGACGCGCTCGTGCAATGCTTGATCGATGCGTTCACGGGCATAACGCTGCAATGTGCGCTGCAATTTTATCTGCACCTGTTCAGTAACGCGAAATTTGAAAAAATAGTAAAAGGAAACATAAGGAAATGTCAGCCATTCAAAATCCACCGCTGTCTGAACCTGCAACCTCAGCTCCTGATCCAGTTGCGGAGTCAATGTGAAACTGAGTAAAATATCAAATTCGAGTGGCTGGTGTTCCCTGAGTTCAAAGCTGGGCTCCCACCACAGAAATTTACCCTTAATGGTTTCATCAAATTTATACACGGCATCGATGCGCAATGGCAGCGTCACGCGCAGTTGCTGTGTTTGCGGCAGGCTGACAACTTTAATAGGTCCCTTGAGTGTCACCTCTGCTGTGAGCGAGTCGTAATTATTATCTTCAAAACGTTTATCTACATAGATTACGTCTTGAAAGGTTTGATTGAGTGAATTTTCAAATTCAGTAAAAGCGTAACTGAAGGTAATGGCAAGCTGCGAGCGTTGGATAAGGGCTGGTGCGGGTGCCGTGGGGCTCAGCACTTGTGCCGATGCTGGAAGCGGTGCGGCATCCTGTGCATAAAGCGCAGGTATTGAGAGCGTGTACAGGAATGCGCTTAGGACACTGAGCGCAAATACATTAAGGGCATATTTTTTCAAACTGAAACCACTGAGCTGCTATAACATGTTATCCCACTAAGCCAGCACGGCAACAAGACACTTCTGCCTAATGATTATACTCTAAGAGCTGTGTTAATGGCTGCAAACGAAATGAATAACGCAGCATACTGACTGAATCCTGCAGCACTGCTGCCTTAGAATGCTTCGGGCTGTATGGGTGTGGCAATAGTTGTCCGTGCCGCGCGGCGTGAAACGCGTGTTGTTCCGTTCATTATCCGATCATAAGCGCGTAGTTCAAGTGTATAAAGCAATCCTGGGCTGAGACCGTTAAGTAAATACGTATATTCATGCGGGCTCTGCTGCTGCGCCTGCAATGTTGTTAAGGGCAGCTGCAGCTCCGTAACCTGCTGGGTGCGTTCATGGCGATAGCGCAGCGTATAACCCGCTAAGTCGTCTTCAAGGCCGGCATTAAACTGCAATAAAATAGCCCGTGGAAAGCTTTTAACAGCTGTCATGACGGGCGTTAAGGGCGGCAGATCGTGTTCAGTATCCAGTTCCAATGCCGTCATTTCGGCATAAGGGTACCCGCGCTGCTTGATCAGCAGGAACAGTTGGTAATAAAATGTGTCTGCGGGCATGGTGAAATCCTGCCGCAGGGGCTGCGCTTCACATTGCAGCCCCTGCGGCAGTGAAGCGGCTGTGGATATTTTTTGCTGTGTATTAGCGGCAGCGGCAGTTTCAAACATTGGTAAATGCAATGCAGAAAAATAGGCGGAGCTGGCACAAACAACAACAGTCACTGCCTGCGGTGCAATGTTTGTGCCAATAAGCTTAAGCTGTTTAATGCGCGTAAATGGCTGCAAGCGAAAAACATGACTGCTCCAGCTAGCGGTAAACGGCGCGTTGCGCTCGGCCAGTGCAGTTTGTCCCAGCTGCGGCGCCAAGGGTACAGGATAAAAGCTTAATTCATCGATAAGCCCATCAAAATGCGTTCCCAGCATAAACGTTGGAGCAGTTGGCAATGCTGCAAACTGAAAAGCATAAAGTTGTCCCGTTTCAGCGGCACGCGCAGCGGCACTGCCCGCCAGCTGGCCATTCAACCACTGAGTGACAAGGCCTGTTGCAGGATTGTAGCTCAGTTCCAGTTTATTCCAGGTCTCCAATTTTGCCATCACGGAGCTTATGATGCGCAGCGACTGTTCTTGGGTGTCGGAATGAAATAAATTTTCCAAATGCACAACTGGTTTGCCATTGTCCAATTCCAAGGCCCACCGTTCCCTGTAAGGGGCGGCTGCCGGATGGCGCCAGGCAATTCTGACCTGTTCCAATAACACATCAGCTGTGGACAAACTGCGTGGAAAAAAATAAAATCGCAGGCCCCACCCTGTGGAGTGCGCTGCACGCCACGCTTGGGGAACGGGCACAGGCACTGGCGCACTACCGTGCGCAAACACGGCAGCCGTGCCCAAGTAGCCCTGAGTACTGAAGTGTACAGGCGGCGAGAGCGGGTGAGCTGAAAAATTGTAATGTACGGCACCTGGCTGCGGCAGGCGCGTTGTGTGTTTCAGTACCAGCACGCCATCGGCACGCGTGAATATATTTTCCTGTTTAAACGTGAACTCAGCAAGCGCAATGTGGTGCCGCTCCAGTCCCCAGAGCTGCCCTGCAACACTGCAATAAAAGAAGATCAGGACAAAACAACCCGTTCTGCCAAACAATAACAATAGTGGTAGCGGCAGCGGTAAGGCAATGAACCTGCACTGCCAAAAGCCACCCAAACTTCCCCTGCTACCGCTGGTGTTTATGACCATGTTTAAAGAACTGGGAATGTGCGGCTTTCATCCCGCCGCCAGGAATGATAAAAATAGTTACATTTTTCAGTTTGGTCAGTTAAGCTGCGCTGAGACACTTACAACTTATGATTGAACACCATGCTGATAACCCAGTTCAGCGGCAATTTTATCAGTCACACGTTCAAGGACAGCTGGAGCAATGACACCATTGTTAAGATGCTGTCCCAAGCGTGTTTTGGCCAACGCCATCCGCTCAGTGTCTAGTTTAGCTTGTGCGGAAACTGAAATTTTAATAGAATCGCCCTGCGGCGACTGCGGCAGCTTATTAAGCTGGCCAATTCTTTTGGATGCCCCGTACAACTGCTGACCAATGCCGGGCAACTTATCAATTGTCATCATTGACTCTCCGTGTAAACAAAAAAAATTCAATCACAATAAAATAGCTTAGTGATTGAATAAAATCATTATTTTAATTATCGGTACCCTGAAGCTTAACTTAAAGCAATTTAACGGTGAAATAACAAGTAAAAGCCTGAAAATATGCACGCGGCGGCAATATTATTTTATTATTTTATGCCATTTCCCAATTCATTGTAAATAAATTCAAAAGAATCGACAAGTGCCTGCCATGAAGCATCGATAATATTAGCAGAAACGCCGATAGTTTCCCAACGTTTAAATGGCCAGTTTGGATTTTTTGATTGTGTTTCGATGAGTACGCGTGTGCTTGCAGCGGTGGCTGCTGTAGGGCCATCTAAGACACGCACCTTATAGTTGGACAAACTTAGTTCGGCTATAAAGGGAAAAACAGGTACCAGTGCCTTACGCAAGGCACTGTCCAGGGACCCCACAGGGCCCTTGCCCGCCGCAATGCCGGCAAGTTCCTTACCCGCCACACGCACACGCACAAAAGCATTTGTGCGTTCGGGAACCATTGTTTCTTCAGCAGCCTCCATCCGTGCGCTTTCAATAGAAACTCCGTATTCTATTAGCTCAAACAATTTACGGTACTGCCCCAATGTTTGGCGAATGATTAAATCGAAAGAAGCTTCTGCCGCCTCATATTCATAACCGATTTGTTCAGCGCGTTTGAGTTTGGCAACCAGCATTTTGACTTCGGCAGCATTTTTATCAAATGCGCCGAACCTATTGAGTTTAACGGCGACTGTGGCGCGTCCTGCCAATTCCGATAATAAGACGCGTCGTGTATTGCCGACTGCTTGTGCGTCCATATGTTCCATCAGCTCAGCCGATTTCAAAATGACATCGGCATGCTGTCCTGCTTTATGCGCAAAAGCGCTGCGTCCCACATAACCGCATTTATCATCATTGGGAATATTGGCAATTTCATTCAAACGTCTGCTTGCATAGGTTAAGTGCCGCAAGTGTTCAGCGGTCAGCGGACTGCGTCCCAACTTAAAGTGCAGATTGCCGATCACCAGTGCCAAATTCGTATTACCGCAGCGTTCACCCCAGCCATTGAGGGTGCCTTGGATCTGTGTACAGCCCGCTTCCAAGCTCAGCAGCGAATTAGCAACAGCCATACCGGTATCGTTATGCAGATGAATGCCAAAGTGTGCGATGTTAACATCTGCAGCCACTGCTTTCACGGCAGCAAGCAATTCTTGATGGAACATGCCGCCATTGGTATCACAGAGCACCACCAGATCGGCACCACCTGCGCAGGCTGCACGCAATGTTTTTAAAGCATGTTCGGGATCAGCTTGATAACCATCGAAAAAATGTTCAGCGTCATAAATAACTTCCAGCTCATGGCGTTTGAGCCAGGCTACCGATTGCTCGATCATACGCAAATTTTCTGCGGGTGTTGTTCGCAACACCTCACGTACATGGCGTTCCCAGGATTTGCCGACGATTGTGACCACTGATGTTTCTGCGCGCAAGAGCGCCTGCAAATGCGCGGAATTTTCCACACGCTCACTTGGTGAGCGTGTGCTGCCAAATGCTGCGATTGCTGCGTGTTTAAGTTTAAGCTGTTTGACGCGTTTAAAAAAAGTCAACTCCTGCTCACTGGCCAGCGGGAACCCACCTTCTATGTAGTGCAGTCCCAGACTATCTAACTCTTCAACCACCAAAAGTTTATCTTCAAGGCTGAGTTTAATTTTTTCACCCTGCAAGCCATCGCGCAAGGAGGTATCGTACAAAGAGACAGCAGGCGGTGCTGCGGTATTAGTTGGGTTCATTAGACTGGTTCAGTATTGGTTATTTTTGCCCAAACCATTATCATTGTATCATCAAAATCCACTAACAATGTAAGATCTTGGAAATTCAGCAATTTGCCGGGCGGGGTTCAGTCAAAGTCTCAAAAAAACACTGAGCCAGCTGCTGTGCCAGCTGCTGTGGTGCATGGTGGGCAGCATGTGCGCAAGCGGTAATTTCACTTAACACAGCATGGGGATTGCTGCGCTGCTGAGGAATTTGCTGCGGCAGCAGCCAGTCACTGAGTGTCATTCCCGTATGCAGCAAGGGCAGGGAACCGTGTTGCAAAAAGGCATAACGTCCGCGCCGTTGTGCGGCGCCCACAAGTTTTTTTCCGCCAAGTGTCACTTCCGCCCAGCCAATGCTGTCGTAACAAATATGGGCAGTTCTGCGCTGTGTTTGAACAAAGTGAGCCGCAGCAGCATTAGGTGCTGCACCTAGGGCTGCTAAGAAACGCAGTAAAATAGCGGCAATCGCTTCATAGCTGGCACGAATATTGCCGCCCAAGCGCGGGTGGCGGCGCGATGCCACTACTGAATAAGTAAGCTCCGCTACATGTAAGACAGCCTGTCCGCCGGTAATGCGCCGCACTACGGGAATACCTGCTGCTGCCACACGTTTCATATCCAGGAATGTTTCAGCAGCCAGCTGATGGCGTCCCAGCGTAATTGCCGGGCGCAGCCAGCGATAGACGCGCACAAAAACAAAACTGTCCCACAATGTTTGGCGGGAAGCTTCAGCTGCTGGATAAACATTCTCCATATAACGAAACAAGGTTTCGTCGCGCTCCATATTCAGTGCTGCAGGCAAAGGCGGATCCACCAGCACCAATGTTCCGCCTGCCGCCCAGCACTGTGAACGTCCGCTGCGCAGGAGCGGCTGAATAGCGCTACTCAGTTCTGCCTGCGCATGCTGCAAGCTTGGGTTCTGGCCCATCTCCACAAACAACCATCCGCTGTTATGCTAAAATGGAACGATGGAACGTTGCCCCAGTTTGCGGCGTTTTTCATCAAAAAGAAATTCAACACCATTGCCGTGCTGATGAACCAGCTTACTGTAATTGCAAATGGTGACGCGCAGACCTGGGAAAACATTACGCATGAAGCGCACGGTTGGCGGCGTTGGGGGATTGGCTGCCGCAATTGGATGCCGCAATAACTCTTCCAGTTCCTGCTGCCGGCGTTCCAAATTTTTTAATTCGTTGTACAAATAGCTTACCTGTTTGCGCATCGCTTTAATTACCTCATGTTTAGCGGATGCAAATTCACTAAGCGGCACTGTTTCATCCAGGCAGCGCGCGCCATGGCGGCGTTTTAAGAGTTCCAGCTGTTTCGTTAAAAGCTCATTACGCGGGACTAATTCAGTGAGCTCCATTTTAATCAAATACCGCTGCGGATGGCGCAGCACTTCCACCGCCGTATTCACTCCGCGCAAGGAGCCGCCCACGGCCGCAGCCACTCCCCCGCCCACAAAACACTCTCCGCCCAGTATGCGCCCAGCTGTCGGGTCTTCTACACACAACCCGCCTAATGCGATGAGCTGAGAATTCACGACATATTTACGTACGCGCACCATTGCATGTGAAACAATGGTGGCTCCTGAAACATACTGACATTCCATGTCCTTGCCCACTTTTACATAGGCTTTATGATGCACACCGCCTTCCACCAATAGCTCACCATCAACAAAAACCTTGCCGCCTTGGATATTTCCACGGATCAGCACATTACCGCTGCATTGCAAAAACCCATTTGTCAAAACAGAGCCTTCAATCACTAAGTCCTGCTGGCTCATCACAAATTCTCTGATGTCTTGTGTGCGCGTGTGCAGCGGCGTTACCATTGGAATACGCGTTAAAGCAAACCGCAAGCTTCCTTCTGTACTGGCATAAACCTTTTTCGTTATTTTATCGACATGCAAACCCGGCCCATAACCTAAAAATTGTTCAGCTGTAACCCGTGAAGGACTTGGAATGATTTTGTCATAAATGTCTTTACCGGCACGCGGTGCAATCGGCAATTCATAATTACCGATTGCTTGATCCTTATAAACATGAAGCATACACTTGCGTTGTGCGGGATTTAAAAACCCGTACGGCGTCTGCTCTTTAAGCAGCTGCAGTTCCATGCCCGGCAAATTCAACATCACCTTGCCCACCTGCAGCTGCACTGGCAAAATCCCCTCTTTAAGCAAGAGGCGTCCCCCGGTACTGTTGAACAGCTTATCAAGCTTGCCAGTTTGCAGTTCATGATCGTCCAGTTTCAGGTTCAATTTCTGCAATTCTTGTTTGAGAAGTTTCAAATTGACATCTTCGCTAAGAAATTCGCGCGGTGGTACCAGGAGCTGTGCGCATGTCTTCATGACATTGATATGAATAAATGGCAATAACATCACCTCAGCTTCTGCTTCATCGTAATAGGCATATCCGCTTTCGCGTGCCACATACTGATGGCTTAAATTATCGTAAAAAATATTGGCTGTATATTGCAGACGCTCCCGCGTTCTCACGAGTGTTCTGTTTTTTAACATAAAAACCCCTGCAAGAGTAGCCCACAATGCCTCATTTTTCTCCTTTTCCGCGCCAAGTGCTGCGCGATATAACTGCAGTGTATCGATGGTTTTATCAAAAAACCATCGCGTTCCACCGCTTTTTTTCTCCGTTATCATAACTCCTACCCGTTCTACTATTTTCTGATATGTCTCCACACTAAAGCCCTGCCTGTTAAAAATATTCAATTAATTGTTGTTTTACGTGATTTTTTGTTGCATGCGACTACTTGTTTGCAAATTTTGTTCACAGATAAAGTATCGCCTAAATATTAAAAAACCTAAAAACACGCACATAAAATTATTTTATTTACATACGCTTTAGTATGTTACATTATATATTATTAATACGCTGCACATGCGCACAATTAAAATTCAATTCCGTTTATAAAAAATTACGAATAAAACCATTAAATAGCTATTTTAAACAAATTAACCCCCTATTATGACTATAAAATCAAAAATCTACTCCAAAACCAGCAATAACCCAATGATGAGTGAGCAGCGCTTCCACAATGCTGCCAACGCACACAGCACAGCTGGCGTCATGACCGCCAATGGTGCCATCAATAAAGCCACTTTGCTTATCAGCATCGTCTTCGCCACTTCCGTGCTCAGCTGGAATATGGCTTTGGGCGGACTTACAGTTGTGGCAGCGATTGCTGCACTCATTGTTGCCCTTGTCACTGTGTTTAAGCCCACCGTTGCACCCGTCACTGCGCCTATTTATGCAGTTTTGGAGGGTGTTCTACTGGGCGGCATTTCACGATTTATGGAAGCCTCGTACCCAGGCATCGCCGTTCAGGCTGTGCTTGGCACCATCATTGTCTTTTTTATCATGATGGTGCTTTACCGCAGCGGCATTGTAAAAGTGACCGACCGTATGCGCTCTACTATCGTCTCTGCCATCATGGGCGTCTTTTTTTTGTATCTTATATCATTTATACTCAACTTTTTCCTACCTGCTGGCAGTTTCTCCATTTTCCAAAGCGGCTGGCTGGGCATCGGTATTTCTGTTGTTGTGATTGTTGTGGCTGCTTTTACATTACTGCTGGACTTCGATATGATTGAACGCGCTGAGACGTTCAATGCCCCCAAATACATGGAATGGTACTGTGCGTTCAGTTTGTTGGTCACGCTTGTATGGCTGTATCTTTCAATTCTCCGCTTGCTCAGTATTTTAAGAAGGGACTGAGCGTATGCGCTCCATTATTAGCTCCGCCATCATGGACAGCTTTTTGTGTAGCTCATGACTTTTGTACTCTCCTTTTTTCCTACCCGCTGCAGGTTCTTCGTTTTTCCAAGGCGGCTGGGCATTTCCGTTTGTTAAGCATAAACAACCGTAGGTAACCCGCACACACATTCTCCCGCAATTCCAATTAATATAATTTTTTAAACATTGTTAGCATTATTATGAAAGTTTATACCGAATCCGACAGCGACATCAGTCCCTACAAAAACAAAACCATCGCCATCATCGGTTATGGCTCACAAGGACACGCACACGCGCTCAATCTCAAAGAAAGCGGCATTAATGTCATTGTGGGGCAGCGCCCCGGCGGTCCCAATCACACCCAAGCCATCCGCGATGGTTTCAAGCCGCTTTCTGCCAGCGAAGCAGCAAGTCAAGCCGACATCATTCATTTGCTGATCCCGGACGAAGTTCAAAAAAACGTTTACGAACAGGACATCAAACCCCACCTGAAAAAAGGCAATGCGCTTGTTTTCTCGCACGGTTTCAATATTCATTATCAGCTCATCACTCCACCGAAAGACGTTGACGTGTACATGGTGGCTCCCAAGGGGCCTGGTCACACTGTACGCCGTGAATACAAACAGGGTACTGGCGTCCCGGCACTCATTGCCATTTCGCAGGATGCCACAGGCAATGCCCATCAGCTGGCACTTGCCCACGCTAAGGGCATTGGCGCAACGCGTGTAGGCGTGCTGGAGACCAGCTTTAAAGAAGAAACGGAAACCGATCTTTTTGGCGAGCAATGCGTCCTTTGCGGCGGCATGTCACAGCTCATCATCGCTGGTTTTGAAACCCTTGTGGAAGCGGGTTATTCAAAGGAAATGGCATATTTTGAATGCCTCCATGAAACGAAACTCATCGTCGATCTCATTTATGAAGGCGGCATTGCCAACATGCGTTATTCCATTTCCGAAACTGCTGAATACGGCGATTATAAAACAGGACCTTCCATTATCACCGAACAAACCCGCAAAGCCATGCGTCGCGCCCTTAAAGACATCAAAAACGGAAGTTTCGCGCGTGATTTCATCGAAGAAGCGGCAAACGGCAAAATTCGCATGAAAGCTGAGCGGCGGCTTTCTGCAGAGCATCCCATTGAAACCACCGGTAAAAAATTGCGCAAGCTCATGAAAAACCTCTTTCGCGATAAATTGGTCTCAGACGATTAATCCATTGGGCATTGCTGCGTTTGTTTTAGCCTACCGCAGCAGTCTGTTCATTGCATTTGCCTAGTTAATTACCGCAGCGCACCGGCCCCAGCTTGTGTCCGTTCCAACAAGCTTCCGCCTGAAAAATATAAGCGCCATTTCCTCGCTTACTTTCGTCTCCCGCGTGCTGGGGCAGCTGCGCAGCACGCTCATGGGAGCATTGTTCTCCACTTCCGCCATTGCCGATAGCTTCACACTTGCGTTCAAGCTACCGAATTTTTTTCGCGGTATTCTGGCTGAGGGTGCTGCCAGCGCCGTTTTCATCCCCATTCTCAACCAGTCCGCTGCCCAAAAAAACACACAACAGAATTTCAACTTCCTATTCACCGTCACCGTCATCGCCAGCAGTGCGGTAACCGCGCTGGGCATTCTCTGTGCGCCCTGGCTCAGTCGCGCATTTTACCACTCGGCAGTATTTCCTGCAGGCACATCCGCCAGTGCCATCACCCAACACACCAGTTTCCTCATCATCATTCTCTTCCCTTACCTCATCGCCATAGCCGTAGCCACGCTTATAGCGGCGCTGCTGCACACACAAGGACGCTTTAAAGTTGCTGCCGCCCTTCCCATCGTGCTAAATTTGGCGATGATCGCAGGCATCAGCATTGTGATGTTTCAGACGCCGTCTGAGCAAACAAACCTCAAAACGGCTACATTTATCCTCAGTGCTGCCGTGCTTATCGGCGGCGGCTGTCAAGTGCTGCTCATGCGCGTGGCGCTGCGCAGCAGCAAGCTACGGTTAAGCTTCAGTCTAAAAAGTCTCACACGTGCGCGGCTGCGCGTCATGCGCCGCCTCAGTACACCTGTTACGCTCAGTGCGCTGCTGCACCACCTGCAAATTTTATTACTGGACCCCATCGCGCTCAGTCTGGGTGCGGGCGGCGTCACCGCCCTATTTTTCTCCAATCGTCTCAGTGAATTCCCGCTTGCCCTCCTGGTGTATCCCGTACTGACCGCGGCGTTCCCAGATCTGTCGCGTTACCACAGCCAAAACCAGCTGCAGGACTTTGAAACAGCATTTAAAAAAAGTCTCTCACTCATCCTGCTGAGTACGTCTTTTGCCCTGTGTGTCGGCATCCTGACGTACAAGAGCATTGTCTCGCTTGTTTTTGGTTTTGGTGCCTTCACGGCAGCTAGCATTGTCCTCACCGCTGGCTGCCTATTTTTCCATCTACTGGGGCTGCCGTTTATTGCATTGAACCGCCTGTTCACACAAACACTTTACGCGCGCACGCGCGGGCGCAGTGTGGTCATTGTGGCTGCCTGCTCATTGTGTGCCAGCATTGGCAGTGTGCTGCTGCTCATTCAGTTTCAGCCGACCATCCCAATGGTCGCGCTTGGTGCCAGCTGCGGCGCATTGCTCACCAGTATCGTCTTCATTGTGCTGATGAGTCGTTCTCCCGGCACTTTCAGCTTTCCCCTTACAAGCCACATTCTCAGACAAGTCACCCGCACAGTGTTTTGCCTCAGTCTTCCAGTTATCAGTACTTACTTTCTGCGCCAGCCTATCGCGTTTGCGCTTGATGCACTCAGTGTCACCAGTAGTTCGGTTATCTTACAAAAACTCTTTGAAACGGCTGACATCTTTGTTACCGCAGGGTTCTTGGGGATTTTAACGCTGCTCTGCCTGGTACTCAGCGGTCATGCTGAGACATTGGAGCTCATTGCCAAGCTGCGTTCCGGCGGCAAGCATAAACAATCCTAAACAGCACAAGCACAAGCACAAGCTACGCGGCTAACACAATGCGGCGAGCTGATTTTAATCCGTATAACCAGCGACAGCAGAAGTGGTAGTGCTGGCAGCCACCGTACAGAAAAGTTCTTTGAAACGGCTGACATCTTTGTTACCGCAGGGTTCTTGGGGATTTTAACGCTGCTCTGCCTGGTACTCAGCGGTCATGCTGAGACATTGGAGCTCATTGCCAAGCTGC
This sequence comes from Spirochaetota bacterium, assembly GCA_965249715.1. Classification (GTDB taxonomy): domain Bacteria; phylum Spirochaetota; class UBA12135; order COTS27; family COTS27; genus COTS27. The sequence continues at coordinate 8,939 of CBDFMP010000049.1, read as the reverse complement.
GTTCCGGCGGCAAGCATAAACAATCCTAAACAACGGTCACAACCCAGCTATCGTAACCAGCAACCCGCTTAGTACCCTAAGTCTCAATTAGTTTTATCACTTTCTCCATTGCCTTTCCAAAGAAAGTAACAAGGGCATCATCGTTTAAATCCATTTTTGAAATTTCATGAAAATCAAACGATAAAATTACTTCAGCCGCCATATTTAACATCACGTGATTTCTGTTTGAATTTTCAAATATATTCTCCCAATCTGCTCGTTCCTTCCAATCAGCGCCAACAAATGAAATCATTTCCTTATCAAAATCATTCCAGCTTTCTCTTGACCACTTACGCGATAACTTCCAAAAATTTTCATTAGTAAAAAGCGCGTGAGCAGCTTTTGCGGACATATCCCCAATATAAGCTGTACCGCGATTAAAGTGAGCAAACTTAATGTATGGGGATATTAATAGCTTGCCGTTAATGCCATCAACATCAATTTTCGCATCGTGTTTTAGCAGCCAATCCCAATTTTTATTGCCAGCAGCAAAAAGCTTCCATCCCTGTGCTTTTGTATCGCCTGGCCAGCAACTTAATGTAATGCGCGAAGCTGATCTATCTATGCGAAGCTGAAATCTTTGTGCCCAAGATTGCTTAATGGGTATGTAACAACTATCCTCGTTCCCATTTTTTTGGTTTATGAGACTTGTAATCACAGCTAAACGTCTCTCTAGCTGAACCCAAGCAGTATCATTTTCATGTTTTGGATAAGAAAGTCGACTCAGTTGCTTTACAGGAAACCATTGCGGATACGTTTCAAACAGAAAAGTTTTAAAGCTTTGGATAAGAAAGCTGCCACTATTCCCTTTGAGGGTAATTGAAGCTGCTAAAAATGAAATGATATTTTCCCACGTTAAAGAGACGTATTCTACTTTTAGAGCTATCTTATGGTCCCCTAAAAGTGCTTTTACTTGACCTTTCAACTGTGCCCTGCAATCTTCATTTACCTTTTTTACTTCACAAATAATCAAAACATCATTAAATTGGACGACAAGATCAGTTCTAGGGTTGTCAGTTTCACGACCTTCAATAGTTTCAAAATCATCAGTAGAAAGTGATTGGGGAGTTATACTCACTGCATAAATCTTCTCAATTTCTTCTAACTCCACATTTATTAATTTTGGCTGAAGCTGCAAATCAATATTTAAAGTAAAACCATCATGAACAAACCACTGCTTCTTATAAGCTGTTATACAATATGAGAGAAACACTTGCGCAAAAACAGGCTCATATTCGAGACAAAGCGCAAGTGCGCGGGTAAGATTGTTTTCTATTAGAACATCGCTTTCTTTTTCAGAATAAAAACGAAATAAATTTAAATGTTTATCCATGTTTGAACCTCAACTTAGACTTTTATTTTAATCCGTATAACCAGCAACAGCAGGAGTGGCAGCACTGTCAGCCCACCGTACAATCAAGCGTCACACTGCTCAGCGCAGCGTCAGCAGCCGAACATTGCTCTGAAGCTGTGAGCGGCAGTCCCTTAAGCATGGGGTACTGATTGTCAGCGCCAAAGTCCCAGCTCGCGGTAGTCCAGCCAGCATAGACACCAGTACTGGGCGGGGTGGTTGGGGTTTGCAGCGCGCTTGTATTCACTGTGTTATCATAGTAGCTATCGGTGATATTGACATCGCTTGTGGGCGCTAAACCGTAAATGGTCGTTCCTGTCATCGTTGCCGCCGCGTAGGAGTTGCTGATGCTTGTTGTATTATAGCTGCTTGCCAACACACCGCCGAGAATAGTGGCAGTGATGGTGCCGATAAAAACACTATTAGAAATTTCTCCCCGCTGGTTTCCCCCGACCACCCCGCCGACATCACTGCTGCCGCTAACAGTTGTTGCGGCAAACGCGCTGTTGATAGTCGTGCTGCCGCTGCTGGAACCAGACACAGACCCCGCTATGCCACCCGCATAATTATTGCTTGCTTTAATACTACTGCTGTCACTCACACTAAGATATCCAGCTATTAAGCTGATGGCATTGCTGTTAAAATTGCTAAGACCCGCACCCGCTAATATGGTAATAGTACGTGTAAATTCATCAATGTCTAACTTGCTGCTTTCAATGACACCAATGTCCGTGCCGCGCGTATCGGTTACGGAAACACTTAGTTCTTGCCTGGTAATATCCACCACTGCAGGGCTGGCAGTCAGCTGAATGTTCAAGTGATAAACGACTTCATTCTCTGCAGTCACGCCTTGTATGCTTTCATCGCCTTCAACAATACTCAGTGTATCACTGAGCGTGCTGCCAGCTTCACCATCAGGATAATTAAAACTGTATGACGTGGCATAATAACCAGCTGGAAAATCAGCAGTATTAACCGTTACCATTCCCGCCTGCGTAACAAGGGGATCAAACAGACCGCTAATAGTGACGTCATTATCATCTACAACAGCAACCGCTACTTCAGTTTGACTTCCTAACTCAACCATTATCAAGTCAGCAATGCCGCCTAAATTCGCCACAAGCTCAGCAACGGGCAGCCCATTGTAATGAACAATGACTTCGTAGTGAATTTCGCTACCCTCAGCAATATTGCTGAGCGTTAAATTAACTAATGGAACGCCCAATTCACTGGCAGCACCTGGCTGGTCGGGAATGTTAAGACTGATGGTGGTTCCACCGCCTATAATGGCGAATACCCCGGGATGTTCTGTGATGGTGAACGTGCCGATGTTGCCCTCTACCTGCTGGCATGGCGGCGCGGCGCAGGCATTAACGAAGCCGTCCAGAACAATGAAATCCCTGAGTTCACCTGTTTCTGCATCTACAATGTACTCGGTGCTGGCAGAAATACCCGCTGGAGTTTTGCCTTGCATGTCGTTAAGAACAATAGCGGTACTGATGGCTTCCTCATAAGTGGACAGAACCGTCTCAGTGGCAGTGGCGGACGTACAGCCCGCGCTAACAGTGATGGATATAAGACTCAGCGCAAAAAACGCGCTAAGCCGTTTGAAGTTGTGTGCAGAAAAAAAAGCACGGGTATGAATGAGTTTCATTGATAACCTTAGCCGCTTCCCAAAGCGCCTGTTAATGCCTATTGTTAAGCTATGTAAATAGACTAAGCTAATATTTACATAAAAAATGACCTCAATGATAAAAAGTCTACTACAATCGCAGTTTTAGGAACGCAAACATAGCCCTAGAACGGCACTTCATCATCATCCATGACAGGAGCGGCATCGTCTAAGCCGCCAAAGTCACTACTACCGCCACCGCCACCACCGGCACGCTCTGACGCGCCGCCAGCACCGCCGCCGCTTTCACCTGGCGCCGAATAACCCTTGGGCTCAATAAACTCGAACTCACGCAGCACAATGCTCACGCGCGAACGTTTGCCGCTGCCGTCCTTAGCCTCAAACCTGTCCTGCTTCAATTTGCCGGTCACACCTATGCGATGTCCCTTTTTAAAATACTGCGCAATCGCCTCCGCCTGCCGTCCCCAAGCCTCAATGTCAAAATAGTTCACGCGTTCGTTATCGCCCCAGCGTTCGTTATAAGCAATTGAAAAGTTGAGCAAGGTTTTATCCCCGCCCACTTGTCTTACTTCCAAATCTTTGGTAATTCTGCCAATAATATTCACTTGATTCATTTATCAAACCTCTAAATGCTAAGCCCTTAAATACTAAGCCCTGTCCGGGCATTGTTTAATTATATTCTCTATTTACATTGCGCGGGCTGAAAAAACTGGCGGGCAGCCAAACAATGTTAAAGCTTGATTTTAGTCTGCACCAGCTGCAATTGCTCACGCAGCCGAATAGCTTGTTCAAATTTCAGTTGATCGGCGGCTAAGTGCATTTTCACTTCCAAATTCCGCGCCAAGGTTTTCAAGGCCTTAGGCTGTGCGGTCTGATTGAGTGTATCCATAAATGTTGTTGTCTTTGCGTCAACGGCGGTCACTGTGCGTCTTTTGCTGGCGGCAGTGCGCACAAGAATATCCTCCACCGGCTTCACAATGCTCCGCGGCGTGATCTTATGTTTCTGATTATAAGCCAGTTGAATCACGCGCCGCCGTTTGGTTTCGTCAATGGCGCCGCGCATGGCATCGGAAAGGCGATCGGCGTACATGAAGACTTTGCCATTGATATGGCGTGCGGCGCGTCCGATGGTCTGGATGAGTGCGGTTTTAGAACGTAAAAAGCCAATTTTATCAGCATCGAGAATAATGACGAGGGAGACTTCCGGGAGGTCCAGCCCCTCACGTAAAAGGTTAATGCCCACCAACACATCGAGGCTGCCGCGGCGGAGTGCCGTCAGCAGTTCCACACGTTCAATCGTCTCAATATCCGAATGCAGGTACTGGACTTTAAGCTGATGTTCGGCTAAGTAACGACTGAGTTCTTCGGATAATTTTTTGGTCAGTGTTGTGATGAGGACACGTTCATTGGCATTCCGGCGCGCCTTCACCTCCATCAGCAGATCATCAATCTGTCCGGCAGTGTGCCGCACTTCAATGAGTGGGTCGACAAGTCCCGTTGGACGATTGATCATTTCAGCGGTGTGCTGACTGTTTTCGTTTTCAAAGGGTCCTGGTGTTGCCGAAAGAAACACCAGCTGCGGGCATAATGTTAAAAACTCTTTAAGAACTAACGGACGATTGTCCAATGCCGATGGCAGGCGAAAACCATAATCCACAAGTGTTTGTTTACGCGAGCGATCTCCTGTGTACATCCCGCGCAGCTGCGGCAATGAAACATGCGATTCGTCCACCATCACCAAACGCTCTGCGGGAAAGTAGTCAATCAGCGTCATTGGGCGTGAACCGGGCGCACGTCCCGCCAAATGACGTGAGTAATTTTCTATCCCCGGGCAGAAACCGACAGCTTTGAGCATTTCCAGATCATAGAGGACACGCGTGCGCAAACGTTCACGTTCCAGCGGGCGAGCTTCCTGCGTAAAATATTCCAAACGCGCTTCCAGCTCCAGCTCAATGGCACGACAAGCTTCACGAATACGCTCCTCGGGTAAAATAAAATGTTTCGCAGGAAAAACCAGCAGTTCCATTTTTTTCGCTAAGGGTTTCTGGTTCAGCACGTCAATCACACTCAGTGCCTCTATTTCATCGCCAAAAAACTCTACACGATAAGCGATGTTGTCTTCAGAAGCGGGATAAATATCCACCACCTCGCCGCGCACACGAAATGTTCCGCGTTTAGGAGCATGATCATTGCGTTCGTACTGAATATCCACCAGCTGGCGCAAAAGTGCGTCGCGCACCAGCTCATCCCCCACTTTCAATGCCACATAAAGCTGTTTGTAATGCTCAGGCGAGCCCAAGCCATAAATACAGGAAACGGAGGAGACGATAATGACATCCTTGCGCTCAATGAGCGCAGCGGTTGCGCGCAATCTCAACCTGTCAATCTCATCATTGATGCTGGCATCTTTTTCAATATAAAGATCGCGTTTGGCAACGTAAGCTTCGGGCTGATAATAATCGTAATAGGAGACGAAGTATTCTACGGCGTTATTTGGGAAGAATTGCAAGAACTCATGGTAGAGCTGCGCCGCCAATGTTTTATTATGCACCAGCACTAAGGTGGGGCGCTGCACAGCTTCAATAACTTTTCCCATCACATAAGTTTTTCCTGTACCTGTGGCGCCTAAGATGGTTTGGTACTGGTACTGTTTTTTCTGCAGCCCTGCCACAATGGCGTCGATGACCTGCGGCTGATCGCCGCACGGTTTTAGTTTGGGATCAATTTTAAAATTGACAGCCGTCATTCAACGAATGTTCCAAGTCTGAACAGCCAGCTCGGCGAGCTTTTTCTGCCGGGCTTCCACCTCAGCTGGTGTCCACTCAGCATAATTCTCAAATGTTTGGTTTGTTGTCAAATAGTCGCTTGCCATTAAAAGTGGTTTTTTAGCAAGGAAAGCTTTTTGTCCCAACTTCTCATTCAATTCCTGCGATGCCAGCGCCATATTGCCAAAGCGTTGCCTGTACTGCTGCCAATTATTACTGCCAAAACTCTGCTCCCAATGTTCCTCAGGGCGTTGCGGCAATACATGCTCGATCGTCAATCCCAACCCTACTTCATCTATTATTTCAGCTGTCCTCTGATTTTCCAGCCGCAGTTTTTCTTCCATACGCGCCAGCAAATAACGCGGTATTTTTAAGGATTGTTCTGTGGGTATGGAAAAATCGGTAAATGCGCGTGCAAATTCCTCATCTGAGGGATATTCGCTGAGTAGTTCCTGCTTAACATCCTGCAAGCTGCAGCCTGTTGTTACCTTCAAACAAATTTTATTGTAGAGCTCCCGCTGTGCCCCCGGGTGTTTTTTGCAAATAACATCATAACGCAATGAAAAAACTTTTACCCATGCCAGCACTTGATGGAAATCCCGCTTAAAATGATCATAACTCGCCATCAAGATACCCAAGGGCATTCTGATATTAAAGAGAGTCAAGAAATGCAAGTCTTCTCTTAATCTGCCAAGCTCGTTATTTTGTGGATAACCATTCCAAAATTCATCGTTTTTATTTAACAACGCTGCATATAATCGGCTTCTCTTCGTTAGTCGATCGAAATACGTTTGTACAGCTTGTGGTATTCTTGTTTTTTCCTGTATATCCCTGAATAATAAACGTTGTTTGGTAAGCTGATAACAGCTATTCCAGTCTGTTAATAAAAACTCTGAAATATTATCATTGCCAATATTTGCACTCATAATATCCCAGTTTTCATCCAGCTCATCCAATACCTCAGGCGGCGCATTATTTTCATCGTCAAAGGCTAAAAATAAATAATTTTTGACTAAGTCTGCTGGAGCCAATTTCACCCCGCGTGCATTTAAGTTTTCAAAAATTTGATAGGCCGTCATTTCATCGACAATGTCTACAACCATAACAAACAGGCGTCCTGCGGCATTTTCAATAATTTTTGCAATTTCCTGCCCATTATCAAATTTAGCAAATTGATCATAAAAGTAAGCAAAGGCACGCGCCATGGTGCGTACAGTTTTTTTAACATTGTACCGCCGAATATCACTTCCGCCAACCGCATGGCGGTAATCATAATCATTATTGCGATTAAGTTCTAAAATACGTTCAACCCGTAAATACGTAGCATCATCCCTGCCAATAAAATCACGTTTTAAATTAGCCGCGCGCTTTTCATTGTCGCTTGACACCAGCTCTTGCAAGCGCCTAATAGCCGCTAAGACCATCAGTGAAAACGTTGCCAGCCGCTGCTGCCCATCAATAATCTTATATTTTGCCGTTACTTCTTCCAGCATAAGAAAGCCCAAAAAGTGTCGCTGCTCAGGATTTTCAGTAAGCCACTTTATGTCATCCCATAAATCATTCCACTGCTCCTCCTCCCAAGAATAATCACGCTGAAACTTAGGCACAAAATAGCGATTGCCATTACTAAACAAAGCTCGTAATGTTTCTTCTCTCGTACTAAAATTTCCTTTTGCCATTGTTTAAGTCCTTATTATTTTATAAAATTATTGAACGCGCTGTGCGGCGCGCTCCAGAAGTGCCCGCACCGCCGCCGCATCACTTACCAAGAGCAATTCATTCGCAAGCATGGTTGCCTGTGTCAATGAATGTGTACGCACACGCGCACGCATTGCTGCCAGTTTTCCCACACTCACGCTCAGGCGCCGCATGCCGATGCCCAGTAAAAACGGCAATAACGCCGCATCTTCTGCCATCTGCCCGCACAACGTGCATTCAATGTCATTACGCTCCGCGGCTGTCATCACCGCTTTCACCATCCGTAAAACGGAGGGATGGTAATGCGAGTAAAAATCGGCGACCATGGCATTGTTGCGATCCACTGCCAGTAAATATTGTACCAGATCATTAGTGCCCACACAAAAAAAATCAGCCTCACGCGCTAACTCATCTAAGATCCATACCACCGATGGCACTTCCACCATAATTCCCAACTGGTAAGCTGTTGTATAACGTTCGCCTAAGCGTTCCAGTCGTGCCACAGCCTCCGCTAAGACTGTCTTTGCTGCGCGTACTTCTTCTAACGATGAAATAAGCGGCAAAATGATTTTAATGCTGCGCCCCTGTTTATAACCTGCGCGTAAAATAGCCTTTAATTGCGAGATAAACAGCTCGCGATATTTCAAGGTAAAACGAATTGCACGCAGGCCCAATATGGAATTGGTCGCATCTTCAGGTTCATGGACATACGGGAGGACTTTATCACCGCCCACATCCAAGGTGCGGATGGCAACTTCATGTCCCTTCATGGATGCGATAATCCGCCGATATAAATAATACTGCTCGTTCTCGGTTGGAAAGGTATTGCGCACCATAAACGGAAATTCACTGCGATAGAGCCCAATGCCGTCGGCACCCGCAGCGGCTAATCCACGCGTTTCTTCCAGCAAATTAATATTGGCGAGAATATGAATACGCGTGCCGTCTTTTGTCATGGCGGCTGGGACGGCAGCACTTTTACGCGGGTGTGCCTGCTGAGCTTGCTGCGCGCGATAGGCGCGCAGTTCCTGTGCTGCCGTCTGCAATGTTCGGCGACTGGGATAGGCAATAACCTCACGCGTCTTAAATGCAAGCACCACCAAAGCACTCGGCGCAATGCTAAAAACATCCTCCGCCTGCGTGATCATGTACGGCAACCGCAGCGACGCTGCGATGAGCGCCATATGCGATGTTAAAACATTAAGTGCGCCCACCTGCACCACCCCCGCTGCGCCTTCGTAGCGCAAAAACATGAGTTCGGAGGGAAAGAGGTCACGCGTGATGACCAGTTTGCCTTTGACATTGCCTGCGAGCACCGCGGCTGTTTCACTGGCAATCAAATTCGTCAGCAGCCGCACGCCCAGGTCTTTCATGTCCTGTTGTTTTTCACGAATAGCCTGTACAGCGCTGCGCCCAAAAAAACGCATATACGCGCGCGTCACCTGCATAATGG
>CBDFMP010000048.1:0-202120 GCA_965249715.1 Spirochaetota bacterium | reverse complement strand
ACTCGCGGTCGAGCTTATAGTTTTATGCCATTTATCCAATAATGCATTAACAAATTTATAATCATTCTCTTCTAAAAACCACTTAGCCAAACGAACACCATCATTAATAATAATCTTGTATGATATTTCCCGCTCTGTTAAGAGACTGCAAAGAAACAGCTGCAATATGCTTCTACGGATTAACGGCAAACGTTCCAATTTCCAATTCAGCAAGTTTGCACGAATAAATGCATTGATCTGCGGTAAATGCTCAAAAATATTCAGGATTAGCTGACGTACAGCTGCAAATTCATCCTTGTTAAAGGGGCGCTTGCCTGCGCTTTCCCAAAACTCTGTTATTTCCTTAAAATGCCATGCCAAAGTACTTTCAATTGTTTCTACAAGTGTGGCTGATAATGTACCAGGGGAGGCTGGAGCGGTCAAAACATCGTCAGCTGGCTGTGAAATACTGGCTGAAATAATTTCTTCCAGCTGCGGACTGAGCGCCAGTGCGTAAAAACATTGCACGGAACAAATACGCAACAAGGTGCGTTGCTCCAGACTGTCCAACTGTAGTAATTCTTCCTCAGCGCTGTCAGCCGTCACCATGTAAGCTGGAGGCGGCGTGATCGTTGTTGGCTCAGGCAAACTGGCTACTGTATCCTCATTCTCAGCAAGCTCATCAAGCTCAGCATTCTCATCAAGCTCAGCAAGCTCAGCATCATCAGCAAGCTCAGCGGCGACTAAGGCTTGTCCTTCTGGCGTATCGCTAAATACTGTAACAGCACTGGGTTTGGTTTCATAGAGAAAGTTCCGCCAACGCACAATCCGCATACGTGTGCTGTCATCACCAGCCATCCGCCTATCGAAGCGCCCGTGCTGCGTGCGCTCACCGTCCTGTCGCCCACCAAAATGCCTGCGTTGTGTGCGCTCGCCGTATTCACCAGGCTTCCGCCCACTAAAATCCCTGCGTTGTGTGCGCTCGCCGTATTCACCAGGCTTCCGCTCACCAAAGTGCCTGCGTTGTGTACGCTCGCCGTATTCACCAGGCTTCCGCTCACCAAAGTGCCTGCGTTGTGTGCGCTCGCCGTATTCACCGGGCTTCCGCTCACCAAAGTGCCTGCGTTGTGTACGCTCGCCGTCCTCACCAGGCTTCCGCTCACCAAAGTGCCTGCGTTGTGTGCGCTCGCCGTATTCACTAGACTTCCGCTCACCAAAGTGCCTGCGTTGTGTGCGCTCGCCGTCTTCACCAGGCTTCCGCTCACCAAAGTGCCTGCGTTGTGTGCGCTCGCCGTCTTCACCGGGCTTCCGCTCACCAAAGTGCCTGCGTTGTGTACGCTCACCGTATTCACCAGGCTTCCGCTCACCAAAGTGCCTGCGTTGTGTACGCTCGCCGTCCTCACCAGGCTTCCGCTCACCAAAGTGCCTGCGTTGTGTACGCTCGCCATCTTCACCAGGCTTCCGCTCACCAAAGTGCCTGCGTTGTGTGCGCTCGCCGTATTCACCAGACTTCCGCTCACCAAAGTGCCTGCGTTGTGTACGCTCGCCGTCCTCACCAGGCTTCCGCTCACCAAAGTGCCCGCGTTGTGTACGCTCGCCGTCCTCACCAGGCTTCCGCTCACCAAAGTGCCCGCGTTGTGTACGCTCGCCGTCTTCACCAGGCTTCCGCTCACCAAAGTGCCTGCGTTGTGTACGCTCGCCGTCCTCACCAGGCTTCCGCTCACCAAAGTGCCTGCGTTGTGTACGCTCGCCATCTTCACCAGTTCCGCTCACCAAAGTTCACCAGGCTTCCGCTCACCAAAGTGCCTGCGTTGTGTGCGCTCACCATCTTCACCAGGCTTCCGCCCAACAAAGTGCCTGCGTTGTGTGCGCTCACCATCTTCACCAGGCTTCCGCCCAACAAAATACCTGCGTTGTGTACGCTCGCCGTCTTCACCAGGCTTCCGCTCACCAATGTGCCCGTGCTTAGTGGTCGCTTGTTCTTTAGGTTCAGTGTATTGTGTATAACGTTTCATCGCGTGAGCTGCGTGCAATTGCAGCATCCTTTTCTTTTTAGCATCCCGCCAGGTACTTAACTTTTACCTGAACTCATAACATGCCGCAACCGTATCAAGTCCAAGAGCGCCATTGCCGCCTCAGCGCCTTTATTGCCCTGTTTTCCACCGGCGCGTGCTAATGCTTGTTCCATGGTATTGGTCGTCACTACGCCCAGCGTAACAGGAATGCCTGTCTCAACTGAAATACGTCCGATGCCGCTGATCACATGTCGTGATATATAATCGTTATGTTGTGTCTCGCCTGCTATCACACAGCCCAAAACAATCATGCCATCATAAGCTCCTGCGTCCGCCCCCCACTTAACCGCAAGCGGCAATTCAAATACCCCCGCAACACTCACTGTACTAAGTTGAGTCGCCAAAATACCATGGTTGAGCAGCTTAGTCCTGGCTCCGCTCAGTAGTCGTTCCGTGATCAAGTCGTTGTACTGACTCTGCACAATCAAAATACTAAGTTTATTTTCAGTGTCCACCACAATCCATACCATCCATTAACAGCGTGTTAGCTGCGCACACGCGCTTCCCTTGTCATTTGCTCTAAAGCAATAATTTTTTGAATACGCCGCGAATGCCGGCCCCCCTCTGGCACGGCATTGAGGAAAGCTTGTAAAATTTCCACTAAAGTTTCATGATTCACGACGCGCGCGCCTAAGGCAATCAACCGACAATGGTTATGCTTTTTTGCCATACGTGCCGTAAAACCATTGTGTACCAATGCACAGTGCAGCGTTGATATCTTATTTAGCGTAATACAAGCACCAATGCCCGTTCCGCAAATAAATACTCCTAAAGCCGTTGGTTCAGCAAGCAACTTCTTGGCTGCCGCCACAAAAATATCCGGATAGTCAATTGCGTCCTCATCGTCCACACCCAAATTCACAACCTCGCAACCCTGTGCCGTTAAAAAATGAATAGCAGCCTGTTTAAGTTGTGTTCCAGAGTGATCATTGGCAATTAGTACTTTCTGCTTCATCTGTACAAAATCCTAAACAACTGTACCAGGCAATACCGCTACAAGTCGACCTTGCCGCGGCAAAAACTTCTTCACCCTGCTCAAATACCCGCTCGCAACAATTTATGCAAAGCCTGTTCATCCGTTGCCGCTAAAAGCTCCTGCCGTGTTTCTGCACGCAATAAAAACCTTGACAAGGATGCCAAAAAACTCAATGCCAGCTCTCCTTTATTGTACGGAAAAATAGAAAGGATCACTATACGCGTCAACCTGCCATCAGCAGCATTAAAATCAACACCTTTACGTTGCAAACTCACGCCTAATAAAAATTGTTCCACCAAATCCGTGCGAATATGCGGCAAAGCAACATCCTGACATACGGCAGTGGAAAGTTTGCGTTCACGCTCCATCACCGCTTCCGCTACACGCGCTGTATCAAAACTAAGCCGATGTGCATGCCTAAGCTGCTTCACCAGCTCCAGAATCAAGGACTCACAAGTTAAGGCCTGCGACGAGAAGATAATATCTTCTTTACAGAAATAACCTAGCTCTGCCAGAAATCCCATTGTCGCGCGAAAACCTGCTGCACTAAACAGCTATGGAACGCCAGCTCATTCTCAAACAGCTAATAAAATTTTGTTTATATGTTAGCCAAACAATCATACTATAGCTGTTGCCAATTCGTTTGAAAATTTTAGAGCTTATGATCACATTGTTAGGGATTTTAAGTAGTTTTCAACCTTCTCCGGAAATTTGCCCGATGTATCCTTTAAACGCGCATAATATTTGGTAAACCGATCAAAACCCTTAACTGCCTTAAAGTTATGTTTATTGATCAACGGCTGAAAGGCTGGAATACGGGTTAACGCGTCGCGTACTTTCTTTGCAAATGGAATATGGCTAAACAATAAACGACGTTCTTCGTTATTCAACCGAATGAGCCCCTTGCGTTCATATTCTATCCAATCATAATAAAAAGTAGAAAACATCTTACGCGGATTATTGCGATTATTGCGAATAAATTTACCTAACTTTTCCTTAGCTTCAAAAGAAAGCTCCGCGCTTTTGCGATAAAAAGTAAGATAATCAATAAATTTACCAGTCAATCCACCATCTACAGGGTTCATCCATGAAACACCCTTAACGGTTCTATTAATTTCCCATCTGAAATTGCCCAAGGCCGTGATTAATGATTTACGCAGATTGCCGATAAAAATCAGCGGCAAACAAAAACGTGCAGGCGCTTGTTTATTCGTCCCCACAACCTCCTGCCAAAAAACAACTTCACTGCCAACAGCTGGAAAGATAATAAATTTAGGTAAAACCTCCGCCTGAATAATTTGATTTTGCGTTTTGCTTACCCTAAATAAAATATCACGATAAAATAAAAGATGGTCATAGCTCCTGAGCTCATCAAGCAATTCCCCAAGTAATGCGCGTGTGATAAAAGTTGCCCCTTTCATACTTTCCGGTAAATTGGCACGACTTAGCGCTCGCACCACATCTGAACTAGCTGAAAAATTGATCATTTTATAAACAGAGCTCACCATATTTTGCACTTCAAAAGCCACGCGCTCCTGCAATTTCTCCTCAGCACTGCGCGCATTCAGCTGTGCACGCGCTTTCTCAGAAAGGAAACGTTCATTGTTTTTAGTAAATTTATCAAAATCAAGTCCCAATTCATTATTAGAAGGCTGTTCATCAGCCGTCACAATTCGCTGAAGCCATTGAGCTAAGGTGAAGACTTCGTAATGCGTTTCAGCTCCATCTTCAAATGCCAATACGCTTTGCAACTGCTCAGGCTTCAAGGAACTTCCTTTTAAAAACCCGTATTGCAGCAAGCGTTGTGCAGCCTTATTTTTTTCTTTGGCAATATACAAATTGCATGCCGCACGCTCAAAGCCTTTCATCAACAAGGCATTAAGGACACGAATATTTTTTCTATACGCGTCCGTACTCTTATCCAATTTTTCATCGTTAGTCAGGACGTTCCATAATTCAGGCGGAAACTTGGGACGCTGATATTTAAAAAAATTATCAGCACTCAGAAATTCCTTAATATCCAGTTCCTGCTCAAGGTTTTCCTTCTCCAAAAAAATATCGACTGCTGTTCGCCTGATCAAATTTCTAGTTTGTTTGAGTTCATCGGCTGCGAACACCTGCCCGTCATCAGCACGGGTTTCTTCGTAAGCTAAAATCTCGTCAACGTCTTCTGCCAGCTCAGCCCCTAAACCCTCCTGCGGCTCACTAACTTCTTTCTGAATAAAAATGCGCTCATGCAATTCAGCAACATTAAACAAACGATTAATTAAAGAATTTGTAAAAAAGCGAGCTTCATAATGTTCATAAGCCAGGGCTAAAAGACCATGCCAACGATTCAAATTAATTTTTTCACGCTGCTTGTAAAGCAGTTGTAAAAAGCTATTGGCATCTGCAGCAAAAACTTTAAACTCGGCTGCCAGCTTGCCAAGGTTTTGTTTGATAAAACTATAAATATGTGCAAATTCACTGATAAATACATCGAAAGAAAGTTCGCCAATATTGGTATTGTTTTCTAAAATTTCAATCAGCTGCTTGCGCATGGATACGCGGTAAAGCTCTTCCAATAATGATGTATCACGTGGATTAAAACGCGGCAATGCTCCTTTAAAATCCGCCACCGGACTGAGGAAGTTGGAAATTTCCAAAAGTGAAGCTTCATTTTCTCCAAGCTGCATATATTTTTCCAAACGCTGATTGTCAATGGTGAGATTTAACTTTGTAAACAATACGCTCAGCTTAAAATTGGCCTCCACCAGCTGGTTAATGAGCGCCACTATTTTATTGTTATACGAAACAAAATAATCGAGATTTTGACTCATCAAACAAACCATCACAATAAACACTTCCGGGCTGCGTTTGACCATGCTTACTAACGATGCACAAGGATAAATAGACAGCTCACACGGCGTCATGCAACGAAAAGTTGGAAAACTGTCTGAACGCGGCATAAATGTTTCCCAGCCAAAATACTGATTTTTATTCACCACCCCCATATATAATTCTTTAGTCTCAACCCCGTGCATAGCCACATGTTCAATCCCCACCTTGCCACTGTGGAGCACCATAAACGCACGCCCCTCCGTAGCAACAGAAAACACAACCTGCCCCTGCTTAACCTGAATTTTTCTTTGTACTGTCTTGATATCCAGAGATGATTCAATCATTGTTGACACACCTTTTTATTAATATTAAGCTTGAAATGAAGCTTGAACGCTTGAATAAGATTACTTTACGGGTAAGTCACTCAGTTGTTCTTCCCCCACCGGTTGCGGAATGATGTACTGAATAGGCACTATTTTTCCATTGACGCGGCGCGGCTTTACCTGCTGCTTGACCAAAATACAACTCTCAATCTGTGCACCAGGGGCTACGTGACAACCAAAAAGATAACAAGAACCCACCAATTGCGCCCCCATGCCAATCACCGTAGGATAGCGCGTGCTCCCGGTAATATTGACACCCTCACCAATGCGGCTCTGAGCAGCAATGCTGATATTTCCTTTAATAACATTGCGACCGCCCAAGCGTACACCGGCACCTATTGTAACACGCTGCCCTGAAAAAGCTGAAACGACTGTTCCTGCACCAATGTACACTCCTTCACCCAAAACAAGCTCTCCGCTCAGCTTCACATTAGCGCCCAGTTCAACACCCTTTGCCAGTAGAACATCCGCGCCTATTGAAACACCACTGCCCAGTGTCAAGTCCAAAGGCCCGCGCTCAGCATCCTCAGTAACAATCCACTCCACCACACGCTCATGCACATAAAAACGTTCTTCGTCTTCAATGTTCACAATATTTCTCAGCTGCTCGTAATAACGCCTGCGAAAGACGGACTCCATCTTTCGCCAAACCGTTTTATCGTTAAACCCTAAGAGGCGCTCGGCATTCTCTTCCACCATGCACTCAACCATTAACCCATGTTGGTTATAGTGCATCACTAAGTCTGTCAGATAAAGCTCTTGCTGAATATTGTCCGTTCCCAAAGCAAACAGATGCTGCCGCAGCGTGTTCAGCTCAAAAGCAAACACACCCGCATCAAACCTGCGCGTCGCTAAGATTTCACCTGCTGTAAAACTAAATTCTTCCCCTAAGTGGGAAAAGACCAATTCCTGTGTTTTGGGCATTGCCTTTAAATCCTGATATTGCAAAATGGCAAGCACTTTCCCGCGCTGCGCTTCCGCTACCAGTTTTCCTGCACGCGTGCGCTCAGGAACACAAACCACACGTCCATAATAATTCTGTGCCGCCGCGCCGTCATACCAACCCGTCAGCAGCATCATCGCCGGGCGCTTCCGCGCAAACGTTTCACGAAAACGCCTGAGCAGCTCAGCGTCTAACAACCCCATATCGCCAGGCAACGTGTAAAGCGTGCCAGCGTAGTCCTCAGGAATTTGCTGCAAGCCCATCTGGACAGCATGTCCAGTACCATTGAGCACAGCCTGATAAGCAAACACCCGCTGCGGTGCTGACCCTACGTGGGCAACCACCTCATCTGCTTGTTTGCCCACGACAATCAGTTGATTACGCGTATCCAATCCCGCCTCCGCCGCTGCTATCACACGACTGAGCGACGGTACACCCCACATAGGGTGCATCACCTTAGGCAAGCTCGAACGCAGCCGTTTGCCATGACCTGCCGCCAAAACCAGAAATACGTCGCGTTGCTCCAGCTCCAAGCTGCCGCTTAACCGCTTCGCCAGCGTCTCCGCAACAGCCTCTGTCTTCATTCCAGCAGCACCTGTAGCTGTTAGCAATTCTAATTTTTTCATCGTCAGCAAACCTTGCCGCTAGTGACTAATGGTATCATCAAAAATCACTCAGGCGGATAAAACTCCACATGATGCTGTACTAAAGTTCCATCCCGATATTCCATTTTAGCAGAAAAAAACTGTTTTCCTTGCATCCATTTTAAAAATAGACGATCGCCCGCCCATAAATTAAGGTCTGTAACAGCCTCATCAGCAATCCAATGCAAATCGCCTTCTTCACAACTTTGATAAGCTTCACCTGTAAATGCAAGTACTTCAAATATGTAAACGACCCAGGTCTTGCCAGCTGAAAAACCTGGAAAGGTGACCATTCCTTTCCAATCCAGGCGTGTGATTTTCAAGCTGCTTTCTTCAGCTACTTCACGATGCGCCGTTTCCTCAGGCGTTTCTCCCGGCAGCATTTTACCGCCAAGTCCATTCCACTTACCTGCATGAATATCGTTTTTTTTCTTATTGCGATAAAGCATCAACGTTTGCCCGCCGTGTTTCACATAACAAAGCACAGCGTAAATAACAGGCTGATTGAACAACTCGGAAGTTTCCATAATATCACAAAACCCTTAAAATTAAGGCATCCTTTATGTAGCGGCACACCAATCCCGCGGTTGATAACAGGGAGCAAGCTCTGCCGCCAATGCCGCCACAGCTGCAGGCAGTTGATTCCTGAATGTAACCGTCATCGGCAATGACATAAAGATAGCTTCCGCTCTCCCACCTGTTTTAAGACCAAATTGTGTACCGCGATCATATAAAAGATTAAACTCTACGTAACGTCCATGTCTGAATGCCTGAAAGTCTTTCTGCGCTTGCGTAAATGCATCGTCCTTAACACGCTGGGCAAGCGGCAGCCATGCCGGTAAAAATTGCTGTCCTAAGGCACGCGCTAAGGCAAACTCTGCTTCAGCAGCTCCGCTCAACCTGTCAAAAAACACCCCGCCAATCCCGCGCATCTCAGCGCGATGGGGCAATGTAAAATATTCATCGCAAGTCCGCTTAAAGTCCGCATACCGCTCAGGGAAAACTGAAGTTACGGCAGCGCGCAGTTTGCGATGAAAGTCGCTAAAATCGGCTAAGGCATAAACATAAGGCGTCAAGTCTATTCCACCGCCAAACCAGTACCTTCCGTCCGTAAGCTCAAATAATCTGATATTAAAATGCACACTTGGAATCAACGGTGAATGCGGATGCAAGACCAATGATAAACCCGCCGCCCGATATAATAATTCTGTCCTACCGCGTTCCACCCCCAGCTCAGTGGCAAGAGCTTCCGTCAGCACAGTTCCGACAGAAGCAACATTGACTCCCGCACGTTCAAAAAACGTTCCCGCTTCAATGATGCGCGCCGTTCCCCCGCCCGTACGCTGTCTGAGCGCCTCGTCAACCTTCACTGCTGAGTTAGCCAGCTCCCATTGCAAATTTTGCGGACGCTGCTGCTCTAAGGATTGCAATGCTGTCACAATCTCCGTTTGCAAGTCACGAATATAGCTTTCAAAGCTGGTAAATATGGCTGATGGTTTAAAAGCTTGGTTCATCAATTATCTGCGGCGCTGTTTGCCGCTCCTGGCAGCGGGTGCCTTGCGCATAATGACGTGCTCCCGTCGCGACGGCTTCTTCGCCCGCAAAACAATGCCTTGTTTTGCCTGCAAGTCCATCAATGTCTGCAACTGTAGCTTAATCGTCGTCAATTCTCTGGCAAGCGCTTCACCTGTCATCACCGCTTGCCGATTTTGTCCGTCTTGCATAATAAAACGAAATAAAAACGATGATACATACACCGTAAGCGTACTAAAAAGACCTATTCCAAACAACATCAAAACAAACGCAATGATGCGTCCGCCCAATGTAACAGGAAAATAATCGCCATAGCCCACGGTTGTCACCGTCACCAAGGTCCACCACAAAGCTTCGAACGGTGTTTGGATATTTCCCCCATGTCCTTGTTCAAAAAAAAGCACCAGTACCGCTGCCATTGCCAGAATAGCACTACAACAGAGGACAAAAAACAATAACACTAATCCAGCAATTTGTTCCGGTGAATAGTGCAATGCAAAAATTTTACGCAATCTAAAGAAGCGTCGCAATACTACCAACAAACGAAAGACCACGACCAACTTTAAAAGCCGTGCAAATCTAAACCAGGTAACGGGAACAGCCGCTATTAAATCGATCCAGCCCCAGCGCAAATAGCGCCACTTATTTGTCGCGGTGAAAAATCTGAAAACAAACTCACCAAAAAAGATAACACAAGCAAATTTATCAATAATAGAAATAAACTCACTCACATCACCGTCTGGCGGCACAAAATAACCTAAAAGCAAAAGTAAAAAAATCACCAAAGAGAACAGCAATGAAAAGCCACCCCAAACAAGGTGACTCAGCCGTGGACGATAGACCTTCATAACCAGCTTTTATGCGTTATCCAATAGCTAAGAGATTGGGCACGCTAAGGGATTGGGCACGCTAAGGGATCGGGCACTTTCTGAATAGCTGTTTCATAAAGCTGTTGATAAGCTTTTAAAGCCTTGTTCATTGGAAATTTCTCACGCGCAGCCTGCCATGCGTTATATGACATACGTGCATACATTTCAGCGTCTGTTAATAATAAAAACGCGTACCGTGCCGCTGCATCCACATCTCCAGCTGCAAATAGAAAACCCGTAACTTCGTGATCAATGAGCTCAGGAATACCGCCCAAACGCGTGGCTATCACAGGCACGCCGCAAGCCATTGCTTCCAATGCCGCAAGTCCAAAAGCTTCACCGCGACTAGGTAAAAGAAACAGCTCCGCTTTGCTCAAATGCTCGTATATATCCATGCGTTCACCCAAAAACTGTACATGGCGGCCAATGCCTAAAATATTCGCCCGTGTTTCCATCTTCTTTTTTTCCGGACCCTCGCCAATAATGCCAAGTTCCAGCTCGCCAAGCTCAACACCCGCTGTCCGCGCCAGTACTAAAAGTTTGGCAAAAATCTCGATCACTACTATAGGCGCTTTCACCGGGCGAAGATTGGATGAATGCAGCAGCAAACGTTTGGCGGGACGCGGCTTAGCCTGTTGCAATGCAGGAGAAACGTTTACCGGCACGCGTTCAGAATTGATAAAATTGGGAATCACATGGATACGGGCACTGGGAATATTCAATTTCTCCACCGTCACTCCCCGTAAATACTCAGAGACCGCAACAATGGCATCGTTTTGTAAAATGCTATACGCGGTAATGGGCATCATACTGGCATCCGAACCAACAATGGTGACGTCGGTACCATGGAGCGTGACAATTGTTCGCACCTCTTCACGTCCTGCTATCTGTTTTGCCAAATTAGCCGCTAAGGCATGGGGAATGGCATAATGAGAGTGAATGACGTCGATATTATATTCAATAATAAGCTGTGAAAGTTGCGAAGCCAATGCCATGACATAAGGTTGAAAGTCAAACACCGGGTAATTTTTCATGGTCACTTTATGAAAATAAATACGCTGCGTACATTCCTGCGAAACCTTATCCATACGATATGGCGGCTCTAACCCCACAAAGTGAATAACATGATTATAACGACGCGCCATTTCATGTGCAATTTCATGTGCAATAATCCCTGAACCACCAAGGCGATGAAAACTGAGTACCGCTATATTCACAGCTATGCTCAAATACTCTAACGAAATTGCCGTTTAAAATGGCTCAGCGGATTGTCGACGCGCAGCGTTTGTGCCGTGACAAACCCTTCGCCATAACGCACGCCAATGAGACTGCCAAACCATAATAAACGTCCATTAAAATTGTCCCAAAATGCTGAAGAACGGATAAATGTGGTGTGTTGTGCAGGCGTGACCGCTTGTTCATCTGTCTGTACCTGTGTCTTAAAACACTTCACCGCAGCTTTTTTCTGCTCATAAAACTCGCTGATATCCACAACAAAGCTGGGCTTACTTGCCGGAAAAAACTCAATAAATTCCACCAGCCCACAAGGACGATGGCGCATGACAGAATTTTTACTTTCCGCCGTGCTCAGTCCGCTCAGAAATGCCGCCTGACGGACAATGTGATGTACCGCTTCATGATCGGGATGGCGGCAACGCCCTGGAAATGTAAAGATCACCTCTGGTTTAACTTCACGCAAAACTGTCACCACACGCTCACGCGCAGCAGCCGTATTTTCAAGCTTGCCATCCGGTAAATCCAACACCAAACGATAGTCCAAACCTAAAAGCTGCGCAGCGGCTGTATATTCTTCTTTGCGGGTGTGGACTGTGCCGAAAGTAGCGGCCTCGCCAGCTGTCAGATCTAAAATCCCCACACGGGCACCCTGCGCTTTCAAACGTAAAATGGTACCGCCAGCGAAAATTTCACAATCATCGGGATGCGCTCCCACAAATAAGTAGTCTAACACAAGTAGACAGCCTCTATAAAATACACATAACCTATCCCTAAGTATTATACCTTAAGAAGCTAAGATCCTAAGCTAAAAACAACAAAACACCAGCTTAACAAGGGTATAATACTTAAACAAACGTTACTTCCACAAAGCCCCGCGCTGCCGCGTTCAATAATATCAATATCGCCAATATCCTGTTATGGTTTTATCATCACCATTGTTTATAAGTTTATGGCTCTTCAGCATATTAACTTTGTTTTTAAGTTTGGGGTACGTCGGCATTGTACGTTTTGGTACCAGGGTCCTCCTGCAGCACTTCCCACGTACACGGCAAACACAGCAAAAGCTGATTTTCAGCTTAGCCGCCAGCAGTCCGCTTCCCCTGCAAACAGTAAGCTTGCACAACCAGCGCAATGAACGCCTTGTTGCCTGGTGGGCTGCTCAGCCGCCAAGGCGCAACCGCCCGCGTGCAGCGCTCATATTGCAACATGGTTATAAAATGCATCGCGGAGAAATGCTGCAACAAGCAAATTTTTTTTATGCCGCCGGGTACTCCGTACTGCTGCCCGCCATGCGCGCGCATGAACATTCGGAAGGAACACACATTGAATTTGCCGGCGCTACAGAAGCTGAGGACATCAAACTTTGGCATACGTACCTTACCAGCAAACAGCGTTTCCACCCCAAACACATCGGGTTCGTCGGCAATTCGCTTGGTGCTGCCGCGTTGCTGCATGCACATGCCGTTTATCAACTGGGTGCTGTTCTGATCATACAAAGTCTTTTTGCTGAGCTCAGCGCGTCCATCTCCAGCAGCGTCCGTTATTTTACCGGGATCCCAGGCACATTCCTGGCACAAGCCATTGCCACACGCATTGAAAAGCTGACCAATATTAAAAGCACCAATATTGCTCCCGTACGCTGGGCCGCTCAGATCACCGTGCCCAGTTTTATCATGCAGGGCGGCGCCGATCGTGCCATCCCCACTACCAGCGGTGCCTTGTTATACCACACCATCCCACTGCCGCCATCGCAAAAAGCATTTTGGTACGATGAAAAACAAAAACATGTGAATTTTGACCAGGCGTACCCGCAAGAATATATTAATCGGGTCATCCCCTTTGTCAATCGCGCGCTCCTATCTCGCCCGCACTCAACCTAGTACGCTGGGCAGCTCAGATCACAATGCCCAGTTTTATTATGCAGGGCGGCGCCGATCGTGCCATTCCCACTACCAGCGGTGCCACGTTATACCACACCATCCCACTGCCGCCATCGCAAAAAGCATTTTGGTATGAAGAAAAACAAAAACATGTGAATTTTGACCAGGCGTACCCGCAAGAATATATTAATCGGGTCATCCCCTTTGTCAATCGCGCGCTCCTATCTCGCCCGCACTCAACCTAAGCTGAGGACATCAAACTTTGACATACGCACCTTGTCAGCAAACAGCGTTTCCACCCCAAACACATCGGGTTCGTCGACAATTCACTTGGTGCTGCCGCGTTGCTGCATGCACATGCCGTTTATAAAGGGCGGTGCCGATCGTGCCATCCCCACTACCAGCGGTGCCGCGTTACACCACACCATCCCACTACCGCCATCGTAAAAAGCATTTTGGTACGAAGAAAAACAAAAACATGTGAATTTTGACCAGACGTACCCGCAAGAATATATTAATCGGGTCATCCCCTTTGTCAATCGTGCGCTCCTATCACGCCCGCACTCAACCTAGTACGCTGGGCAGCTCAGATCACAATGCCCAGTTTTATCATGCAGGACGGCGCCGATCGTGCCATTCCCACTACCAGCGGTGCCGCATTATGCCACACCATCCCACTACCGCCATCGCAAAAAGCATTTTGGTACGATGAAAAACAAAAACATGTGAATTTTGACCAGATGTACCCGCAAGAATATATTAATCGGGTCATCCCCTTTGTCAATCGTGCGCTCCTAACCCGCCCGCACTCAACCTAAGCTGAGGGCAAGTGACGCCGTACCCGTTTCGCCAATCGCCTGAAAAAAACAGTCACCACCAATGTAATCAACAAATAAAACATTGCTGCCGTTAGAAAAGCCTCAAATGGGGCGTAATGTTTAGCGTAAATCAAACGCGCCACCCCTGTCAAATCCAGGAGTGTGATCATGCTCACCAGTGCGGTAGCATGCAACATAAAAATAACTTCATTGCTGTAGCCTTCTAATGAAAGTCTAGCCACAACAGGGATGGTAAAGCGCTTCAATAATGTCCAGCCGCGCAAACCAAAAGCACGACAGGCATCCAATTCTGCACGCGGCAGACGAATAAGCGCATTATAAAAAATCTCCGTTGTGTAAGCTGCATTATTAAGCGTCAGTGCCAGCAATGCACAAAAGTAGGCTTCCTGAAAAGCCACCCATAAAAACGAATCGCGGACCCATGCAAATTGACTTATACCGTAATAAATAAGATAAATTTGCACTAACAGTGGTGTTCCGCGAAATGTATAAGTGAATAACCAAGCCGGTACATTCAGCCAGCGCAGTCCTGAGACACGCATTGCCGCTAAGAGAACAGACATGATCAATCCAAGTACCAATGAAAGCCCCAGCAGCTCCAATGTAAGCATTAAACCGCTGAAAAATTGCGGCAATACTTCTGTTATCAAAACAAAGTCCATCATTACAAGCTTGACAAGGTTTTATAAAGGCATCAATCGAAATGATACTGTTTTTTCACCAGCCGCAGCCCCCACAGCGAAAGCGATGTATAACATAAAAAGATGAACAAAACTACAAAATAAAATATAAATGGCTCACGCGTACTGCTGGCTGCCAGGTTTGCTATACGCACCATATCACTCAGCCCTATCACCGAGACCAGGGATGTAGTTTTAAGCAGCACCAACCAGTTATTTGTAAAACTGGAAAGTCCATAACGAACCAGCTGCGGAAGCTTGATGCGAAAAAATAATGTGCTGCCGCTAAAACCAAAAGCAGCTGCCGCATCCAGCTCGGACTGCTCAATCGCTAAAAGCGCGCCCCTAAAAGTTTCAGCCATATAAGCGCCAAAGATAAAACCAATGGCAAGCACGCCAGAAACAAATGGATTGAGCGAAATATAAAACGCTAGCCCCAGCGCCTCAGTGGCATTATTGATGAGGATCTGCAGACCATAAAAAACAAGCAGCAGCATCACTAAGTCCGGCACGCCGCGAACCACCGTTACATAAAAAATTGCCACCGCGCGCACAACACGCGTACGCGCTAACTGCATAAGTGCCACCACTCCCCCTAACCCAGTAGCCACCAACAGTGCGACAAGTCCCACCGCTAAGGTATAAAATGCGCCCTTTAAAAGCAATGGGGCATATTCAATGATCATCGGCGTGCCATAAAAAAAGGTTTGTCAGCCCAAGTGCCCGCAGCACTCAGCCCAACAAACCCATCCGATAAAACTCAGTTATATTCTGCGAAGTTATTCGCCATATATATCATAGTCAAAATAAACACGCTGAATTTTATCGTAAGTTCCATCGGCACGAATGGCAGCAATAGCAGCATTGAGGTCTTTCAATAAAGTCTTATCGCCTTTACGTACAGTAATGCCAATGCCCTCGCCAAACCACTGCTCATCGGCATAACCAGGACTGACAAGCGCGAACCCTTTGCCGTTGGGTGTTTTCAAAAACCCTTCGTCCAGTGTGACGGTGTCCGCAAAAACAAGGTCCAAGCGCCCTGATTGTAAATCCAAGTTTGCTTCTTCCTGTTTGCTGTAACGTTTAATCTCCGCCACATCGCCAT
Organism: Spirochaetota bacterium; assembly: GCA_965249715.1. Lineage (GTDB taxonomy): Bacteria > Spirochaetota > UBA12135 > COTS27 > COTS27 > COTS27. Next base: position 186,158 of record CBDFMP010000048.1, on the reverse strand, counting down.
AATTTTCGGTGACATAATTATCCGAGACAGTCGCCTGCTGAACACCAATGCGCTTTCCTTCCAACAGCTGTTTATTGGCTTTGACATCTTGTCCCAATTGAATACTGTCGCTTTTAGCAATGAAACTGGCTGTCGTCGAATAATATTTGTCCGTAAAATTGACTTTCTTTTTACGCTCAGCCGTGATTGACATGGATGCCACAATAGCATCGAATTTTCTGGCAATAAGCGCAGGAATCATGCCATCCCACTCTTGCGGCACTAATTGACACGTCACATTCATCTCTTTGCAAAGCGCAAAGGTAATGTCAACATCAAACCCTGTGACGTTGCCATCAGCAGCTGTTTGACTGAAAGGCGGATAAGCGCCCTCTACCCCTATTTTCAACTGTTTGTTCTGAGCATAACCAGTTGCCAGGCTTAGTGCACTTAGCATTACTCCGCTCAAGACAACCCGTCGTAGTGAAGTTGTTAAGAATCTAGTTTTCATTCAGTTTCCTCTTTAAAATTAAATATTATTAACTGTATAAAATGGTTAAAACGTTTAAAATGTATCAAACCTGAGCAGTAACTCCTTGTCACCTGTGTAACAACGCCTTGTCACTTGTGATGACGCAAAAAATAGCGCAACTGCTCCGATTTTAATTCGTTAAAAAATTGCTCCGTGGGCCCTGAGCAATTGATTGTTCCGTCATGCAAAAATACCGCCTGTGTTGAAACCTCACGTGAAAAGCGTATTTCATGCGAAACAATTAACATCGTCAGCTTCTCCTCCGCTAAACTTTTTATCACGCCCAAAACTTCATGCACCAATTCAGGATCCAATGCCGAGGTGGGTTCATCGAAAAGCACCATGTCTGGTTCTATTGCTAAGGCGCGCGCAATGGCAACACGCTGTTTCTGCCCGCCCGAAAGTTGTGCAGGATAATGTTTAGCATGACTGGTTAAACTAACTTTATTCAATAGGTAATGCGCACGTTCGCGCGCCTTACGTTTAGGCACCCCCCATACATGCACAGGCGCCTCCATAACATTCTCCTCCGCCGTCAAATGCGACCACAGATTGAAACTTTGAAACACCATGCCAATCTTCGCGCGAAATAACAAAATACGCCGCGGCGTTAGCTGTTTACGCTGCAACCGTGCATCCGTGTTAAATTCTAAACGGTTCCCGTTAAAATCAATACTCCCGCTGTCCGGTATTTCCAATAAATTCAAACACCGTAAAAATGTACTTTTGCCAGAGCCCGAAGCTCCCATGATAGCGATCACATCACTTTTACTAGCCGTTAAGTTAATCCCCCGTAAAACCCCGATTTCACCAAAAGTTTTATGTAAATCCGTCACCGTCAAAAGCGGAGGTTGCAGCGAGCTAACAGCAGCATGCTGAAGCTTCGGTGCAGGTACTGGCGGCGGCGGCGGCATGGGAGACATGGGAATGGCTCTTTAAAAATTGCCCTTTATGATGATGATGAAAAATGAATGATATCAAAAACAGTGATACCAATACCAGTATTAATAATTGTACCATTGAAGTGAATCACTGAGGAATAATAAATTCTTAACAACCTTAAGAAGGCAAAAAATCAGCTAAGCTTCCTCAAATCAGCTAAGCTTCCTCAAAGAGGGCTTCCACAGCATCGGGTTCAATGGGAAATGCCGCTGAAAGATTGCGCGCGCCTTCAGCCGTGATGAAAATATTATTCTCAAGGCGAATTCCAATGCCTTCTGCATGAAGATAGATCCCCGGTTCCAAGGTTAACACCATGCCTGTTTCCAAGACACCGTCCATGCTGCCCACATCGTGAACTTCAAGCCCCAGAAAATGCGACACGCCGTGCATAAAATATTGTGCGTACTGTGCACGCTGTCCTGCATCGTCATCGGCTGTCACCAGCCCCAAACATTTGAGTTCATGTAACATTGTTTGGCGAACTGTTGCATGATAGTCCGCAAAAACAAGGCCCGGGCGCAGTACCGCTAATGCAGCATTGTGAACACGAAGAACCGCCTCATAGACTGTACGCACACGCGACGAAAATCGTAATGGTTTCATACCAGCAGTGCCAATGCCAACTGGCAGTACACGCGTCAAATCGGCATGATAAGCCCCCCAGCTGGCACCCACGTCCATGAGGACATGACTGCCGCCGCGTAAAACTTCCGTATTCGCCACATAATGCAAAATACAGCTGCGCTCAGCACCAGCAATAATAGGCGCAAAAGCAAACCCACTACTCCCCGCCGCCATAAAAGCACGCGCTAACTCCGCTTTGAGTGCATATTCCCCCATACCATCGCCGCGTTTAAGCAACGGCAATGTTGCTTTTAGCCCTGCAATGGTCACAGCAATGGCTTGTTCCAGCTGCTGCAGTTCCTGCGGATGTTTTTTCATTCGCAATTGGACCATAAACGGCGCTAAATTCTTATAATTGTGTAACGGATAGTCTGTGCGCAACTGCTTAAATTCTTGAACATTGTTATTATAACGACGCGCAACAAGCGGCGCACGCAGGTGGTCCGTCAATAAAACATAGACCTGCTCTGCCGCCGCCATACGCGATTGCAATATTGTTTTAAATTCCGTTAATGGCCGAACCTCCGCACAGCCGCTCTGTTCTGCAGCATCAGCAAGTGTGAATGTCTGTCCTTCCCAGATCCGCTCCAGCGCCGTAGCCTCATGAATAAACAATAGCTCCTCGGTGTCCATTGCACTGCGTTTGATTAACAGGCACACTGCAGGGGTAAACAACCATCCCGTCAGATAATAGAAATTTGTTTCCTGCATAAACGGAAACGCGCTGTCACCGTTATGAAAAAATTGTTGATTTGCCCATATAAGGGCACAGCTGCCAGGCGGCAACTTCGCCAATAAAGCTTTGCGATTGCCAGCAAAAAAAGCTGCAGGAAGCCGCTGCGCACAAATAAGCGATTCAACCATAAAACATCTGAAACGGTATGTCAACCTTAACACCAGCGGTTAAGCCCGCTTGCATACTGCCCGGCACAATGCCCTAGAGCATCGCCGCTGCCTACAAATTATACACTGATTAACAATGGTCACCGCCCTGTCAATGCAACCTAAGCCTGCTGCCAACCAGAAACAGCTAAAACTTAGCGCTAAAACTTAGCACAACTGGCAGCTCTGATTGCCAATCAGTTATGCCAACTGGAGTTGTTTAGTAAAACGAAGCGAATCGTCCATAGCCTTATACAGACTCTCAACGGCAGCGGCACATTGCAAAACAGCTTCCTCACGATCAATAGTCAAGGAGGCGATGCCCCTAGCCGCCTGCGCCTGCGCCTCTTCAATAAGCGGCAAATGCAAATGCGCCAGCAACCCAGCTGTGATGAAATGTTTGGCAAAAAGTGCGAAGACCTGCTCATCGCCTTTAGCATCAAGACCGCGTGTGACCAAAAGCATGCGTGCTGTAGCGATGGCCAGCTGATATAACAAAGCTTCCAGCTGGGCAAGCTCTGTTGCGCTCAGCTGAGCAACTGCCTGCACCTGTGCCAACTCCTTGCGCAAGGTCTTAATGCGTTTGCGTTCCACACCTATCATATCAAACATGCCTGCGGAACACTCAGCAGTACCAATTTCCGAAAGTGAAATAAGCTTTTTCGCACCAAAATCCGTGTAAAAATCAGTACTTTCGGCAAAACTGGGAAGCTCACGATATTTCTCGCATAACCGCTCAATGTAAACAATCCCGCGTGCCTCCAAGTACGCATAATAATCTGCATAATCAGCTTTGACCGCCAAATAATCTTGTAAAAAATCATGAACAAAGTTTGGAACATGTTTAGCAGCCACTTCGCCATATTTCTTAGCATAAACCGTTGTTCCCATGCCTACGCGTGCGCCCGCTAAAATATTGTAACCGGGGTACATATGTCCGTCTTTACGCATGATCTTGCCAAAAAAGCCCAAATGAGCAATGTGATGCATGCCGCAAGTATTGGGACATCCCGACATATTCAGACGAAAATCGCTCAGTTCATCCAATGGCAAGGTACTTTCAGCAAGACGCGTACGTACCGCATCGGAAAGCCCGCGCGGCAAACAAATTCCCAATTTGCATGTGGAAGCGCCTGTGCAATTAATCATGTTGGAAAAAATGGCGGCAAAACGTACCAATGTTTGCTGCAATCCCATGATGACATAGTAGGCATTGACCTTATAAGCTTCGGGAATATTGCGCAAATAAATGTTTTGATTGCGCCCGCAACGAATAGTATTATCACCGATGGCTTCTAAAAAATCACATAACTGCTTAGCATCGCTGCGTTTCAGATCGCCTAAACGCAAAGGCACGCGGATGGCAAACAATCCCGCCTGCTTCTGCATTGTGACATAACGTGTTTCCCATTGCCTAAACTCTGCCCGATCCTTCTCTTCAAGCTCCAGCTGCGGCAATGTTATACGCTCACGCGGTGCATTCGCAAATATAAAGGGACTCAGCTCAAGTGTTAAGGAAACATCGTCTTTCAGCTTGTTGTACTCTTCAAAAAAAAGCTTTTCAAAACCCTCGCGCTGCAATTTTTTCCAGAGAAATTTAATGCGGCTGGTCGTCTTACTGCGGCGATTTCCATATTTATCAAACATCGTTTTAAGCGCACGGGTGACATGATAAACCTGCGTAACTGGAATAAAATCCATCAACAAATGCCCGACCATCGGTTTAGCCCCCATGCCGCCTGCACAATACACCTTAAATCCGTTCTGCCCGTCATTGGTAGTGGCAAGAAATCCTAAACAAGTGGTTTGCGTAAATGCAGTATCTGCTTCATTAGTAGAAAAAGCAAGCTTAAACTTACGCGGCAAATTCCATGAATCCTCTTCGCTCACCATACGCGTAGTGAGCGCCATAACATAAGGATCGGGATCAAAGGGCTGTTTAGCGTTAATACCTGCGTCCTCGGAAGTGAGGATATTGCGAATGGTATTCCCGCCGCCGCCACGCGCGGATAAGCCCACCAACCGCAGCTCCCTAAGGACAGTTGGCACATCTTGAATAAGCACATCGTGAATTTGCAATTCCTGACGTGTGGTGAAATGCACTTCGTCATTGCCATAACACTCCGCCAACTCCGCCACACGTCTTAGCTGCCGCGGCAATACTGCCCCAGACGCACAACGAATTCTAATCATATAAGTATGACTTTGCCGTTGCTCATAAACGCCCTGTGCTACACGCAAGGCCTTAAACTTAGTCTCGTCTAAGTCACCGTTAATAAAATCCTGAATATCGCGCTCAAATTGCGCCTGTTCAGCTGCCAACTTAGCTGGAAATGTGTAAAACATACTATTTGCCCAAAAATCTTAATAAAATCAATCCCATACAAGTTATGTCATCTGCTCCGTTATCTCCAAGCCTATTATAATGAAAAATAATTATTATTGCAAGTCCAAAAAAAAAATTATACTTTAATTACCACATCCTTAAGAGTCATTACAAAACTATCTCTTTGATTCGTCATAAAACTAACTGAACTTATTTGAGTTACATTATAAAATCTTAGAGTAACCTGCCTAACAAAACTCCGTTAGCACACCATGACATTAAAACAAAAGCGTGACGAAACGTTTTTATCGCAAGAAGCTCCGCAGAAACTTCAGGAGCTGCTGGAACTACAAAAAGCGTTACAAAAGCTTAACAGACGTTATTATCAAGCAGAAGGCACGAAGTTACTGCTTGAGGATAGTGTTTATGACGCCAAATTTCGCAGATTACAGGCATTAGAAGAAAAATATCCCAAGCTAGTCACCGAAACTTCACCCACACAAACAATCGGCACGCCTCCGAATAAAGCTTTTTCCGTTTTCAAACATCCCCACCCCATGCTCTCGCTAGAAAATGCAATGGACGAAACAGAGCTGAATTAACTTATTTGAGTTACATTATAAAATCTTAGAGTAACCTGCCTAACAAAAATCCGTTAGCACACCATGACATTAAAACAAAAGCGTGACGAAACGTTTTTATCGCAAGAAGCTCCGCAGGAACACCAAGAGCTGCTGGAACTACAAAAAGCGTTACAAAAGCTTAACAGACGTTATTATCAAGCAGAAGGCACGAAGTTACTGCTTGAGGATAGTGTTTATGACGCTAAATATCGCAGATTACAGGCATTAGAAGAAAAATGTTCCAAGCTAGTCACCGAAACTTCGCCTACACAAACAATCGGCACGCCTCCGAATAAAGCTTTTTTCGTTTTCAAACATCCCCACCCCATGCTCTCGCTGGAAAATGCAATGGACGAAACAGAGCTGAATTAACTTATTTGAGTTGCATTATAAAATTTTAAAATAACCTGCCATAACAAAAAGCTGTTAGCACACCATGACATTAAAACAAAAGCGTGACGAAACGTTTTTATCACAAGAAGCTCCGCAGGAACACCAAGAGCTGCTGGAACTACAAAAAGAGTTACAAAAGCTTAACAGACGTTATTATCAAACAGAAGACACGAAATTACTGCTTGAAGATAGTGTTTATGACGCCAAATTTCGCAGATTACAGGCATTAGAAGAAAAATATCCCAAGCTAGTCACCGAAACTTCACCTACACAAACAATCGGCACGCCTCCGAATAAAACTTTTTCCGTTTTCAAACATCCCCATCCCATGCTCTCGCTGGAAAATGCAATGGACGAAACGGAGCTGAACGATTTTTTTAAAAAATGCCGTAAAAATTTGGGGTTACCGACAGATGAATTTCCGCGTTGCTGTCTGTCGCCCAAGTACGATGGACTTGCCATTGAATTGGTGTACATTAATGATCGTTTGGTCACTGCCAGTACACGCGGCGATGGCACAAGTGGCGAGCTTGTCACCCATAATATTCGTGTTATGGCCGCTGTGCCCAAAGTGTTGAAGTCCAATGAACCCGTACCATCCCGACTGGTACGCGGCGAAGTGGTGATGCACAAAAGGCACTTTCAGACACTCAATGAACGATTGCTTGAGCGTCATAAAGAAGCGCTTGCCCAGTACAATGCCGCCGTTGAAGCTTACACAGTGTATGAACAAGCTGCAGCAGCAGCCAAACCCGATAAACAGTCCAAACAGAAACACGCAGTGAAACCCCCCAAAAAACCACCGCCACTGCCACGACTTAGCCTGCTTTCCAATCCACGCAATGCCGCCGCAGGGAGCATTCGTCAGTTAAAACTTGACAAGGAACGTATTGGCGAGCTTGAATTTTATGCCTACGCGCTCTTCAACGGCAGCAGCAAGGACATTGAAACTGCAACCTTTACAGCACCTGCCTCGCATTATGAAGGTTATGAAACACTGAGCGCCCTTGGCTTCAATGCCCACAATGAGCACTTGAAAACATCGCAACGCTGCAACAGTTTCACTGAGGTGCAAAATTATTACAAACATTTGAGTACCAGTCGGCATAATCTGGATTACGACATTGATGGCATGGTCATTGAGCTGGACAAGCATAAACTGCGCGCGCATTTGGGCGTTGTGGGCAGACGTCCGCGTTATGCCGTTGCCTGGAAATTTCCGCCCGAAGTGCAAACCACAAAATTGGAAGCCGTACGCTTTCAAGTGGGACGTACCGGTGTTATCACGCCTGTGGGCATAGTGAGTCCTGTGCGGCTGTCTGGTGCCAGCGTGCGGCACGTGACCTTGCACAATAAAAATGAAATTGCCCGACTGGAGCTGCAAATTGGCGATACTGTCAAAATTACGCGCTCCGGTGACGTGATCCCAAAAATTCTTTCAGTTGTAAAAGCGAAACGCACTGGAAACGAACAAAATATTGATTTCCCGCAGACTTGCCCCGAATGCAACAGCACCCTCAGCAGCACGGCGAGCGATATTCTCATTGTCTGTACAAACAGTTTCTGTCCTGCACAAAAAGTACGCGCCATCAGTCATTTTGTGGCGAAACCAGCCATGAATATTGAAGGCATCAGCACTAAGCTCATTGAAGAGCTGCTGCGCACTCGGCTCATCAGCGAATGTTACGATTTATTCACACTCAGCAAAACTCAGCTGCTCACCTTAGACCGCATGGGCGATAAACTTGCAACAAATATGCTCAGTGCCATTGCCGCCGCTAAGCGCCCCACACTTGCGCGTTTCATTTACGCACTGGGCATCCCCAATGTAGGCGAGCGCACCGCAGAGCTTTTGGCTCAGACCGCGCAAGCTGTTCGCACGCTCTTAACATTAACGCGTGATCAGCTGGCAGCCATTGAAGACATTGGCAGCCTCACGGCAGACGGCATCGCCGGTTTCTTAACAAACACGCGCCACCGCCAGCTCATTGACAAGCTGCTGGAAAATGGCGTCACCCCAACGTTTACATCACAAACAAAAGGACTTCCATTCAGCGGGAAAAAATTTCTCTTCACCGGCACACTGACCAGCATGCCGCGGCAGCTTGCCAAGGAAAAGGTTACTGCCTTAGGGGGTGAGTTGAGCTCAACCATCTCCAAACAACTGGATTATTTGGTTGCAGGCGAAAAAGCCGGCAGCAAACTCAAACACGCACAAAAACTAAACCTCACCATTCTATCAGAACCAGCCTTTATGGAGCTCATTGACAAACAAGCTAAGTAAAACGCCGCCGTCATCACTGCAGCCATTATTCGCTCCACAATTCGCTCCACAATTCGTTCCATTGTTCGCTCCACAATCACCCCGACCATTCAAGGCAACCCTCGTTTCCCCCCATGAACCACCGCACACAGCCCCCAAAAAAAACGCTCCCCGCCTCCACTTCAAAAAGCCGCCACACACCAGCACGCAGCTGGCTGCACAGCTTGCTCTTAGCCTTCAGCTCAGCTGTCCTGCTTCTGCTCAGTTTCCCCAACGCCAATGCATTTTATTTAGCATTTATTGCCCTAGTGCCGCTGTTCATTGTGCTCGACCGCAAACCGTTGCTGCAGGCATTTATTGCATTAGAGGTCTTTGTGATTCTCTTTTACACACATTTTCTTTGGTGGGTGCGCATATTCCATCCCATTGCTCTTCCGGGTATTGTGGTTTATTTATGTATTCTTTATGCCATACCGTTTTTTGCTTACAGACTGTTGCGCGGACGTCGTCACAATATTTACGATCACTTTTTGCTTGCCGCCCTTTTTACATTGTTAGAATATCTGCGCGGACTGGGATTTCCGCGCTTTCCGTACGGCAACATTGCTTATACCCAACATAGTTTCTTAGCGTTCATCCAACTCAGTGAGATCACAGGCTTCTTAGGCATTTCATTTTTGCTGTACCTCAGCAATAGCTTCATCGCTCAGTCATTAGGACGTTTATTGACACAAATGCACAAAACCTTTAAGTCATTCGACAGTGCTGCGCGCTTTGTGATCTTCAATAGAAGCTGGATCATCGTACTCATCCTGGTACTGAACATCAGTTATGGCAACTGGCGCATGCAAAGCCGTGCAGCGTTCACCATCCCGCCGCTTGAGTTTGCAGAAGCGCAAAATTTGCAGAAAGCTGCACAACAGCAGACAGAAAATGAAAAAGCAGCCGCTGTACCCACCAAGCGCCCCATACCTTTCACAGCAACACTCATCCAACCATGGTTTGACTATAACATTACCGACGAACGCCTGAAGATCCTCTCATCCAAGCTTTTTCGGTTAACCACAAACAGCATCCAAGGGCTGCCTTCGCCCAGCCTGAGCACTGCTGCGCCCCAGCTTAACCCGCCGCCGCGCGCAAGCTCTACTGTTCCAGCCTCTCCTCCTAAAGTTCCAGACCTGATCATTTGGCCTGAGAGTGGCATTGATTCGTATTACCAGTACGAATTAGAAAATTTTATTCTCAGCAAGGATCGCCAAACATTGCAGGCCAACGCAGACGAACGTCCGTACTCCAAGGCAGTTTATGAATTCATCAGCAACCTAGGGTTGGCTTACCAAACAACACTGCTTACAGGCGGCTTCAAACTGGAACTCATCACCAAAAAAGTCTCGACGCGTTCCCCAACATCACAAACAAAAGCTCAGTCACCAAAACCTGAGCCGTTACGCACTATTGTCACAGGTTATAACAAGTACAACGCTGCCTTACTCATCAATGATAAAGGTTTAGTCACCGATTGGAGCGGGAAAAAATATCTGGTGCCTTTTGCCGAGTATTTTCCTTTCAAAGGTCTTTTAACAACATTTCCGTTCATCCAAACCATGCTCAGTAATGCCCGCGCCACCCAGTTTAAACCCTATTCAGCTCACAAACTTTTTTTTCATAACAACGTCCCATTCTCTGTTCTCATCTGCTACGAAGACACAGTTGCCGAGCTCAGCCGTACTTTCAGCTTAGCCGGTGCGCGTTTTCTTGTCATCATCACAAACGATGCCTGGAGTTATTCTTCGCGTTCACAAGCCATTCACTATATCTTCAGTCCATTCCGCGCGATTGAAAACAGACGTCCCGTCCTGCGCGTCGGCAATGCTGGTGTCACTGGCCTCATCGATCCCTTAGGACGTATCCATGCAGCCCTGCCAATGTTTGTAGAAGGTTATGTCAACGTCGCTTTTATGCCGCAAGCTGAACTCACATTTTATACATCATTTGGTGATTGGTTTGTCATCCTGCTTGCAGGACTTGTCATCCTCTTAGTGGCGCCATTTCGTTTCTTGCGTTTCTTCATAAACAAGCTCCGCCGTCTCATTGCCCAAGTACAACGCCGCTCCGCATAAAATATTCCGACTAGCCCTTGTTAAAGGCTGGTCTCCATCCGCTGTGTTGGCAAACACACAGCTTCGTTTCATCTGATGCAACATGAGCCGAGCTCAGCCGTACTTTCAGCTTAGCAGGTGCGCGTTTTTTTGTCATCGTCACAAACGATGCCCGGAGTTATTCTTCGTGTTCACAAGCCATTCACTATATCTTCAGTCCATTCCGCGCGATTGAAAATAGACGTCCCGTCCTGCGCGTCGGCAATGTTGGTGTCACACAGGCCTCATCGATCCCTTAGGACGTCCATGCAGCCCTGCCAATGTTTGTAGAAGGTTATGTCAATATCGCTTTTATGCCGCAAGCTGAATTCACATTTTATACATCATTTGGTGATTGCTTTGTCATCCTGCTTGCAGGACTTGTCATCCTCTTAGTGGCGCCATTTCGTTTCTTGCGTTTCTTCATAAACAAGCTCCGCCGTCTCATTGCCCAAGTACAACGCCGCTCCGCATAAAATATTCCGACTAGCCCTTGTTAAAGGCTGGTCTCCATCCGCTGTGTTGGCAAACACACAGCTTCGTTTCATCTGATGCAACATGAGCCGAGCTCAGCCGTACTTTCAGCTTAGCAGGTGCGCGTTTTTTGTCATCGTCACAAACGATGCCTGGAGTTATTCTTCGCGTTCACAAGCCATTCACTATATCTTCAGTCCATTCCGCGCGATTGAAAACAGACGTCCCGTCCTGCGCGTCGGCAATGCTGGTGTCACTGGCCTCATCGATCCCTTAGGACGTCCATGCAGCCCTGCCAATGTTTGTAGAAGGTTATGTCAACATCGCTTTTATGCCGCAAGCTGAATTCACATTTTATACATCATTTGGTGATTGCTTTGTCATCCTGCTTGCAGGACTTGTCATCCTCTTAGTGGCACCATTTCGCTTCCTGCCTTTCTTCATAAACAAGCTACGCCGTCTCATTGCCCAAGCCCAACGCCGCTCCGCATAAAATCCTCCGCAACCGCACAAAACACTCCGACTAACCCTTGTTAAAGGCTGGTCTCCCTCCGCTGTGTTGGCAAACACACAGCTTCGTTTCACCTGATGCAACATGGTGCACCACACTCAGCAAGAGTGCTCCGCCCCAAATACGCTCAATAATTTCCCGTCACATCGTCACATTTTTTGTTTATTTATAAAATAACACCCGTGCAAATCCTAAATTGATCAGTATTTTCTAAGATATTTTATGACAAATATAAATTTTAACTTGTTACTTTAAGTCATCAGGCTCTGCTTCTGCTGTACTGGCAGAAGTCAGTACCTGTATGAACGATATCTTGCAACCGCCACGTTTATAGGTCATAAAATAATGATGCGATCTAACAACACTCCCCGCACGCTCACACAACAACAAAATTTTTCACCCCACACACCAGCTGGACAAACCAAGCGTGGTTATTGGAGTGAAATCATAACTTATCGCCATTTCATCTTTTCTGTATACCGGGTGATGGGTTTATGCTTGTTTGTATTGCTCAGCGGATGTTTGGCGATCCTTGAACCCGAAGAAGAATTTGAGCTGCCTGAACTTCCCGGCATTTCAACAGGTGCCATAATTATAGAACTTTACAATCCAGAAAATCCCGAAGGCACACCTTTAATGTCAAGCGGCGCACTTTTCCCAGAGCGTTCCGACAATGAAGACTTTGAGCTCAGCTTCTGCTTAAATACGTACGATCCTTATGTTGTCTATATTCCTGCAAGTCCCGACGAAGAGCTCACGCCGGCGGAAGCTACACTAGTAGAAACAGAAGCTGCCGCAACCACTGATGAGGTGGTCATTACTTTAGTGGAAAGTACATCGACTCCTGTCGATATGCATGTCCCCGGCAGCTACACGCAAACTTATGTGGTCACCTTTGCCAATGAACAAGTAGAAACGTTCACCTTTAATGTAATCGTTGGGTGTACATCTGAGCTGCGTGCAAACGTTGCAGACAACAGCGAATTTATAACTGTGCGTTCATCGAAATGGCTAAGTGCGCTAAACACGGCAGCTGCTGCAAGCAGCACGGAGACACCGCTCACACTGGAACTGCCAAGCTGTTGGCCCAGCGAGCTTGTACTTTCACATTTAGAAGATCAACAAACACGCAGCACGTCTATTATTGCACAAGACGAGGACAATTCTGAAAATGTCGATCTCAGCATAGCCGGCAGCTACCTGCAAACCTATAACAGTACAAATACGCACGGACGCGTGTCAACATTTGTTTTCATATTAGCGGTCGAAACTTGCCCGCCACAAATAAGCATTAGTCTGCAAACAACAGGAGATAAATTTATTGACTTAGACAAAGATGATGAAGCCGATCATACACTTACGCTCACGGACACGCCAAGTACAACAACAACAACAACAGCAGCAGCAGCAGCAACCGACACACTCAGCCAGAACGCACCCACAGTTGCCAAGGCAGAAAGCGCAACACTAACAAACGAGCAACGGCTAGTTTTGGATGTTCCCGCTTGCGCCCCCTATAACCCGAACTTTATTTATAAAGAAAGTCTCAATCCTATCACAGCTGGTTTTACCATCAGCCTAACAAGCACACCTGATCCCATTGATACCAATACTCCTGCAACTTACACCCAAGTCATTACCGTCACTTACGACGATCCTGAGCGCGCAGCACTTGTTTTTGAATTTGACGTTGTCATCAATTCTTGTGAAATGTCGAGCGACACACTAATGAGCGAGACGGAAACTGTTGCCATTAATCCCAACACTGGCGAAGTAGTGGATTACCACCTCACCCTTGACTCCTCAGAAGACGCTATCCCGACACTCACTATCCCAGCTTGCCTCAGCTACTTGCCAATTTTTAACATTGCTAGCGATAATATTGATTCCGCTACCAGCACCACGGGTCACATTGTGGCAGGCGAGAATCCCATTGACGTCATCACGCCCGCTACCTATCCCATTGATATTCTTGTCAGCAATGCCTATGGCACTACCTTTGCATTTCCAGCCCAGCTAGTGGTCACCAGTCAACCATCCCTCTGCCTCCCCCAGCTGCGTGTGGTCCTCCACAATGTAAACGATGAAGCTATTGATTTGGAGCCTGCAACATCAGCTTTGCAGCTGGTCACAGTGCTGGTCACAACAGACGACAGCACACAAACGCTCACCGTTCCTGTCTGCGCACCCTATATTCCCAACTTTGCGGTCCTGAGAAGCGATATCCTCATCACCAGCGCAGTTGTCTCGCTCAGTGAAAGCCAGCCAAATGCCATCGACACCAACAGTCCAGACACTTATACGGAAACCTACCAAGTGCTCGATGATAAAGACGAGACGACCAGCTTCACCTATCATATTACCATTGCCAGCTGTGTTCCCACCCTCACACTCACGATGTTAGACGAACAAGCTCGCATGATTGACAACAATGACGACAATAATGCTGATCATCATTACATCCTAAGTCCGACCAGCAGCACTGAGCAGCCGACAGCCATTACATTGCCAAGCTGTTTGACGTATCATCCGGACATTGTTTATGCAGAAAACGAGCTTGCCATAACAATGAGCACCTTTGCACCCAGCAGCTATCCAGCGGTTGGCACAGCAAGCGGTGAATACCCGCAAAGTCATGTTGTGACCAATCTGTACGGCATCATCACGCGTTTTGATTTTATTGTGACCGTTCCCAACTGCGAACGCGAACTGGAAGTTGTCCTCAATGACGCCCAGTACAATCCTATTGACCTCAATGACGATGCTACACCAGACCACAGCATCACCCTTTCACCAGGCGATACGCTCACGCTTCCCGCCTGTGCCCCTTATCACCCCAGTTTTCAGTTCTTAGAAAACGGCAGCGTCGTTCCCAATGTCATCCTGACCGCTGCAAACAGCAATATTGTCACCCTCACAACGCCAGCTGAGTATCCGTTGGTTTATAATATCACAAATGAGCTGGGCACAATCTCCACATTTGCTTTCACTGTGACAGTACCTGTTTGTGCTCCCACCTTAGCCGTGACGCTCTTAGACTATGCCGCCCCTCAGCAGCCCATCCCCATAACAATGGCCCAAACGTCCACGACCACGGCCACCCTAACAACAGACGCTATTCCCACGCTCAGCCTGCCCGCGTGTGCCCCCTATCAGCCGCGTCTTGAGTACGCTGAAAATACCATCAGCCAAACAACAGCCATCATTGCGGCAAACAGTGGACAAGCGGTCATCACCCATACAGCCGGCACATACCTACAGGAACACATTGTCACAAACGCCTACGGACAAACCTTTAATCTGTCTTTTACCATTGCTACCAGCAACTGTACAGAAGCGGTTCTCCTCACCTTAAACAATGCAGCTGGAAATGTCATCACCACCCAAACATTGCCGCTTGCTGCTGCAACACATACCGTCACGCTTCCCAGCTGCGCCAGTTATAACCCTGTGCTTACGTATATGCTGACTGACACACCGCTCACAACTGTGACCATTGGAGCCAATAGTGGTGGCGATAGCGGTAGCGACACAACCGTTACCACCACACCGGGCACCTACCCACAACAACATGACTTCGTGGACCCGTACGGCGCGGAGCGGAGTTTAACATTCACCGTCACAGTGACCACCTGCGCGGCTGAATTGTCCGTCACACTTAACGATATTCACAACAACAACTTAGGCAGCACAATTGTAACAAGTGATTCTCCAGCAGTTATTAACTTGCCCGCCTGCAGCCCTTATCTTCCCATATTCAGCTATTATGAAGCTTCTGAACAAGTCAGTACGGTAACTATTGATGCCAATTCAGCAGCAACAACCATCAGTTCCTCACAACCCAGTACGGCTACCCAAACGCATCGCGTGACAAATACTTATGGCGAAATTCATGAATTTACATTCACATTAACCGTTGAAGCTTGTCATAACACATTGGCATTAACACTCTTAGACGACCTTGGTACCCCGCTGACATTAAACCTTTATAATGGTCCCATCATCGCTACTGCTGCTACCGCCCCCACAGTGACCGTACCGTATTGTACGCCCTACAATCCCGCATTCAGCTACAGCGAAGATGCCAGCACAACAGCAAGTGTTGTGATTTCCAGCAACCTTGCCACCGTGCCTATTGACACCGCTAGCCCCGCCACTTATAGCGATACACGCGCCGTCACTAATGCCGGCGGCTACGTCACAACATTCACCACTTCCGTTGTGATTCAAGCTTGCAATGAAGATATCTTGCTGACACTCAGTGATGAAAATGGCAGCACCATTGCAACAGAAGTGATCCCCATCAGCCCCGCCACAAGCACAATACCCAGCATCACCATTATCCCCTGCACACTTTATCATGCAAGCGCTGTCTATCGTATCAATGAAACAGAAATTTCAACCGTAACGGTTGGTACCAATCGGCTTGCTTCCATCACATTAACACCCGCTACCTATCCGCAGCAATACAGTTTCAGCAATCAATACGCTGAAACACTTACAATTAACTTCAACGTCATTGTCCCTACTTGCAATAGCGAGCTGCGCATCAGTTTCAATGCAGCGGACGGCACAACACTCAGCAATGCAAGCGTCATTGCCGCCACACCCGCCACCCTTACACTTCCCGCCTGCATGCCCTATTATCCCAGCTTTCGTTATGCACAAAATAATATTGTGATTGCTGCTGCTGTCATCGCCGTCAACTCCACAAGTACAAACATTCCCGCCACCAGGCCAGAAAACAGTGTTGAGCAAACACATTTGGTCACCAATCAGTACGGCATTATTTATGATTTCACCTTTGTTATTTCTGCCACACCTTGCGCCGCCGCGCTTGAACTGCTACTCACTGATAACCTTGCCAAGCCCATTAATATTGATGCAAACATTGCCAGTGTTACAACGACTCCCACTCTCACGCTCCCTACCTGTGCCCCTTACATCCCCAGCTTCCGTTACAGCGAAGCTAACAGCGTACAAACCGCCACCATCAGCCCCAATAACCTTGCCACTACCACCATCGACCCTACCGCTCCAGCCACTTACACCGAATCACGCTCCGTCACCAATAACCTCGGTTTCCTCTCAGAATTCTCCTTCTCCGTCACCGTCTCCGAATGCTCCCCTACGCTTTCACTTTCTTTCCTCACCGTTGACGGCACGACCACCCTGCTAGACCCCGCTGCGCTTTCTCTCACCCCTGCCGATAACCCCACCATCGCCTTCCCGCCCTGCGCCCCTACAACTCTGACCTCCAGTTCTTCGTCAACTCCGCTGCCATCACTTCTGCCACCATCGACCCCAATAGCTCAGCTGCCACCGTCAACGACCACACACCTGCCACTTACCCGCAAACCCATATCGTCACCAACCAGTACGGCGTCACCTATTCCTTCCAGTTCTCTGCTTCCATCCCCACCTGCGACTTCAGTGCTGAAATCGCACTCCTCACTGATGACGATATCCCCATCGCCTATGATACTGCTAATACCGTCCTCGCTTCCGATGATGCCGACATTTCCATCTCCGTTCCACCCTGCGCCCCGTACAACCTCGTGCTCTCACGCTACGAAGCTTCCACCCTCGTCGCCAGTACCACCTCCGCCAACCTTGCCGCTCCCACCGTCGACCCCGCCTCACCTGATACTTACACCGAAACTCGCTCCCTCACCAATGACCTCGGTTTCTCTAACCAAGTCTCCTTCTCCGTCATCATCCCAACCTGTGTCGAGGACATCCTCATCACCGTTACCGATGACAACAACGACGACATCGCCGCTTACACCATCGCGCTGCCCACTTCCTCCCCTGTCCCATCCTTCACGCTCCCTACCTGCGCCCCGTACAACCACTCCATCGCCTATCGCATCAATGGTGATGTTGTCAACAGTGTTAATGTCGGCGACAACGCGCTCCAACCCGTCACCCTCACCCCTGCCACCTACCCGCAACAATACTCCTTCTCCAATCAATTCAACGACCCACGCAGTGCTGACTTCGATGTCATCGTCCCAACCTGCGCAGGTGAACTCCGCATCTCGCTCCAGGATGTCAACGACAACGAACTAACCACCGCTACCGTCCTGTCCGACTCGCTCTCCACCGTCACGCTCCCTACTTGCGCACCCTACCTGCCTGCTTTCACTTACGCTGAAAATGATATCCTCATCACTACCGCCGTCATCGCCGCTAACTCCGCAACCTCAACTGTTCCCGCAGACAGACCTGAAGGCAACATTGAACAAATACATTTAGTCACCAACCAATACGGCATCGTTTACACCTTCTCTTTCACCCTCGCTCCCGAACCCTGCGCCGCTGCTCTTGAAATTTCCCTCGCTGATAACTTCAACAACTCCATCTCCCTAGGTGCTCCTGTCACCGCTACACCCACTTCCTCGCCTTCCTTCACCCTCCCCACCTGCGCTCCCTATACCCCTTCCTTCACTTACACTGAAGCTTACGTGACACTCACTGACATCACGCTCAGCCCCAATAACCTTGCCACTACCGCCATCGACCCTACCGCTCCAGCCACTTATACCGAATCACGCTCCGTCACCAACAACCTCGGTTTCCTCTCAGAATTCTCTTTCTCCGTCACCGTCTCCGAATGTTCCCCTACGCTTTCCCTTTCTTTCCTCACCGTTGACGGCACGACCACCCTGCTAGACCCCGCTGCGCTTTCTCTCACCCCTGCCGATAACCCCACCATCGCCTTCCCGCCTTGTGCCCCGTACAACTCTGACCTCCAGTTCTTCGTCAACTCTGCTGCCATCACTTCTGCCACCATCGACCCCAATAGCTCAGCTGCCACCGTTAACGACCACACACCTGCCACTTACCCGCAAACCCATATCGTCACCAACCAGTACGGCGTCACCTATTCCTTCCAGTTCTCCGCTTCCATCCCCACCTGCGACTTCAGTGCTGAAATCGCACTCCTCACTGATGACGATATCCCCATCGCCTATGACACAGCGAATACCGTCCTCGCTTCCGATGACACCGATATTTCCATCTCCGTTCCACCCTGCGCCCCGTACAACCTCGTGCTCTCACGGTACGAAGCTTCCACCCTCGTCGCCAGTACCACCTCCGCCAACCTTGCCGCTCCCACCGTCGACCCCGCCTCACCTGATACTTACACCGAAACTCGCTCCCTCACCAATGACCTCGGTTTCTCCAACCAAGTCTCCTTCTCCGTCATCATCCCAACCTGTGTTGAGGACATCCTCATCACCGTTACCGATGACAACAACGACGACATCGCCGCTTACACCATCGCGCTGCCCACTTCCTCTCCTGTCCCATCCTTCACGCTCCCAACCTGCGCCCCGTACAACCACTCCATCGCCTATCGCATCAATGGTGATGTTGTCAACAGTGTTAATGTCGGCGACAACGCGCTCCAACCCGTCACCCTCACTCCCTGCCACCTACCCTCAACAATACTCCTTCTCCAATCAATTCAATGACCCACGCAGTGCTGACTTCGATGTCATCGTCCCAACCTGCGCAGGTGAACTCCGCATCTCACTCCAGGATGTCAACGACAACGAACTAGCAACCGCTACCGTCCTGTCCGACTCACTCTCCACCGTCACGCTCCCTACTTGCGCACCCTACCTGCCTGCTTTCACTTACGCTGAAAATGATATCCTCATCACTACCGCCGTCATCGCCGCCAACTCCGCAACCTCAACTGTTCCCGCAGACAGACCTGAAGGCAACATTGAACAAATACATTTAGTCACTAATCAATACGGTATCGTTTACACCTTCTCTTTCACCCTCGCTCCCGAACCCTGCGCCGCTGCTCTTGAAATTTCCCTCGCTGATAACTTCAACAACTCCATCTCCCTGGGAGACCCTGTCATCGCTACACCCACTTCCTCGCCTTCTTTCACCCTCCCCACCTGCGCTCCCTATACCCCTTCCTTCACTTACACTGAAGCTTATGTAACACTCACTGACATCACGCTCAGCCCCAATAACCTTGCCACTACCGCCATCGACCCTACCGCTCCAGCCACTTACACCGAATCACGCTCCGTCACCAACAACCTCGGTTTCCTCTCAGAATTCTCCTTCTCCGTCACCGTCTCCGAATGCTCCCCTACGCTTTCACTCTCCTTTCTCACCGTTGACGGCACGACCACCCTGCTAGACCCCGCTGCGCTTTCCCTCACCCCTGCCGATAACCCCACCATCGCCTTCCCGCCTGCGCCCCGTACAACTCTGACCTCCAGTTCTTCGTCAACTCTGCTGCCATCACTTCTGCCACCATCGACCCCAATAGCTCAGCTGCCACCGTTAACGACCACACACCTGCCACTTACCCGCAAACCCATATCGTCACCAACCAGTACGGCGTCACCTATTCCTTCCAGTTCTCTGCCTCCATCCCCACCTGCGACTTCAGTGCTGAAATCGCACTCCTCACTGACGACGATATCCCCATCGCCTATGACACAGCGAATACCGTCCTCTCTTCCGATGACAACAATATTTCCATCTCCGTTCCACCCTGCGCCCCGTACAACCTCGTGCTCTCACGCTACGAAGCTTCCACCCTCGTCGCCAGTACCACCTCCGCCAACCTTGCCGCTCCCACCGTCGACCCCGCCTCACCTGATACTTACACCGAAACTCGCTCCCTCACCAATGACCTCGGTTTCTCCAACCAAGTCTCCTTCTCCGTCATCATCCCAACCTGTGTCGAGGACATCCTCATCACCGTTACCGATGACAACAACGACGACATCGCCGCTTACACCATCGCGCTGCCCACTTCCTCCCCTGTCCCATCCTTCACGCTCCCAACCTGCGCCCCGTACAACCACTCCATCGCCTATCGCATCAATGGTGATGTTGTCAACAGTGTTAATGTCGGCGACAACGCGCTCCAACCCGTCACCCTCACTCCCGCCACCTACCCGCAACAATACTCCTTCTCCAATCAATTCAATGACCCACGCAGTGCTGACTTCGATGTCATCGTCCCAACCTGCGCAGGTGAACTCCGCATCTCGCTCCAGGATGTCAACGACAACGAACTAACCACCGCTACCGTCCTGTCCGACTCGCTCTCCACCGTCACGCTCCCTACTTGCGCACCCTACCTGCCTGCTTTCACTTACGCTGAAAATGACATCCTCATCACTACCGCCGTCATCGCCGCTAACTCCGCAACCTCAACTGTTCCCGCAGACAGACCTGAAGGCAACATTGAACAAATACATTTAGTCACCAACCAATACGGCATCGTTTACACCTTCTCTTTCACCCTCGCTCCCGAACCCTGTGCCGCTGCTCTCGAAATTTCCCTCGCTGATAACTTCAACAACTCCATCTCCCTAGGTGCTCCTGTCACCGCTACACCCACTTCCTCACCTTCTTTCACCCTCCCCACCTGCGCTCCCTATACCCCTTCCTTCACTTACACTGAAGCTTACGTGACACTTACTGACATCACGCTCAGTCCCAATAACCTTGCCACTACCGCCATCGACCCTACCGCTCCAGCCACTTATACCGAATCCCGCTCCGTCACCAATAACCTCGGTTTCCTCTCAGAATTCTCCTTCTCCGTCACCGTCTCCGAATGCTCCCCTACGCTTTCCCTTTCTTTCCTCACCGTTGACGGCACTGCCACCCTGCTAGACCCCGCTGCGCTTTCTCTCTCTCCCACAACCAACCCCACCATCGCCTTCCCGCCCTGCGCTCCCTACAACTCTGACCTCCAGTTCTTCGTCAACTCCGCTGCCATCACTTCTGCCACCATCGACCCCAATAGCTCAGCTGCCACCATCAACGACCATTCCCCCGCCACTTACCCGCAAACCCATATCGTCACCAACCAATACGGTGTCACCTACTCCTTCCAGTTCTCCGCTTCCATCCCCACCTGCGACTTCAGTGCTGAAATCGCACTCCTCACTGATGACGATATCCCCATCGCCTATGACACAGCGAATACCGTCCTCGCTTCCGATGACACCGATATTTCCATCTCCGTTCCACCCTGCGCCCCGTACAACCTCGTGCTCTCACGGTACGAAGCTTCCACCCTCGTCGCCAGTATCACCTCCGCCAACCTCGCCGCTCCCACCGTCGACCCCGCCTCACCTGATACTTACACCGAAACTCGCTCCCTCACCAATGACCTCGGTTTCTCCAACCAAGTCTCCTTCTCTGTCATCATCCCAACCTGTGTCGAAGATTTCCTCATCACCGTTACCGATGACAACAACGACGACATCGCCGCTTACACCATCGCGCTGCCCACTTCCTCCCCTGTCCCATCCTTCACGCTCCCAACCTGCGCCCCGTACAACCACTCCATCGCCTATCGCATCAATGGTGATGTTGTCAACAGTGTTAATGTCGGCGACAACGCGCTCCAACCCGTCACCCTCACCCCTGCCACCTACCCTCAACAATACTCCTTCTCCAATCAATTTAACGACCCACGCAGTGCTGACTTCGATGTCATCGTCCCAACCTGCGCAGGTGAACTCCGCATCTCGCTCCAGGATGTCAACGACAACGAACTAGCCACCGCTACCGTCCTGTCCGACTCACTCTCCACCGTCACGCTCCCTACTTGCGCTCCCTACCTGCCTACTTTCACTTACGCTGAAAATGATATCCTCATCACT
The DNA here is from genome assembly GCA_965249715.1 of Spirochaetota bacterium. Lineage (GTDB taxonomy): Bacteria > Spirochaetota > UBA12135 > COTS27 > COTS27 > COTS27. Next base: position 163,804 of record CBDFMP010000048.1, on the reverse strand, counting down.
ACCGCAGTCATCGCCGCCAACTCTGCAACTTCAACTGTTCCCGCAGACAGACCTGAAGGCAACATTGAACAAATACATTTAGTCACCAACCAATACGGCATCGTTTACACCTTCTCTTTCACCCTCGCTCCCGAACCCTGTGCCGCTGCTCTCGAAATTTCCCTCGCTGATAACTTCGCCAATTCCATCTCCCTGGGAGACCCTGTCATCGCTACATCCGCTTCCTCACCTTCCTTCACCCTCCCCACCTGCGCTCCCTATACCCCTTCCTTCACTTACACTGAAGCTTATGTAACACTCACTGACATCACGCTCAGCCCCAATAACCTTGCCACTACCGCCATCGACCCTACCGCTCCAGCCACTTATACCGAATCCCGCTCCGTCACCAATAACCTCGGTTTCCTCTCAGAATTCTCTTTCTCCGTCACCGTCTCCGAATGTTCCCCTACGCTTTCACTCTCTTTCCTCACCGTTGACGGCACGACCACCCTGCTAGACCCTGCTGCGCTTTCCCTCACCCCTGCCGATAACCCCTCCATCGCATTCCCGCCTTGTGCCCCGTACAACTCTGACCTTCAGTTCTTCGTCAACTCTGCTGCCATCACTTCTGCCACCATCGACCCCAATAGCTCAGCTGCCACCGTCAACGACCACACACCTGCCACCTACCCGCAAACCCATATCGTCACCAACCAGTACGGTGTCACCTATTCCTTCCAGTTCTCCGCTTCCATCCCCACCTGCGACTTCAGTGCTGAAATCGCACTCCTCACTGACGACGATATCCCCATTCTTTATGATACTGCCAATACCGTCCTCGCTTCCGATGATGCCAATATTTCCATCTCCGTTCCACCCTGCGCTCCGTACAACCTCGTGCTCTCACGCTACGAAGCTTCCACCCTCGTCGCCAGTACCACCTCCGCCAACCTCGCCGCTCCCACCGTCGACCCCATATCCCCCGCCACTTACACCGAAACCCGCTCCCTCACCAATGACCTCGGTTTCTCCAACCAAGTCTCCTTCTCCGTCATCATCCCAACCTGTGTTGAGGACATCCTCATCACCGTTACCGATGACAACAACGACGACATCGCCGCTTACACCATCGCGCTGCCCACTTCCTCTCCTGTCCCATCCTTCACGCTCCCAACCTGCGCCCCGTACAACCACTCCATCGCCTATCGCATCAATGGTGATGTTGTCAACAGTGTTAATGTCGGCGACAACGCGCTCCAACCCGTCACCCTCACCCCTGCCACCTACCCGCAACAATACTCCTTCTCCAATCAATTCAATGACCCACGCAGTGCTGACTTCGATGTCATCGTCCCAACCTGCGCAGGTGAACTCCGCATCTCGCTCCAGGATGTCAACGACAACGAACTAGCCAACCGCTACCGTCCTGTTCCAGACTCCCTCTCCACCGTCACACTCACCTACCTGCGCTCCCTACCTGCCTGCTTTCACTTACGCTGAAAATGACACCATCATCACCACCGCCGTCATCGCCGCCAACTCCGCAACTTCAACTGTTCCCGCTTCTCGCCAGATGCCTGACAACATTGAACAAACTCACATTTAGCTCACCAATCAATACGGCACCGTTTACACCTTCTCTTTCACCCTCGCTCCCGAACCCTGCGCCGCTGCTCTTGAAATTTCCCTCGCTGATAACTTCAACAACTCCATCTCCCTAGGTGACCCTGTCACCGCTACACCCACTTCCTCGCCTTCTTTCACCCTCCCCACCTGCGCTCCCTATACCCCTTCCTTCACTTACACTGAAGCTTATGTGAACACTCACTGACATCACGCTCAGCCCCGATAACCTTGCCACTACCGCCATCGACCCTACCGCTCCAGCCACTTACACCGAATCCCGCTCCGTCACCAACAACCTCGGTTTCTTCTCAGAATTCTCTTTCTCCGTCACCGTCTCCGAATGCTCCCCTACGCTTTCACTTTCCTTCCTCACCGTTGACGGCACGACCACCCTGCTAGACCCCGCTGCGCTTTCCCTCACTCCCTGCCGATAACCCCACCATCGCCTTCCCGCCCTGCGCTCCCTACAACTCTGACCTCCAGTTCTTCGTCAACTCTGCTGCCATCACTTCTGCCACCATCGACCCCAATAGCTCAGCTGCCACCGTCAACGACCACACACCTGCCACTTACCCGCAAACCCATATCGTCACCAACCAGTACGGTGTCACCTACTCCTTCCAGTTCTCCGCTTCCATCCCCACCTGCGACTTCAGTGCTGAAATCGCACTCCTCACTGATGACGATATCCCCATCGCCTATGACACACTGCCAATACCGTCCTCTCTTCCGATGACACCGATATTTCCATCTCCGTTCCACCCTGCGCCCCGTACAACCTCGTGCTCTCACGGTACGAAGCTTCCACCCTCGTCGCCAGTACCACCTCCGCCAACCTTGCCGCTCCCACCGTCGACCCCGCCTCACCTGATACTTACACCGAAACTCGCTCCCTCACCAATGACCTCGGTTTCTCCAACCAAGTCTCCTTCTCCGTCATCATCCCAACCTGTGTTGAGGACATCCTCATCACCGTTACCGATGACAACAACGACGACATCGCTTCCTACACCATCGCGCTGCCCACTTCCTCCCCTGTCCCATCCTTCACGCTCCCTACCTGCGCCCCGTACAACCACTCCATCGCCTATCGCATCAATGGTGATGTTGTCATTGCTAGTGTTAATGTCGGCGACAACGCGCTCCAACCCGTCACCCTCACCCCTGCCACCTACCCGCAACAATACTCCTTCTCCAATCAATTTAACGACCCACGCAGTGCTGACTTCGATGTCATCGTCCCAACCTGCGCAGGTGAACTCCGCATCTCACTCCAGGATGTCAACGACAACGAACTAACCACCGCTACCGTATTTCCAGACTCCCTCACCACCGTCACACTCCCCGCCTGCGCCCCCTACCTGCCTACTTTCACTTACGCTGAAAGTGATACCGTCATCACCACTGCCGTCATCGCCGCCAACTCTGCAACTTCAACTGTTCCCGCTTCTCGCCCAGATGCCGACACTCTGCAAACTCACCTCGCCACCAACCAATACGGCACCGTTTACACCTTCTCTTTCATCCTCGCTCCCGAACCCTGTGCCGCTGCTCTCGAAATTTCCCTCGCTGATAACTTCAACAACTCCATCTCCCTAGGTGCTCCTGTCACCGCTACACCCACTTCCTCACCTTCTTTCACCCTCCCCACCTGCGCTCCCTATACCCCTTCCTTCACTTATACTGAAGCTTACGTGACACTCACTGACATCACGCTCAGCCCCAATAACCTTGCCACTACCGCCATCGACCCTACCGCTCCAGCCACTTATACCGAATCCCGCTCCGTCACCAATAACCTCGGTTTCCTCTCAGAATTCTCTTTCTCCGTCACCGTCTCCGAATGCTCCCCTACGCTTTCCCTCTCCTTCCTCACCGTTGACGGCACGACCACCCTGCTAGACCCCGCTGCGCTTTCTCTCACCCCTGCCGATAACCCCACCATCGCCTTCCCGCCCTGCGCTCCCTACAACTCTGACCTCCAGTTCTTCGTCAATTCCGCTGCCATCACTTCTGCCACCATCGACCCCAATAGCTCAGCTGCCACCGTCAATGACCACTCACCTGCCACTTACCCGCAAACCCATATCGTCACCAACCAGTACGGCGTCACCTATTCCTTCCAGTTCTCCGCCTCCATCCCCACCTGCGACTTCAGTGCTGAAATCGCACTCCTCACTGATGACGATATCCCCATCGCCTATGACACAGCGAATACTGTCCTCTCATCAGCTGACACCGACATTTCCATCTCCGTTCCACCCTGCGCCCCGTACAACCTCGTGCTCTCACGCTACGAAGCTTCCACCCTCGTCGCCAGCACCACCTCCGCCAACCTTGCCGCTCTCACCGTCGACCCCGCCTCACCTGATACTTACACCGAAACTCGCTCCCTCACCAATGACCTCGGTTTCTCTAACCAAGTCTCCTTCTCCGTCATCATCCCTGCTTGTACAGAACAAGTCACACTCACGCTCACGGATCACAATAACGCAGTACTGGTAACCCCAACGTTTACATTTCCAACAGACACCAATGCCATCACTTCCCATAACACAACACTTCCAGTTTGTCATTTGTACCAGCTGCAAAGTATTCGTTATTCCATCAATGAAGAAACACGTACAGACATTACTATCGGGACTAATACGCTTGCGGCTGTAGAAACCACAACCGGCAGCTATGCGCAAAACCACGACTTCACCGATCCTTACGGACGCGCGCGCAGTATCAGCTTTGATGTTATCATCCCTGCCTGTGCGCGTGAACTGAACGTACGCCTCAGTAAAATCACCATTACTGATAATGTTGAAATGAACACACTCATTTCCAGCAGCTTCAGCGGCAGCATCGTCCTTCCCACTTGCACACTCTACAATCCCACCTTATCCGCAGTAGAAGCGGAAATAACCAATGCAGCCGCCACCATTGACAGCAATACCAGCAGTACTACCGTTGATCCTTATACACCGGGCAGCTACGCACAAACACATATCGTCACCAACCACTACAACATTGAAACCACCTATCAATTCACGATTATTGTCCCAGCTTGCGAAACCTCAGCCAGCATTTTCCTGAATACTGACGATAACTTCAATATCCTTTATGCCGATACAAATGTAAGCATCACACCAAGCATCACCAATACCCTCATCACCCTGCCCGTCTGCGCTCCGTATAATTTAAATGTCAACTATTATGAAGCTGAAACATTCATATTAAACCGCACACTTTCAGCCAGCCTCGCCGCGCCCTCCATAAATCTGCAAACACCCAATACTTATACAGAAATTCGCAAAATCACTAATTTCAACAATTACGTGTCAGAGTTTGAATTTCAACTAGAAGTGCAATCCTGTACGCAAGAGCTGTTCATTGCACTCATCGATAACAATGATGAAACCAATGCCCAGTACACCGTTCCCATCCCCGCCACTGATGGTGCCCCCACATTCACCATCCCAAATTGTGTACCGTACAATGCAAGTCTTAGTTATGGCACTAATGCGAGCATTGTATCCGCTGTAACCGTAGGCGAGAATACGCTTGACTCCGTTGGTACGGCCCCAGGAACCTACCCACAACAATACAGCTTCAGCAATCAGTACAGAGAAGCCATTACCGTTGACTTCAATATCACCGTTCCCAGCTGTGAACCAACACTAACCCTCACCTTTAATGATGCCAGCGGTAATGCTGCATTGCCAAACCTCTCCGCCCTCAGCCTCCAGCCAGACGTCACGTCAACCGTCACATTGCCCCGCTGTGCCCCCTATAACCCAACGCTCAGCTATGCAGAGAATAACATTATCAATACAAATGTCACCATCACATTGGACGAACAGCTTCCCAGCATAAACGAAAACACCCCAGAACGCTACGAACAACATTACACCGTCGTCACCACTCATGACATTAGCAATCATTTTCGCTTTGATGTCGTTATTGAATCCTGTGAACTTGTCACACGTTTCTACTTTGTAGATCTTGTTGGCAGTACCATTGATTCCGGGTACAGCACAGTACCAGAACTCACAGAAAGTACAACCGATATTGCTTACACACTTCCAGCGTGCAGCCCGTACAATCTTAACTTCATTGGCATTCATGACTACGACCACATCACCAGCCTCAGCTTATCTGAGAATCTTGCCGCAACTCCAGTAGCGACCAATGTCCCCGGCACCTATGCGGAAACCCGTGAACTCACCAATAACCTCGGTTACGTCACACGCTACACTTTCACCTCCACCATTGCCGCCTGCGCAGAAGAGCTCACCATCACACTCAGCGATAATGCGGACAATACCATCGCCACCCACACCATCACCTTACCCAGCGAAAGCACCCCCAGCTTCACCCTACCCTCTTGTGCTCCGTACAACCCCGCCATCGTGTACCGTTTAAACGGAGTGGCTGATCCCAATATTGACCTAGGCGACAACAGCTTGGATACGGTGACACAAAGCTTCGCCACTTATGCACAACAATACTCGTTCAGCAATGAATACGCTATCCCCCACACCGTCACCTTTGATGTCATTGTTCCAACGTGCAGCAATGAACTTCGCCTCGCACTAAACAACAGTTCGGACACTGTGCTTGACACTGCCACCATCCCCTTCGGTACCAGTCCCACGCTCACGCTCCCTGCCTGCGCTCCCTACTACCCCACCTTCACTTATGCTGAAAACAACCTTGTCATCACAGCAGCAAACATTGCTGCCAACAGCTCCGGTGCCAGCATTTCCGCCATTACGCCAACAGCGAACACCACACAAACACACATTGTGACCAATCAATATGGTCTGACCTACACCTTCTCCTTCACAATCGCTCCCGCAACTTGTGCTACAGAACTCGTGTTAACCTTTACAGACAATGATGACGAAATTATGGGGTCAACTTTTGCTGTCGTCCCCACTTCATCACCAACACAGACACTCCCCGCCTGCGCTCCTTACAATTTCTCATTCTCCTACCTTGAAAATACCGTTACCAACTTCCCCACCATCAGTGAAAACCAGGCAGCAACAGCTGTCAATGCTGCCATAGCTGCTACTTACTCAGAAATTCGTAAGCTTACTAATACTAACGGCTACGTCACCATATTCGCTTATTTCATCACCATCCCTGCCTGTACTCCAGAACTCATCGTTAACTTCACAAACACTGACGGCAACACTCTTACCAATCCCGCCACTATCATTATAGAAACTACCGATAATCCCACAATCACCTTCCCTGCCTGCACGGGTTACGCTCCCAGTTTTACTTATCTTGAAAGTGATGAAATCCAAGCTTCCACTTCCTATACCCTCTCCGATAATACATCAGGTATTACTGCCGATGTTTATACCGCTGGCAGCTACGCACAATCACATACCATCACCAATCAATACGGTGTCACCTATGCTTTCCCTTTCACCGTCACTTTCCAAACTTGCGCTAATGTGACCACACTTATCCGACTTCTCACTGATGACGGCTTCACCATTACTTACGCCACTCCCAATCTCTCCATTCAAACGCTTGCTGACAATCCCACGCTCAGTACTCTCACACTCCCCCCATGTGCTCCTTATAACCTCACCCTCTCTCGTTATGAAGGTAATGACCTCGCTACACATACCACTTCCAGCAATCTCGCCACAACTCCCGTCGCCACCAATACCCCAGGCACTTATACTGAAATTCGTGACATCACCAATAACAACATCTTCAGCAACCGCTTCAGCTTCAACGTCGTCGTGCAAGAATGCACCCAAGACCTGCAAGTCACGCTTACTGACAATAATAATGATACCATCGCCACTGAAATTATCGCCATCCCTGCCAGTAATCCTGTCGCTAGTATCACACTTCCCACCTGCGCTCCGTATAACGCTTCCGTAACCTATCGCCACAATGGCGCTGCTGCTGTTGACACTGTCGTCGCCAGCTCTCCCGTTACTGAAGGGGACAATACGCTTGACCCGGTCAATACCAACACCGCAGGCACTTACCCGCAATCCTACACCATCCAAACTCCCTATCGCTCAAACGTCACCGCTGACTTCAATGTCATCGTCTCAGACTGTACACCCACACTTAATATCAGCTTCAACAATGCTAGTGACACATCCCTCACCAATACTACCATTAATTCCTCCTTCTCAATAAACATCGCACTGCCTGCCTGCGCACCTTATTTCCCCACCTTCAGCTACCTGGAAAATAACGTCACCATCCCAGACGCCACCATCGGTGCTAATACCGCAACGGATACCATCCCCACTTCCTCCCCACAAGCTTCCGCCACACAAACGCATGTCGCTACCAATAGCTACGGCATCGTCACCTCGTTCAGCTTCATCGTCAGTCCCACCTTTTGCAACAACACCTTAGAACTCAGCCACTCAGATCTCACTGACAGCACCATCACCACACTTGCTAACACCATCGTCTCCCCTACTTTCACGCTCCCCACCTGTGCTGCTTACATCCCAAGCTTCCGCTACTTAGAAAATGACACTGTGCAAACTGATGCCACGATCAGCTCCGCCAATCTCAGCTCTCCAGACATCAATGCTGATGCTGCCGCCACTTACACCGAATCCCGCTCCACCACCAATGCCAACGGTTTTGTTTCCAGCTTCGCTTTTAATGTTCTCGTCAACAATTGTCTGCGGTTCATTGCCATCACATTGCCTTCCGATGATTCAGGCGCAGCCAGCGTATCTGCTAGCATCGATAGAGTTAATAGCTCCACTCCCACACTCACACTGCCAGAATGTTACCCCTATAATCCTGAGTTTGTTTATACCATTAATGGCACTGAACAAACGACTGCCACTTTCGCTGAAAACAACAATACAAATGATATTACGCCAACTGCCAGTTCCAGTGCCGTTGCCCAATCCCACACCCTCTCTCATGACAATAGCAGTTTTGACTTCTCCTTTAATGTCATTTCTCAAGGCTGCAATGCTGAAGCCGTTATTTCTTTCCTCGATAAAGATCAGCAGCCTACTATTGGCGTAAGTGACGCCACGCTCGTATTCGGCGCCAGCAATACCGCGCAAGCTCGTACCATTCCAGCCTGTTATCCGCTTGTCGTCGATCATGTACTCCGTTTCGGCAGCCCGCTTGCAGCAGACCCGGGGACATCCACCCTGAGCATTGTTTCGGAGACTGAAGCTCAAAATTCTAGCCACACGGATACGACCACGTTTGACATCACCAATAGTCACGGTCTAGCGCTGGAAATCAGCCTCCCCATCACACGCGAAGGTTGTCTGCGCCGAATTAACCTTCAGCTAATGACTTCTGACAGCATCGATCGCAGATATATATCCATACTGCAAGAATATAATAGTGGTTTCTCCTCATCAAACAACTATACCCTCAATGCGTGCGAAAATTACTTCCCAAGGTACCGCTATTATGAAAAAGATGTTTACGATTCAACTATAAGTTTCTCAGAAAACTTAGCTCCAGAACTTTATGGTGACGACCCAGTGGATATGTTGGTAGCAACAGTCCATCGTGAAGTGCGCAGAGCCACAAACCAATACGGCCTAGTTTCTGACTATCACTTTACCATTACCACACGCACCTTTAGTACTAGCATTTGTCCAGAAAGTGTCAGTATTAAATTTTATGACACCACTGAGCAGACTAACCAGATAACATCACTCACCATCTCAAATACAAACATTCCTAATACTGCGGCAACCGCACCTACCATCACCATGCCTACTTGTATAAGCAGCCAATATCGCCTCGACAAATATATCCTCGGTACACGCTGGTACAGTAGCCTTGGTACAGAACAAACAGGCAACCTTCCTGATTTTACTGACGAAGGTACTCATTTACAAACTTACACCGTCACCCATCCATCATTAGGTTCACGAGAAATTAACTTTTATGTTGTCATCCCTGCCTGTACTCCAGAACTCAGTGTTAGCTTCGCAGACACTGACGGCAATACCCTGACTACCCCTGCCACCACCATTATTGGAACTACCGACAATCCCACAATCGCTTTCCCTGCCTGCACAGGTTACACTCCCAGTTTTACTTATCTTGAAAATGATGAAATCCAAGCTTCCACTTCCTATACCCTCTCCGATAATACATCAGGTATTACTGCCAATGCTTACACCGCTGGCAGCTATGCACAATCCTATACCGTCACCAATGATTATGACGTCATTTATACTTTCCCCTTCACCGTCACCTTTCAAACTTGTGCTAATGTGACCGCCCTTGTCCAACTTTCCACTGATGACGACTTCGCCATTACTTACGCCACTCCCACGCTCTCCATTCAAACGCTTGCTGACAATCCCACGCTCAGTACTCTCACGCTCCCCCCATGTGCCCCGTACAACCTCAACCTTGCTCGTTATGAAGATAGTACCCTTGTTACAACACATACCACTTCCAGCAATCTCGCCACAACTCCCGTCGCCACCAATACCCCAGGTACTTATACTGAAATTCGTGACCTCACCAATAACAACCTCTTCAGCAACCGCTTCAGCTTCAACGTCGTCGTGCAAGAATGCAACCAAGACCTGCAAGTCACGCTTACTGATGTTAATGATAATACCATCGCCACTGAAGTTATCGCCATCCCTGCCAGCAATCCTGTCGCTAACATCACACTTCTCACCTGCGCTCCGTATAACGCTTCCGTAACCTATCGCCACAATGGCGCTGCTGCTGTTGACACTGTCGTCGCCAGCTCTCCCGTTACTGAAGGGGACAATACGCTTGACCCGGTCAATACCAACACCGCAGGCACTTACCCGCAATCCTACACCATCCAAACTCCCTATCGCTCAAACGTCACCGCTGACTTCAATGTCATCGTCTCAGACTGTACACCCACACTTAATATCAGCTTCAACAATGCTAGTGACACATCCCTCACCAATACTACCATTAATTCCTCCTTCTCAATAAACATCGCACTGCCTGCCTGCGCACCTTATTTCCCCACCTTCAGCTACCTGGAAAATAACGTCACCATCCCAGACGCCACCATCGGTGCTAATACCGCAACGGATACCATCCCCACTTCCTCCCCACAAGCTTCCGCCACACAAACGCATGTCGCTACCAATAGCTACGGCATCGTCACCTCGTTCAGCTTCATCGTCAGTCCCACCTTTTGCAACAACACCTTAGAACTCAGCCACTCAGATCTCACTGACAGCACCATCACCACACTTGCTGACACCATCGTCTCCCCTACTTTCACGCTCCCCACCTGTGCTGCTTACATCCCAAGCTTCCGCTACTTAGAAAATGACACTGTGCAAACTGATGCCACGATCAGCTCCGCCAATCTCAGCTCTCCAGACATCAATGCTGATGCTGCCGCCACTTACACCGAATCCCGCTCCACCACCAATGCCAACGGTTTTGTTTCCAGCTTCGCTTTTAATGTTCTCGTCAACAATTGTCTGCGGTTCATTGCCATCACATTGCCTTCCGATGATTCAGGCGCAGCCAGCGTATCTGCTAGCATCGATAGAGTTAATAGCTCCACTCCCACACTCACACTGCCAGAATGTTACCCCTATAATCCTGAGTTTGTTTATACCATTAATGGCACTGAACAAACGACTGCCACTTTCGCTGAAAACAACAATACAAATGATATTACGCCAACTGCCAGTTCCAGTGCCGTTGCCCAATCCCACACCCTCTCTCATGACAATAGCAGTTTTGACTTCTCCTTTAATGTCATTTCTCAAGGCTGCAATGCTGAAGCCGTTATTTCTTTCCTCGATAAAGATCAGCAGCCTACTATTGGCGTAAGTGACGCCACGCTCGTATTCGGCGCCAGCAATACCGCGCAAGCTCGTACCATTCCAGCCTGTTATCCGCTTGTCGTCGATCATGTACTCCGTTTCGGCAGCCCGCTTGCAGCAGACCCGGGGACATCCACCCTGAGCATTGTTTCGGAGACTGAAGCTCAAAATTCTAGCCACACGGATACGACCACGTTTGACATCACCAATAGTCACGGTCTAGCGCTGGAAATCAGCCTCCCCATCACACGCGAAGGTTGTCTGCGCCGAATTAACCTTCAGCTAATGACTTCTGACAGCATCGATCGCAGATATATATCCATACTGCAAGAATATAATAGTGGTTTCTCCTCATCAAACAACTATACCCTCAATGCGTGCGAAAATTACTTCCCAAGGTACCGCTATTATGAAAAAGATGTTTACGATTCAACTATAAGTTTCTCAGAAAACTTAGCTCCAGAACTTTATGGTGACGACCCAGTGGATATGTTGGTAGCAACAGTCCATCGTGAAGTGCGCAGAGCCACAAACCAATACGGCCTAGTTTCTGACTATCACTTTACCATTACCACACGCACCTTTAGTACTAGCATTTGTCCAGAAAGTGTCAGTATTAAATTTTATGACACCACTGAGCAGACTAACCAGATAACATCACTCACCATCTCAAATACAAACATTCCTAATACTGCGGCAACCGCACCTACCATCACCATGCCTACTTGTATAAGCAGCCAATATCGCCTCGACAAATATATCCTCGGTACACGCTGGTACAGTAGCCTTGGTACAGAACAAACAGGCAACCTTCCTGATTTTACTGACGAAGGTACTCATTTACAAACTTACACCGTCACCCATCCATCATTAGGTTCACGAGAAATTAACTTTTATGTTGTCATCCCTGCCTGTACTCCAGAACTCAGTGTTAGCTTCGCAGACACTGACGGCAATACCCTGACTACCCCTGCCACCACCATTATTGGAACTACCGACAATCCCACAATCGCTTTCCCTGCCTGCACAGGTTACACTCCCAGTTTTACTTATCTTGAAAGTGATGAAATCCAAGCTTCCACTTCCTATACCCTCTCCGATAATACATCAGGTATTACTGCCGATGCTTACACCGCTGGCAGCTATGCACAATCCTATACCGTCACCAATGATTATGACGTCATTTATACTTTCCCCTTCACCGTCACCTTTCAAACTTGTGCTAATGTGACCGCCCTTGTCCAACTTTCCACTGATGACGACTTCGCCATTACTTACGCCACTCCCACGCTCTCCATTCAAACGCTTGCTGACAATCCCACGCTCAGTACTCTCACGCTCCCCCCATGTGCCCCGTACAACCTCAACCTTGCTCGTTATGAAGATGGTACCCTTGTTACAACACATACCACTTCCAGCAATCTCGCCGCAGCTGCTGTCGCCACCAATACCCCAGGTACTTATACTGAAATTCGTGACCTCACCAATAACAACCTCTTCAGCAACCGCTTCAGCTTCAACGTCGTCGTCCAGGAATGCACCCAAGACATCCAAATCACGCTTACTGATGTTAATGATGATACCATCGCCACTGAAATTATCGCCATCCCTGCCAGCAATCCTGTCGCTAACATCACACTTCCCACCTGCGCTCCGTATAACGCTTCCGTAACCTATCGCCACAATGGCGCTGCTGCTGTTGACACTGTCGTCGCCAGCTCTCCCGTTACTGAAGGGGACAATACGCTTGACCCGGTCAATACCAACACCGCAGGCACTTACCCGCAATCCTACACCATCCAAACTCCCTATCGCTCAAACGTCACCGCTAACTTCAATGTCGTTGTACAAAGCTGTGCGGCAACACTCAGAATTCTCTTCTTAAGTACCACAGACACCGTCATGTCCTCCCCTTCCGCCATCACCATAGAAGTCACCGACAATCCAACCATCAACTTCCCCGCGTGCGTAGGTTATGATCCATTATTCATCTATTACGTTAATGACGTCAGCCAGGTTTCTTCTACGTTCACCCGCTCCGATAATACATCAGGTACTACTGCCGATGCCCACACTGCAGGCAGCTACGCACAATCACATACCATCACCAATGATTATGGCGTCACCTATACTTATCCATTTACGCTCGTCTTCCAGAATTGTGCAAATATCACTGCCAATGTCGATCTTGCAACAGCTGACAACTTCACCATTGCTTACGCCACTCCCATCCTCACCATTCAAACGCTTGCTGACAACCCCACGCTCAGTACTCTCACACTCCCCCCATGTGCTCCTTATAACCTCACCCTCTCTCGTTATGAAGGTAATGACCTCGCTACACATACCACTTCCAGCAACCGCGCCACAACTCCCGTTGACACCAATACGCCAGACACTTATACTGAAATTCGTGACATCACTAACCAATCTTCTTTCAGCAACCGCTTCAGCTTCAACGTCGTCGTGCAGGAATGCATCCAAGACATCCAAGTCACGCTTACTGACAATAATAATGATACCATCGCCACTGAAGTTATCGCCATCCCTGCCAGCGACCCTGTCGCCTCCATCACACTTCCCACCTGCGCTCCGTATAATGCTTCCGTAACCTATCGCCACAACGGCGCTGCTGCTGTTGACACTGTCGTCGCCAGCTCTCCCGTTACTGAAGGGGACAATACCCTCAACTCTGTCAATACCAACACCTCAGGCACCTATGCGCAATCCTACACCATCCAAACTCCCTATCGCTCAAACGTCACCGCTAACTTCAATGTCATCGTTCCTAGCTGTATCCCGGAACTCCGTGTTTATTTCGAAGATACAGCCGGCAGCGGCAGCCTTACTGATCCTGCTATTACTATTATAGGAACTAACGACAATCCCACAATCACCTTCCCAGCCTGCACGGGCTACGCTCCCAATTTCGCTTATCTTGAAAATAATACCAGCCAAGCTTCCAATACCTATACCCTCTCCGATAATACCTCCGTGCAAACCGCCGACCCCTATACTATTGGCAGCTATGCACAATCGCATACCGTCACCAATCAATACGGCATCACCTATCCCTATCCATTTACGCTCGTCTTCCAGGATTGTCCGAATGTCACTGTCACTATTAATCTTTCAACAGCTGACAACTACATCATTACTTACGCCTCGCCCTTATTGAGCATTGTTCCGCTTAGTGAAAATTCAGAACTCAGCACGCTTACCATCCCTCCTTGCGCACCTTATGACCTCACTCTCTACCGATATGAAGATGGCACGTATGCCCAATATAGTGTATCCAGCAATTTTGCCGCAACGCCCGTTGACACCAATACGCCAGACACTTATACTGAAATACGCGACATCACCAATAGCCTCGTTTTTAGCAATCGCTTCAGCTTTAACGTCGTCGTCCAGGAATGCACCCAAGACCTGCAAGTCACGCTTACTGATGTTAATGATAATACCATCGCCACTGAAGTTATCGCCATCCCCGCCAGTGATCCTGTCGCCAGCATCACACTTCCCACCTGCGAGCCTTACAACGCTTCCGTAACCTATCGCCACAATGGCGCTGCTGCTATTGACACTGTCGTCTCCAGCTCACCCGTCATTGAAGGTGACAATACGCTCGACCCTGTCAATACCGCTACCCCAGACACGTACCCGCAATCCTACACCATTCAAACCCCCTACCGCACAAACGTCACCGCTGACTTCAATGTTGTCGTCAACGAATGTCTGCGGATAGTTGAAATCACACTGCCTTCCGCGGATTTAGCTGCAACGAACGTAACCGCTACCATCGATAGAGACAATCCTTCCACACCCACGCTCACACTGCCAGAATGTTACCCCTATAATCCTGAGTTTATTTATACCATTAATGGCACTGAACAAACGACTGCCACGTTCGCTGAAAACAACAATACAAATGATATTACGCCAACTGCCAGTTCCAGCGCCGTTGCCCAATCCCACACCCTCACTCATGACAGCAGCAATTTTGACTTCTCCTTTAATGTTATTTCACAAGGCTGTGCGCCGGAAGCTGTTATTTCATTCCTCGATAAAGATCAGCAGCCTACTATTGGCGTAAGTGATGCCACGCTCGTATTCGGCGCCAGCAATACCGCGCAAGCTCGCACCATTCCCGCCTGTTATCCGCTTGTCGTCGGACATGTACTCCGTTTCGGCAGCCCGCTTGCAGCAGACCCGGGGACATCCACCCTGAGCATTGTTTCAGAGACTGAAGTTAGCGACGCTATCCAGACAGCCACGACCACGTTTAGCATTACGAATAGTCATGGTCTAGCATTAGCAATGAACTTTCCACTTACACGTGAAGCTTGTCTGCGCCAACTTAACATGCAGTTACAGACACTTGAAGGCCAGGATCGCCAATATTATTCCATGCTGATATCCCTTGAAAGTACCATAATATCAACTAACAACTATAACTTAAGAAAGTGCGATAGTTACTACCCGCGGCATCGTTATTATGAACAAGGTGTTCACGATTCAGGTATAAGTTTTTCAGAAAGCTTAGCTTCCGATATTTATGGCAGCGACCCAGTGGATATGTTCGCGGGAGGTGAAGTATATAATGATGTACGCAGAGCCACAAACCAATACGGTCTGATAAGCGAATTTCACTTTACCATTACTATTGATGCCACTGCTTCCCTTGCTAACTGTTCAGAAAACTCCCGTATTGATTTTCATACCACCTCTGCTCTTAATGACAGAATAGCAAGGTTAGACTTCACAAACATCCCCAATACTGCTGCAACCGCACCAACAGTCACTATGCCATATTGTCGCGACGGTCACTTTCAAATACCTAAATATCGCTTCGGCAACTATTTATACAGCATCATGGATACAGAACAAACTGGCAACAGTCTAGGTCGTTATGATACAGGCACGCATTTACAACATTATATTGGCACCCATCCAACATTAGGTTCGCGAGATATTTACTTTTATATTCAAATTAATACTTGCATTTAACTCAGTCAATGTCCTTGAAGCAGTGTTGTCCGCTAAAATTTACGAATTTTAGCAGGAATAAGACATTTTTATAAAAACAATCAACGGAGTTTTCTGCTTGCTTAAATTTGCAACCCATGCTATAATATAATCAGCGCGCAATGGGGCAGCTTAGATACCGGACCTTTCCCTCTAGCCACATTAATTACCGTTATCCTATAACGAGTATCGGGGGCTCTAGCACGCCTATAAGGTAGGGGGGAGATCCGCCCACACGTCTCCTCCCTGCCCCTTATAATTTTAAAGCTGGATCGGCTGTAAATTTTGTCCATGGCATGGGCAAAATAACTGTTATACCCTCATTAGCTTAGTGTTAGTAAGCGGCTCACCAGGACCGGCAATTGCCGGCGGCGACCCCATCAATGCAATCCCTAAATCTTACTAAAAGCAGTTTTTATACGCTTGTTAGTTTTTTTTACCTTGGCTCGCTTATGGCCATCGCTTTTGCCGCTTACACGGAAACACGTTTGGTGAAGCTGAACTTTTATTACACATTACCGCTCACGCACATTGCGAATACAGTGCAGGAACACCAATTTTGCCGTGCCGCGGTCAACCTTGAAAAAGCCACACCCACTCGCTACGCATCGTCTGATGTCTTATTTTTGGAACAGTCCTTGCGCAGGAGTTTTCTGCCGAATTTTACACTTGCACTGACTCCTCCGTCCGCGCTTGTGCGGCTGCAGGCAGTTTATTTACATAATAAAACCGTTACCCTAGACTTGTCACAAGAATTTTATCAGCTCTCAGCCTATGAAGAAACAGCCTTTATTGGCAGTCTCCTGCTTAATCTTCATGACAACTTTCCTGAGCTCAGCGAGGTCTTTATTTCTATTGATGGGCATAACCCTGCGTTTCTCCATAGTGCCATTTATTATCAAACTCCCTTTACCCTTATGAATTTGCCACAAACGTTGACAACACGCCTTAAGCTCTCACCAACAGCCGCCATCACCCGGACACCCTGCCCTACTTATTAACCTTTCACCCACAATAACCTAAACAACCCCTGTATCATTGGTAAGACCAACTGATGTGCCAACCTGCATGGGGATACGGATTAGCAGCGGTCTTCCGTCGCGTACCACCACTACCATGTTAAAGCTTTATACACTGATAAAAAGTCAAGGGCACTTTCTTTATTGTCATGCTCACACGCCTACTGCTGCTGCAAAAGCTTCCACAGTTCGCCCGCGCAGCAGCAAGAAATTTTTTAATTTTTCTGCCACATTGGGAGGAGAGCTCTTTGGTGCCAGCCCGGCATTCGTGCGCGCTCAGGAAAAAAAACACCTTGCCAAAGCTCGCCACACTCCCCCCACCTACCAAGCGCAACATACACCCAACGCGCTCTCCAGCCATATTAAACATCAGCTTAACACCCTCTACCATCACAATCCCGACCTAAACGGATATAAACCTTTCCTGCTTCATCCGCTTGCCTATCTACAATTCCTCAACGCGGCAGCCATAACATCACAGGGAAAATTTCAGCATTTGCTCTCACCCTTAGATACACACGAAAACATTCAAGCTCAGTTCTGCGCTTCCACCATCGCACCTCCAGCCGTCATTCCCGCACCATCGTCATCAAAGCCGCCGGTTATCCTCATAAGTGAATTAGCTTGGCATTGCGGCATAACACAAACAGAAAGTGCCGAGCTTTTGGCGACTATTGCTAAAACTCATGCTGCACAAACAATCTTCATCGCCAACACCAGTTTCCCGCGGATGGCATGGCTGCAACACATTCGCCCTGCTGTTATTGTCACTGCTGCGGAAGCCCCATTTGGCACCCATGGCTATCGTCTTTGCCTTGTGCACCATAACACGGCTGCCGCATCACCCACCATGGAAGAACTGTTCACACAAACATTCTTGCAGCCCAATCGTTACACACCTCCGCATACCTTATTACTGCAAGCCTCGCGCCATCCACATTGGTCAGCAATGGCGCTCATCCTCTACAGAGCGGGCATCACTTACTATTTCCATCATTGCACGAGGTCAAGCACTAAACGATTAAGCCATCAGTTCCAGCAAACCATGAAAACATTGAAAGCACTGAGCAGTGTGGAACAACTGATCCTCCTGCCGCCAGCCGTTATGCCGCTTATGGCTGTTGTCATCCTCAAAGACTCAGTCAGTCGCCATTTGCTGACAGCTCTACGCGCGGCAATATTGCCAACGCGCGCGCAAGCTACCCGGCAGTATTGGAAAGCTACAGGCATCACCGGCGTCGTGCAAATAACCGCCACATGCTGGCGCCTCTTCACACAACATGCAAGTTTCAGCTGTTGTGAGCTTCCCCGACTGAACAACCCGCTAACAGCGCTTCCCACTCAGTTGCAAGCGAAAGCCAGCTCTACTGACCTTGCTGGCGCCACTAAAATAATGTTGTATACCAGTATTCCCTTGCGGACACCTCCTGCACATATTCAAAAACCCCTAGCTGAACTGGAAAATTTTATCCGCCACTTAGCAGCGTTTACAAGAGACGAGCAATAAACCTATAAAGACATGGGCCCACCAGGACTTGAACCTGGGACCAGACGATTATGAGTCGCCTGCTCTAACCAACTGAGCTATAGGCCCGTAAACTGAGAGACAATCATGCCGCACAGCATGACAAATTGTAACATCCTTATCAAGGAAATTTAATAAGCTTTACAGAGCATTGCATTGCTGAACCCACCAATGCAACATTGAAAAAATAAAAGTGGCGGAGTTGACGGGACTCGAACCCGCGGCCTCCTGCGTGACAGGCAGGAGCTCTAACCAAACTGAGCTACAACTCCTTTAAGGAAATCGTTATCAAACAAACATCCGCCATGTTTCACAAGTAAAAAAATGTACACATTATTATCACTAGCTTAAACAGCTAATATATTATACTATTGGCAACAAAAAAAAACTTAGAAAATACATAAAATAAGCTGTTTTCATGTAAAACTGAGCTAGCTTTATGACAAACCGATATAAATTTATCTGAGCAAGCTGCTGCAAGCTCTGTAAAATACTTTTATAACCTCCCACAAACTTATGGAAGAACTCAATCAAAGCTCCCCTAATGCTGGAAAAACACCTGCCAGCATTCCCTGGGTCACCAAAATCACGCCGCGCGATCATTTTTTTAGTGTAACCGATTTTTCACAAGCCACGCTCAGCGTTGCACCAGTTCGGGCACAACTTCAACGCGCGTTAAGCGCTTGCCTGGATTGCCCACAGTCAAACATCAATGCCATTCTTGCAACGCTTCCCCAGCAGCTCACACTCACGCTATTTGAAAATGCTACTCATACACAAAACTTTGTAATCACCACAGAGCATACGCTTTTTATCAGAAAATTTTTCTTTCAAACGCTTATTCTCTCATTAAAAACCGAGCTGGTGACATTTCTTTGTTATCATGTCCTTGCAAACACAGCTGAACAAACAGGGGAAGCCGCTGTTGATACATTACTGAGCTACAACCGCGGACAAATGTATAATTTTTTAAAAAGCCGTCAAGAACTGATCGTCAATCATCAAGATTATACCTGTTTTTATTCATTGACGTACAAATATTTCAGAACTTTTATTGAAGCGCTCTGTTTTACAGCGATTGTTCACGGACATCCGCATCCACTCAACCAGCTTACACGGATAGAAAAAAAACAGCTTGCTGAGTTTGTTTTCGAGAAAAAAATTAAACAACTCATGGGCGTGCATGAAAGTGCCTACCGCTATATTGAAAAGCCGGCGCTGCTGAGCGCCTGCAGCGCCGGTGAACGCGCCGCTTATTATAATTTTAAAAACCTCTTTGAAACGGAACGTGAAAGTTTTACCGATTTCATTCACAACCAGCTCCCACATAAACGCATACTTTTCTGGTGTTGCTGGACAGTCAGTCCAATTATAGCCCCTGATATCAGCAGGTTTTTAAACATCCTCTGTCAAACACGCATTATCAAAAAAATTTATATCGATCTGCCAAGCGAGAGTACCCCTGTTTTGCAACAATATCTTAGTACTCGGGCAAACATCGCCAAAACTATTACAAATGGCTTCATCCCCGGTACAGACACTTTTGCAGCTGCCGATAGTGCCGCAGAAACCATCATTACGCAGGAAATAGAAAAAATTTACCCTGTTTTTATCCCGGATTACGCCAAAGAAACCCTTCCATATATTGTGTTTATGAATACCCTTAAACAACTGGGGTTTGCCGCTAAT
This sequence comes from Spirochaetota bacterium, assembly GCA_965249715.1. GTDB lineage: Bacteria > Spirochaetota > UBA12135 > COTS27 > COTS27 > COTS27. Next base: position 143,123 of record CBDFMP010000048.1, on the reverse strand, counting down.
GCCATTGAAGCTTTTGGGTTTGACGGCAATGAACTCATGAATAAACGACCGGTGCTCAGAGCTGAGCGACTGGTCTTTGACATGGACGCCAGATGGAATGAAGTGACAACCTGCGCGCTAAACGAAGAAAAAAACTTGCATTCAAATGAGCTGATTTTATTTTTTTATTTCTTAAAACCAGTTTACACTTTTTCTCCTCAGTTGGCGCAGCATGAGCGTGTGGCGCGTTTTCTGCATACGGATCCCTTCACTGGTTTTGGCCCAGAGAAGCCGATTAATTCACTTGCACGTTATTCTCAGTACAATACTTCCAGGCTGGCATCGTGTGCATTCACAAAAGTTCTCAATTCCCCATTGGCCAATGAAAGCATTATATTTTATCCGCAGCTGACTCATGGGGGAAATTCCTTGCTCGATGACAGCCCGTTTAATGCGTTCACACGTTTTAATGCATTGCTTTATTCCACCACTAAGGGTGATGGGGGCGATGGGGATAGTTTTAGCACCGTACGCCCGCGCAGCGGCGAATACATCAGACACTAGCCTAAACCTAGGCACTAAACCTTGTACTAAACACAAGCTCTTATGATTACCCCCAAGCTCTCAGTCAATTTAAACAAGTTCGCCCTCCTGCGCAACTCACGCGGCGCCCAGGAGCCATCCATAACCGCCGCGGCGCAAACGGTACTGGCAGCGGGTGCCGCTGGCATTACGCTCCATCCGCGGCCGGACTGCCGGCATGCTACTTATGAAGATGCTATGGCCTTGCGCAAGCTGACGCGTGCGCAAAAATGTGAGCTGAACCTGGAAGGCAATCCGCTTGCCGCACCGCGCAGCGGTTATCCCGGGTTTTTAAAAATTGTGCAGGCCGCACAGCCCGATCAAGTCACATTAGTGCCCGATGAAGCTAATCAGCTCACTTCTGATCATGGCTGGAATATTGCCACTCAGCGGGAAGTACTTGCCAAAGTTTTTAAACAATTAGCTGCCATGCGTGCAACAGGCGCACGTTTTCGCATCAGTTTATTTATGGACGCTGAGAGCAAAGAATTTGAACTTGCATATGCACTGGGCGCTCAGCGCATAGAGCTGTACACTTATGCTTATGCCAAACATTATGGCACGCAGACTGGAACTGCGGCATTAACACGTTATGTGCGCGCCGCCGCTGCTGCTGCCGCTGCCGGGCTTGCCGTCAATGCCGGCCATGATCTGAAACTCAGCAACCTGCGAACATTGGTACAGGCATTGCCACAGCTGGTAGAAGTTTCCATTGGTCACGCGCTAGTTTGCGACGCGCTTAACATGGGATTGGCAGCGGCTGTTCAAGCTTATGTCGCACAGCTGCAGCCTCCCGCCCAACCCCGCTAAAAGCAGCAGCGGTTATCACCGCACCGGTGTATCCCAGCTCTGTCCACCAAACTTAGCCAAAGCTCACCATCACCAATCGTACACAATGCCCCAAGTCTGAAACTCAGCAACCTGCGAACATTGGTACAGGCATTGCCGCAGCTGGTTTTGCGACGCGCTTAACATGGGATTGGCAGCGGCTGTTCAAGCTTATGTCGCACAGCTGCAGCCTCCCGCCCAACCCCGCTAAAAGCAGCAGCGGTTATCACCGCACCGGTGTGCCCCAGCTCTGTCCACCAAACTTAGCCAAAGCTCACCATCACCAATCGTACACAATGCCCCAAGTCTGAAACTCAGCAACCTGCGAACATTGGTACAGGCATTGCCGCAGCTGGCAGAAGTTTCCATTGGTCACGCGCTAGTTTGCAATGCGCTTAACATAGGATTGACAGCGGCTGTTCAAGCTTATGCCGCACAGCTGCAGCCTCCCGCCAACCCCGCTAAAAAGCAGCAGCGGTTATCACCGCACCGGGTGCCCCAGCTCTGTCCACCAAACTTAGCCAAAGCTCACCATCACCAATCGTACACAATGCCCCAAGTCTGAAACTCAGCAACCTGCGAACATTGGTACAGGCATTGCCGCAGCTGGCAGAAGTTTCCATTGGTCACGCGCTAGTTTGCAATGCGCTTAACATAGGATTGACAGCGGCTGTTCAAGCTTATGCCGCACAGCTGCAGCCTCCCGCCAACCCCGCTAAAAAGCAGCAGCGGTTATCACCGCACCGGGTGCCCCAGCTGTGTCCACCAAACTTAGCCAAAGCCTCACCATCACCAATCGTACACAATGCCCCAAAAAACCTTGAAAACGCTTTGATAACGTGCTAGCGCTGCGGCTGCCGCAACATATTCTACATGCATTTCATAACGACTCAGTAACTTTAAGTGAGCGGCAAACTTCCATTGATATTCCAGTTTTATTAAAAATTTAGCAGTATTATGCCAGCTGGTGAATTCAAGCTCGTTCAGAAAAATATCCAGCAAGACATTGATAAGGCCGCTATTATCTTCTGTCAGGTCGCGTACTCCGTTATGATAACGATCATTATCAGTATCAGCGCTGATGCCAAAAAATGGGAAATAATATCCAAGTATCACGCGGTGAAGAGCGCTCTGGTGGAAGAATAAAAAACGATTGCCTATGCTGAGCTGAGCGACTAATCCTACTGAGGTAAAATTGTCGATAATCCACATATCCGCTTCTTCCAATATCCCTACGCCAAAAAAAAGCTTATTATGCCCTTTTTGATAAAGACCATAAAGGAGTCCGCCAGTAACGTCAACGGCTGCACGCCAATCCGCTTCTTCTGCCAACCCTCTGAGTAAAAGACCGCCATTGAGACCACTATAGAGGTCTGGATCAAGTTGACGACTTTCCAATGGCTTGCCAATAGCAGCCCCCATTTCTAAGAAATAATAACGATGGCGTGTTATATATCTATAATCTATAGAGCCGCCACTGGTATTGTCGTTGCCATAAGAAGTACTGACGATCAGTCTGTGATATTGGAGGCTACTGGGGCCTTTATTGAAGTAGATAGTATCCTCAATAACCTGAGCAGCAGCAAGCGGCGAGGCCGTCAGCAATACACCGCCAAGCACTGCCCCCACTAACAGAAGAAAAATTGTTGCCCATGAACAAGCTCCTGACAAGCGTCTAAACAGCAAAGCCAAGTCCACCACGCCACGCTCAGCCATTTCAGGTATTCCAGCTGTTTTCACGATAACATGCCAACAGAGCCGTCACCATCATGCCCGAGCTGTATTTTCATACTCCCGCCACAATTTCATCAGTACAGTCACAGACTGCGGAAGAGAAGCTTGCTGTTAAATATCTAAATTCGCAACTTCTTTTGCATAGGAAATAATAAAGTTTTTTCGTTCCTGGATTTCCTCACCCATGAGCATCACAAAGGCATCGTTTGCCTGTTCATAGTCATCCAGCTGAACCTGTACAATAGAACGCGCTTCAATATTCATCGTCGTCTCCCAAAGCTGTTCCGCGGTCATTTCACCCAACCCTTTATAGCGTTGAATATAAGGACTGGCTGTGGCAAAGTGTTTTTTTAAAACTTGATTGCGCTCCTCATCTGTAAACGCGTAATGGATTTTCTTTCCCGATGATATTTTATAAAGCGGCGGCATTGCCAAATAAATGCGGTTTGCTTCCACCAACGGTCGCATATAACGGAAGAAAAAGGTGAGCAGCAGCGTACGAATATGCGAACCATCGACGTCAGCATCTGCCATAATAACGATGCGGCCGTAGCGAATTTTGGCGAGGATAAAATCATCGCCTACGCCTGCACCTAGTGCGGAAATGATGGGCTGCAGTTTTTCATTGCCAAGGACTTTATCAATACGTGTTTTTTCCACGTTAAGCATTTTACCGCGTAATGGAAGAATAGCCTGAAACATACGATCGCGCCCGGCTTTAGCGCTGCCGCCAGCCGAATCACCCTCAACAATGTAGAGTTCGCTTTTCTCAACGTCCTTGGTGGTACAATCGCTGAGTTTGCCGGGGAGTGCGTCACTCATCAGGGCGCTTTTGCGGCGCGTCATTTCGCGGACACGCCGTGCCGCCTCGCGTGCTAGTGCGGTCGCCAGCAACTTTTGTAAAAGCGTATTCCCTTCTTCTATATGAACATCGAAATAACGTGTCAATTCTTCGCTCAGCCGCTCACGCACAAACCCCAACAGTTCCGGGTTGCCCAGTTTGTTTTTAGTCTGTCCTTCAAACTGCGGCTCTGCCAATTTCACGGATAAGACGGCAGCAAGCCCTTCCCTAAAATCATCGCTGGCAAATGCTTCTAGCTTAGAACGTTTCTTAAGATAAGCATTTTTATCGAGGAGTTTATTGAAAACACGTGCAAACGCGCTGCGCATTCCTGTTACATGCGTCCCGCCATCAATGGTATGCACGGTATTCACAAAGGCATAAAAATTCTCACTGTAACCATTATTGTACTGAAAAGCAAGTTCCACACTGCGTCCTGCTGCTTCACTGCTTATGACAATGGGCTCTTCGTGCAAAGGACGTTTATTCCCGTGCAGTTGTTTGACAAAAGAGCTAATTCCCCCTGCGTACTGAAATAATCTTGTGACCGGCTGCTCGCCGCGTTCATCGCTGATGCTGAGTTTGAGACCTTTATTCAGAAATGCCAGCTCACGCAAGCGCGAGGCCAGTACTTCAAAATCATAACTGGTCACATCAAAAATTGTATCATCTGCCAGATAACGAATACTTGTACCGTGGACATAAGTTTCATCGGCAGCCAAGCTGCGCAGTTCCCGCGTGGGCGAGATCACTTTGCCGCGTGCAAGTTTCAGTTGATAAACTGTATGCTCGCGCCGCACCTCCACATCCATCCACCGTGCCAAGGCATTCACACAAGAAACACCAACACCATGCAACCCGCTAGAAACCTTATAGCTCCCCTCTTCAAATTTGCCGCCGGCATGAAGTTTGGTCATCACCACTTCCAGTGCGCTCACGCCATACTTTTCATGGGTGTCCACAGGAATACCGCGCCCATTATCGGTCACAGAAATAATATCGCCCGCCTCCAGTTTGACTGAGATTTCCGTGCAGTATCCCGCCAGACTCTCGTCAATGGCATTATCCACCACTTCAAACAGACAATGATGCAACCCAGGCTTCCCGGTGGAACCAATGTACATCCCGGGGCGCTTACGCACAGCCGTAAGGCCTTCTAAAACTTTAATATCCTGAGATAAATAGCTGGTCTTCGTAGCAGTCATCGTGCGTCAAGGAATTCTTGCGAAAAAATATTCAATGCAGCTATGCGAAAGCAAGCTGGTGGACAACCTAAGTGCCGCGTGCGCGTTTGAGCCAATTGCTCTTAGGGGGCGTGGAAACGGTGACCATTTTGACAATATTTCCATGCACATCTTTAACTTCAAGCTGTCTGGTTTTGGTGATGTAATGAAGGGAGACACTGATGTTGGCATTGCGCTCGCGGTCTGGGAGGGTAATGAGGATTGGCACGCGCGCCACACGCCCTAAGGCAATGTTCGCGTAATTATTTGTTTGCATCTTCCGCCCATCATGTTTTTTCATAATCGCCAAAACTTTTTTCTCGTTCTCCTCATAAAGACGTTTATTTTCGTACAAATCGCGTTCTAACTCAGAAGAAGAGATTGGTTTTTTAAATCCGATAGAGTGTTCCGCTGTGTATTTTTTTGCGACCACCACCTTAAATTTGATCTTTCCAAGTTCACGCATAACGGTGATGTTGATGGGATAAGCTTTATTTCTCAACAAGGTCTTTCTGAAGGTCAGCGTTGAAATTTTCTTCTTAGCATAATCCTTATAAATCACAAGTTTTTTCCCATCGCTAAGTTGGGTATGCAGATCGACCGTATATTTTTCCAACTTTTTGCGACTGTAAACAGCAAGCAGGAAACGTTCGTGCGCGATATTTGTAGTGATCGGCACAATATTAAGGCGATTTTTTAAAAACAACGGGAAAAAATCACGTTCACTCCCGTACGCGCGTTGCGAAATACTGAGCAACGGTTTTTCTGAAATACAGAAAATCCAACGTTTAAATAAGGATATTGGCGACTTGCGAATACTAAGAATAAACTTACTTGGAACCAATGAAAAGTTGCAATCCGCTTCAAAAGTGCTGGCGATCTGCTTGAAAGCCTCGTCTGTCAGAAAAATCCCGCGTTTGTTTAAAACGTCGCTGGGAAAGGCTTCTAAACTTGCACAATTATCATTTTTAATAATATCAAAGAATCCTTTCTCTAGATAACTAATATGCTCATGATTAAGCTCAGGCGTATTGATATAAACCAATTTTTTCATAAGAAGTTTAAACGGCAACAACTACGATCAGCATCGTATAACCCACAAATATCACTCACTCAGTGACGCAAGTGGCAATACATTGTACCAACTTATGAAACTTATGACAGCTGCGGAAGACTCAGACATAGCTCATTAATGGCAGACACAAGCTCCGACAAACATAATGACAAAACATATTGTAACATCATTTGGCAAAAAAGTCATCTAAAATTTAGACATCAGCTGTCAAGTCTGTAAATCCCGATCGCACAACAGCTTCTAAATTAAGCATTTCAGGCAGTATTTTCATAATATAATTTAGCCAATTGCTGCGCTCAGCCAATTGCTGTCCAAGTATATTATCCAAGCCCATGCCTGCTCATCAGCACCTTCAACCACTTAAAGGAATGCTAGATCTACATCCATCAGCATTTCAAGCAGACAAAGCTATTAAAGAGGTTATTGATACGGTCGCACGGCAGTTTTCCTACTTAGAATATACAACACCCCTGCTTGAATCCATTGAGCTGTACGAACATCAAGCGGACTCGGAGCTCATTACTGAACAAGCTTACACTTTTGTCGATAAAAAGCAACGTAAAATACTATTGCGTCCGGAAATCACGCCCAGTCTTGCGCGCATGGTCGCCAAAGAACATGGGCAGTACAGCTTACCGTTGCGATGGTACACGGTCGGCAACTGCTACCGCTACGAACGTCCGCAAAAAGGTAGATTGCGTGAGTTTGCCCAGCTCAATTTTGACATCATCGGCAAAACTACTGTACTCTACGATTTGGAAATCCTTAAGCTGGTGGAAACACTTATGCGCGGCCTGGCTATTCCTGCAGAAAGTTATGATATTCGTTATAACCACCGCGGATGGGTGGACGCCCTGTTGCAAGTTCATGACGTGAAAGCCGAAAAGCGCAAGCAATTTTACGATTTGGTCGACCGTCAAGCTAAGCTGGAAAAAACAGAATTTGAAGCAGCAGCTGCTGCCTTGTTCCCCACACAAACAGGTCGTGATTTCTTTGAGCAGTATCTGAGTGCCCGCGACCCTGCGGCATTCAAGTTTTCCGCTGCCCAGGAAAACAAGCTCGATGACCAGGCGCGTCAGGCACTGAAAGCAATGACCGAGTTCACAGCATTGCTCAAACAAACACCCTTTGATGTTCGCCCGCGTTTTTCCCCCACTACTGTCCGTGGACTAGACTATTACACGGGCATGGTTTTTGAAGTATTTGCGCGCAATGACATCGACATGGCAGCTGCTGATCCACCATTGGATAAAGCTAAAGGTATTACGCGTTCACTCTTTGGCGGAGGACGTTACGATAACCTTATGGCAAAGTACGGCAAAAAACCGCTAGGTGCCGTCGGTTTTGGCATGGGCATGCACATTATGAAACTCTTCTTAGCAGAATTGAAGCTCCCGCTAAAAACCAAGCTCAAGCCTAAAAACGTTTACTTAGCGCCATTGGAAACAACGTTTATTCCCCTCGCCTTGCACGTTGCAACAAACCTGCAAACCCAAAAATACACCGTACATTTGGGCATTAATTCTAAGAACAGGGATACTCATTTCAGCAAAGCCACTAAGGCAAACTGCACGTACATCACCTTTCTTGGCGAAGCTGAGCGGCAAGCCACTGAGCTTACATTGCAATCCCTAGATCGTGCGCTTCCTGCAACAGCGGTCTCCCTAGTACCCCCCTTTCATAAGCTATAGTTCCATGGCTAAGTCCGCCACCCCGCCTAAGCTCAGCGCACCAGCCACTCAATCGCCCAGTCTGCACAAGGCTATTGCCCGTGTGGAAGCGGCGCTTCTGCAGCTCAGCCGCGGAAAGTATGTGGTGGTGAGTGACAGCAAAAGCAGGGAGAATGAAGGCGATGTTATTGCCGCCGCTGCAACCGTCACCACCGCACAAGTCAATTTCATGCTGCGTGAATGCCGCGGACTTATCTGCAGTGCGCTCACAGCCAAACGTGCGGAGACATTGAAGCTTCCGCTCATGGTGCCGCAGGTAAAAGCTAAGCTGCAGCAAGCTCACCAAAGCGGCAATGCTGCCTCCTGCGCACCCGCAACCGCTTTCACAGTAAGTGTGGATGCTGCGGACGTCACCACTGGTATTTCCGCAGAAGAACGCGCACGAACATTGCGCTTATTAGCTGCGCCCGGTGCTGCCGCAACGGCATTTATTCGTCCCGGGCACATCTTCCCCCTCCGCGCAGCGCCAAATATTTTTATTCGCAGCGGACATACAGAAGCCGGTGTAACGCTTAACGCACGCGCTGGACGCGCGTCCACTGCTGTGATCTGTGAAATTCTCAATCCTAACGGTACCATGGCACGCAGTTCGGCATTAACGCGTTTTGCCGTTAAACACAAGTTTCCATTACTGAGTATTCAAGACATCATTTTTTATGAGCTCACGCGGCATAAATTATTAAGCCCATTGCAGCAGCTGAGTTTTCAGGTAAAGCCAGCCGCGCGGCAAGGGCGCGCGTTCACTAACACGACGCGCAGCTCACACCAACACATTAATATTGCAGTTTATGCCCTCCAGCGGCTGCTTGTACCGTTGGAGAAACCACCTAGCGGCTCAGCGCATGTCAAACCTGCGCCCTCAGAAGCTGTCCTGCTCACGTTTAGGCACAACGCGCAGCCCGCAGCGCGTTATGGCACAAACCTCTTCTGGCTGAGCCAACAAATGTTCACTAAACACCTTGTTTCCATCCTGCCCTTATTACCCGCGTCCAGTCTGGGATGTGGTATTTTCAAATGGAGCGGAGTCAGTAAATTGTTGCAAACATTGTGTGCGCACACAGAAGGAGCGGTAGCGCCGCTGCCATTGCAGCTGCTCAGTCAGGCAAGCCGCAAGCTCAGTGCCAGCTCGCTGCCTGCCTACAAAAACGCTACGCAACAGTACCCCAAACCTTGGGACAGCTGGGGCGACAGTCTTGCTGCCCTTATCATGGGGATCACTGAAACCCTAAACGGGGTCAATGAAAAGCCCACTACCATTAAGCTTGTAACAGGTGTTATTCCCAAGTCCAGCACGACAGCTGCCAGTTCTTTGAAGAGCCTCTTCGCTCCCTTTCCAGAGCAGCTCATTGCAGGTCTCAAACGCAGCGGAGCAGAAGTCATAACCGCACCTATAAAAAATCAAGCATAAACCTGAGAGCTCAGAAGCCGCCGTTCGTATTCAATTTATCCCCCGTCACTCCGATATTTTAAAAACTAATAAAATTTAAAAATAAAGGCTAACCCCCCCACCAAAGCCCATAAAAACTCTAAAAAATCTTCATTTATAACACTCAGCAGGCCATCATGGGACAATACTCTCCTTACTCCACACAAGTTCACACCACAAAGTCAGAACCACCTGCAACCGCTAAGGCTTCAGACGCCCCCTCTGCATCAGACAACGCAGCCACAAGCAAGCCAAACACCAAACCCAAACAAGCGGCGCGTAAAAGCTCTAAGAAACATCATTACCATTACGATTTTATTGTCATTGGAACAGGGCCTGCCGGTGAAGGCGCTTCCATGATGGCAAGCAAAGCCAATAAACGTGTTCTTGCCATTGAGCGGTTCAAAGAAATAGGCGGCGGCTGCACACATTGGGGGACGATTCCCTCAAAATCCGTGCGCCAAAGCATTATCGCCTACTTGAATCTTTCCAAAATCCCTTATCTGGGCAAAGAATACAGTGCCCCCACACCTTCGTTCAAAGACTTTCTGAACATGGCGCGTACGGTCATTGATGCACAAGTGCGCATGCGCCACAATTTTTACAAACGCAATAAGGTTGCCCTGCGGTTTGCTGAAGCTTCCTTTTATGATGAACACACGCTCATTCTCACTGATACCAATGGCAGTAAGGAACGCGTGACGGCAGAAAACATTGTCATTGCCTCCGGTTCACGTCCCATGCATCCCAAAACCATTGATTTTAATCACCCGCGCATCTTAGACAGCGATAAAATCTTAGGCCTCACTGAAACCCCCGTGGGCGTTGCCATTTATGGCGCTGGTGTGGTGGGCTGCGAGTATGCAAGCATTTTAAAAAACCTCGGCACTAAAGTGGATCTGATCAACAGCCGCAGTACCGTGCTGGATTTCCTGGACGCTGAGATTAGCAATGCCATTAACTACCATATGAGCGATCAGGGTATTGTCATCCGCAACTGCGAACATTATGCTGCTGTGAAAACATACGATGATCATATAGAATTAATATTAACATCGGGAAAGTGCATTAAGGCGCCCTATCTGCTCTGGACACAAGGACGCGTCGCCAATATTAACAGTCTCAAACTGGATCGCGTTGGCATTACTGTCAACAAACGCGGCGTTGTGCCTGTCAACGAAGATTATCAGACGAAGATAGCAAATATTTTTGCCGCCGGTGACGTCATTGGCTGGCCAAGTTTAGCGGGTGTCGCTTATGATCAAGGCCGTTGCCTGGTGGCGACAAAACTTAGCTTAAAAGGCTTTTATTTCTCGCCATTGTATATTCCCACCGGTATTTACACCACACCCGAGATCAGCTGCATAGGCAAGACCGAACGCGAATTGACGGAAGCAAAAATCCCTTATGAAGTGGGCATTGCCAATTTTAAAAATCTTGCGAAAGCGCAGATCCTTGGCGATAACATTGGCATGCTGAAGATGCTCTTCCATCGTAAGACGCTGGAAATCTTAGGCACTCACTGCTTTGGTCGGCAAGCTTCGGAGATCATCCATATAGGTCAAGCCATCATGAGCCAGCGCGGCGAGGCTAACAACTTGCGCTACTTCCTGAATAATACGTTTAATTATCCGTCAATGGCTGAGGCTTATAGAATTGCTGCACTCAACGGTCTCAATCGGCTTTAAATATTTTTCACATATTCAAACATTAACTCTTATGAAATTCAAGACCACGCGGTAGGGAGTACATTTGTAATGGAACTATATTCTTATCATTTTAGTTTCGGCATTCATATTATTGCAGTGGTAAGCTGGATGGCGGCACTTTTTTATGTGGGACGACTGTTTGTGTACCATCAGGAAGCGCTTAACACTGCTGATGGAGCTGAGCCATTAACCCCTGAAGTGCGCGCAGCCCTACAAAAACAGTACAGTTCCATGGAACGCAGACTCCTCAGCATTATTGCCAGTCCTGCACTTGTGCTCACCATTGTCTTCGGACTTGATCTTGCACTCAGAAGCAATGCCTTTGCACAGTCTTGGATACACTGGAAAATGATGTTGGTCATAGCACTGGTGGGCTACCATATGTGTGCCGTGGGCATCATGCTGAAACTACGCCGCTCCCAGCCAACAATGAGCAGTCGTCAGCTACGGCTCTTCAATGAAGTGGCACCCATGCTCTTTACCGGCATCGTATTCTTAGCCATTTTCAAACAACCGCTACCAGCGCTCATTGCGACGCTTATTGTTATTGGCGTGGTTACGCTTAGTTATCTGTTTATCCGTCTGCTGTCTCGGCGCGCTTGACTTCAAGTGGCAGCAGCCAACTTAGTTTCAGCGGGTGTTGGGAAATTTTAGGCGCGCACTGCTTGGGGCGACAAACTTCGGAGCTCATCCATCTAGGTCAAGCCATCATGAACCAGCGCGGCGCGGCTAACAACTTACGCTACTTCCTGAATAATACGTTTATTTATTCGTCAATGGCTGAGGCTTATGGAATTGCTGCGCTCAATAGTCTCAATGAGCTCAATCGGCTTTAATTATTTTTTACATATTCAAACATTAACTCTTATGAAATTCAATACCACGCGGTAGGGAGTACATTTGTAATGGAACTATATTCTCATCATTTTAGTTTAGGCATTCATATTATTGCAATGGTAAGCTGGATGGCGGCACTTTTTTTGGCGGGACAACTGCTTACATACCATCGGAAAGCGCTTAGCACTGCTGATGGAGCTAAGCCATTAACCCCTGAAGTGCGCGCAGCCCTACAAAAACAGTACAGTTTCATGGAACGCAGACTCCTCAGCGTTATTGCCACGCCTGCGCTTATGCTCACCATTGCTTTCGGGATTGAGCTTGCACTCAGAAGCAATGCCTTTGCACAGTCTTGGATACACTGGAAAATGATGTTGGTCATAGCACTGGTGGGCTACCATATGTATGCCGTGGGCATCATGCTGAAACTGCGCCGCTCCCAGCCGGTAATGAGCAGTCGCCGTCTGCACTTATTCATTAAACTGATGGGCATCATGCTCTTTATGGGCATTATATTATTAGCAATTTACAAACAATCACCATCGGCACTCATTGTGACGTTTAAAAATGAGCTTATAGTTCTTTTCTGGGAGGAGAATTTTTCTTACCATTTTATGTTAGTCGCTCATATTATTACAATGGTAAGCTGGATGGCGGCAATTTTTTGTGGGGGACAACTGCCTGTGTACCATCAGAAAGCGCTTAGCACTACTGCTGGAGCTGAGCCATTAACCCCTGAAGTGCGCGCAGCCCTACAAAAACAGTACAGTTCCATGGAACTCAATATATTCGGTGTTGCCATTTCTGCGTTTATACTCACCATTATCTCCGGGCTGCTTATTGCATTAACTTATAAAAGCAATGCGTTTGTCCAGTCTTGGATATACTGGAAAATGATGTTGATCATAATACTGGCGGTCTACCATATTTGTATCGCGGGCGTCATGCTGGAGCCACACCACCCCCAGCCAACAAGTATCAGCCGTCGGCTGCGGCGCTTCAATAAAGTGGCACCCATGCTCTTTACCGGCATCGTATTCTTAGCCATTTTCAAACAACCGCTACCGGCGCTCATTGCGACGCTTATTGTTATTGGCGTGGTTACGCTTAGTTATCGGCTTGTTCGTCTGCTGTCTCGGCGCGCTTGATTTCAATGGCGCAGCCGACACGGTTTCAGCGGGTGTTGAGCGCGCACGCGCGGCATTGTTAAAGAGCATAATCCCGGCGAAAACTTCAGCTTGATAAGCTTCCAGCTGTGCCAGCTAGTAAAGTTCCAAAAACGCAACAAAGTTATGTTTAGTTATCTGCTTGTTCGTCTGCTGTCTCAGCGCACTTGATTTCAATGGCAGCAGCCGACACGGTTTCAGTGGGTGTTGAGCGCGCACGCGCGGCATTGTTAAAGAGCATAATCCCGGCGAAAACTTCAGCTTGATAAACTTCCAGCTGTGCCAGCTTGTAATGTTCTAAAAACGCAACAAAGTTATGTTTAGTTATCTGCTTGTTCGTCTGCTGTCTCAGCGCACTTGATTTCAATGGCAGCAACCGACACGGTTTCAGCGGGTGTTGAGCGCGCACGCGCGGCATTGTTAAAGAGCATAATCTCTGCGAAAACTTCAATCTGATAAACTTTCAGCTGTGCCAGCTTGTAATGTTCTAAAAACGCAACAAAATTACGCTTAGTTATCGGCTTGTTCGTCTGTGTCTCAGCGCACTTGATTTCAATGGCAGCAGCCGACACGATTTCAGCGGGTGTTGGGCGCGCATCGCGGCATTGTTAAAGAGCATAATCTCTGCGAAAGCTTCAATCTGATAAACTTCCAGCTGTGCCAGCTTGTAATGTTCAAAAACGCAACAAAGTTACCGCTATCTGCTTGTTCGTCTACTGTGTCGACGTTCAGCGCAGGTTTCAACGTTGGGCGCGCACGCGCGGCATTGTTAAAGAGCATAATCTCTGCGAAAACTTCAGCTTGAGCTAGCTTGTAATGTTCTAAAAACACAACAAAGTTATGTTAGTGATCTTCCAGCTGTGCCAGCTTGTAATGTTCTAAAAACGCAACAAAGTTACGCTTAGTTATCTGCTTGTTCGTCTACTGTCTCGACGCACTTGATTTCAATGGCAGCAGCCGACACGGTTTCAGCGGGTGTTGGGCGCGCACGCGCGGCATTGTTAAAGAGCATAATCCCGGCGAAAACTTCAGCTTGATAAGCTTCCAGCTGTGCCAGCTAGTAAAGTTCCAAAAACGCAACAAAGTTATGCTTAGTTATCTGCTTGTTCGTCTGCTGTCTCGCGCACTTGATTTCAATGGCAGCAGCCGACACGGTTTCAGCGGGTGTTGGGCGCGCACGCGCGGCATTGTTAAAGAGCATAATCCCGGCGAAAACTTCAGCTTGATAAGCTTCCAGCTGTGCCAGCTTGTAATGTTCTAAAAACGGTTTCAGTGGGTGTTGCACCCGCAGCATTGTTAAAGAGCATAATCCCGGCGAAAACTTCAGCTTGATAAGCTTCCAGCTGTGCCAGCTTGTAATGTTCTAAAAACGCAACAAAATTACGTTAGTTATCGTTGTCCGTCTGCTGTCTCAGCGCACTTGATTTCAATGGCAGCAACCGACACGGTTTCAGCGGGTGTTGAGCGCGCACGCGCGGCATTGTTAAAGAGCATAATCCCGGCGAAAACTTCAGCTTGATAAGCTTCCAGCTGTGCCAGCTTGTAATGTTCTAAAAACGCAACAAAGTTATGTTTAGTTATCTGCTTGTTCGTCTGCTGTCTCGGCGCGCTTGATTTCAATGGCAGCAGCCGACACGATTTCAGCGGGTGTTGGGCGCGCATGCGCGGCATTGTTAAAGAGCATAATCTCTGCGAAAGCTTCAGCTTGATAAACTTCCAGCTGTGCCAGCTTGTAATGTTCTAAAAACACAACAAAGTTATGTTTAGTGATCTGCTTGTTCGTCTGCTGTCTCAGCGCACTTGATTTCAATGGCAGCAGCCGACACGATTTCAGCGGGTGTTGAGCGCGCACGCGCGGCATTGTTAAAGAGCATAATCCCGGCGAAAACTTCAGCTTGATAAACTTCCAGCTGTGCCAGCTTGTAATGTTCTAAAAACGCAACAAAGTTATGTTTAGTTATCTGCTTGTTCGTCTGCTGTGTCGGCGTGCTTGATTTCAATGGCAGCCGCCGCCCCGATTTCAGCGGGTGTTGGGCGCGCACGCGCAGCATTATTAAAGAGCATAATCTCTGCAAAAGCTTCAGCTTGATAAGCTTCCAGCTGTGCCAGCTTGTAATGTTCTAAAAACACAACAAAGTTATGTTTAGTGATCTGCTTGTTCGTCTGCTGTGTCGACGTGTTTGACTTCAGTGGCAGCAGTCGACTTGGTTTCAGCGGGTGTTGAGCGCGCACGCGCGGCATTATTAAAGAGCATAATCTCTGCGAAAGCTTCAGCTTGATAAGCTTCCAGCTGTGCCAGCTTGTAAAGTTCTAAAAGCGCGACAAACACAGCCAGCACTTCACTGGGCAGTGGTGCGTTGCCGCTTGCAGCTTTGACAAAATACGAAAATGGCACTCCTTTCATCCCGCGCGCGCCTTTAAGCTCGCTGACTATCCATAAACGTTTCTCCTCAACCTTTTCTGCAAATTTGCTAAAAGAATCTTTGGCAAGCGTTTGTGTCTGCCGATCCATGATGCGATAAAATGCCGCAGCCAAGTCCGCCAAAGATGCAGGCTGCCACTGCCCATGTTGTTCCACAGGATAAGCTTTAGCAGTCGCCGGCAAACGCGCTGTTAAGGACACCTTTTCCAATGTAACAGCGGGCGTCTGCTCCAAAAACTGTTCCAAACGCATAGCCGCCTGTTTGTATTGCTCATATTTAAGCAGTTGCTGGACCAATGCTTCCTTGTAGGCATCGGCTGCTTCCACTTCAGCCGGCTCTCCCAGAAGCGCGCGCGTTTTATAAAGCGCCAACGTCGCCCCCATAACTAAAAAATCCACACTCACGGCAATGTCCAGCCGTTTAAGCTCAGTAAGGCGATTTAGGTAATCTTCCGTTATTTGTGTAAGCGAGAGTTCGGTAATTTCCAGTTGCGCTGAACGAATGAGGTCCAGTAATAATTCCATAGGACCGCTCCATGTGGGAAGCTTGACCTGATAAGAATTAAGAGGTGTTAAGGAAAGTGCGGGAGCTGACAATATGTCCATCGTAACAGTTGTATCAACGGTTATTTATCCAAGTTACTGAATTATAACTTAGTTAGGAAAAGTCTTCAAACAATTACCTTATTTTTATGCAATTAAGAGTATAATAAAGCTGCCCACTAATTCCTTGTTGTGAAGAGGAGTTTAAATAAACATTAACAATGAAAACAGCTAAGAAGCAAATTAAGCCTATTGCACTCATTGCCCATGACGGCAAAAAAGCGGAGATGGTCGCATTTTTAAAAGATCACATTGATATTTTAAAACATGCCAAGCTAATAGCCACTGGTACCACCGGTAAGCACGTCAAACACGCGGGGCTCAAAGTTACGACCAAGCTATCAGGGCCACTTGGCGGCGATGCGGAAATTGCTGCACTTGCTGCACGCAAAAAGCTCGCTGCCATTATCTTTTTTCGCGACCCGTTGGGCAAACACCCGCACGAACCCGATATTCAAATGCTGCTGCGCCTAGCTGACCTGCACAATATCCCGCTAGCCACCAATCCCGCTACAGCTTTCTACATGCTGCGCGCTTTGATGGGCGCGTGAGCGAAGCTTTTAGGGCGCACTTTTTGAAGTGCTGCCTTAAAAACAATCCCCAATGCAGCCACCAGTGTGTATTTCATAACACTGAAGGCATATTTCAAAACCTTATTCGGTCCAAATTTAACAGGTTTAGCAGTTTTAATCCCAAAAACTTTATTCAAAAGCCATATTTTATGCAGCATCCATAAGATTGCTAAAACAAATGCAACTAAGACTAATGGAACTGAGAGTATGACAAATGAAATTACTAAGCCCCAAATTTTCATCGCACGAATAGTGGCTGAAAGTTGCCTTTCCTGTTTGAGTGTTCCTGGCTTTTTTTTATTTTTCAGCTGCCCAAGAAAAAAATTAGCAACATCTGATGCTGTGTAAAGTACGTCCTTATTCATTTTAACTAACCTCAAAACAAGTGCAGCGTCGGCTCTTCACCCACACTCATAAGCTATATCACGATTGTACTATTGTGTAGCAATTTTTAAAGAAAATTTATTTTTCTTTCTGAAAGCAAAAGAACCTGAACTATCATCTGCTTACATGTTTAATGTAAGCCTCTACGAGCGTACGCGCAGCAGCTGAAAGTGGTGTTTTTAAGTACACGTGCAGATCGTGTACACCCGATCCATCAAAAGCTTTCAGTTTAAACCCACTCTTCGTCTTGCTCATTGTCTTAAATGCCCCAGGTGCATAACGATGGCGGCAATTCTCATAACGCCCGATTATAATTTTTTTCACCTCGTCATGTCCGCGCAAGAGTTTAACGCCTACTTTTACTTCCTTACGAAGTGTTTGATGTTTTGCCATGGGCTGCCCAGCTTAAAAATCGGCTAAGTTTCTGTTCATTTACTCAGTTTAATAAAAAAACTTGTACTATTTTTAAGTTTTTTTTTAATATTTTTTAACGAATTACAAGTTAATAGTATTATAATCTAAGGTATGAGAGCTCAGCGGTGACAACCGCCGAACTCGAACATCGGCTTATCATGAATTCAACGCAAACAAAAAGTTCTACGCTAAAAACTGTTCTCAACTCCTCTATTGGCAGAAAAGGCATTGTTGCATTTTCGGGATTATTTTTAATTGGGTTTATCATTGTTCATCTTTTGGGCAATCTGCTTTTTTACGTCAGTGCAGATGCCTTTAACTATTACGGTTATCAGCTTAGCAAAAACAAAGCCATTTATACCGTGCTGGAGCTGGGTATTTTAGCGGGTTTTCTGTTGCACATTGGACTTACCGCGTGGAATACCTGGACAAACAGCCGCGCACGTCCTGTTAAATACAGCACACGCCGCACCCTTGGTAAAAGCACCCTATTCTCAGCCAATATGGGCATTACCGGCACTATTGTGCTGGTATTTGTCATGATGCATGTGCGCGGGTTTCGCTTCGGTGAAAAAACAAGTATTCCTGTGCCCGGCGTCCCCGGTGAAACCATGTACGACCTTTACAGCTTGCTGCTTACGCACCTGAGTGATCCTGTTTACGCGTGGCTTTATATTATCGCCGTCTGCCTTGTGGGTGCTCATCTCTCACATGGTCTGCAGAGTGCCTTCAAGTCAATCGGCATTTACAGTGGAAAATTGGAAAGTCCTCTCAAGTGGCTTGCGTTCAGTTTTGGTTTTATTGTTGCCATTGGTTTTGCCAGCATCCCTTTTGCCATTTGGCTTGGTTATCGCTAAGCAGTAGCGAACAATAATTTATTCAGGAAGACAAACGTGAATTTTGATAGCCAAATACCCAGCGGCCCGCTTGCTGAAAAGTGGGATAAACATAAATTTGATATGAAATTGATCAATCCCGCCAATCGCCGTAAATTTACAATACTGGTGGTGGGAACGGGACTTGCAGGTGCAGCTGCCGCTGCCACACTTGCAGAGCTGGGTTATCACGTAAAGGTCTTTTGCATTCACAGCTCGCCGCGGCGGGCGCATTCCATTGCTGCACAGGGCGGCATTAACGCTGCAAAAAATTATCAAAATGATGGCGACAGCATCTATCGCCTCTTTTACGATACCATTAAAGGCGGCGATTATCGCTCACGGGAAGCCAATGTTTATCGGCTGGCGCAGGTCTCCGTGAATATTATTGATCAATGTGTGGCGCAAGGGGTGCCGTTTGCGCGTGAATACAGCGGGTTGTTGGACAATCGCTCGTTTGGCGGGGCGCAGGTCTCGCGGACATTTTACGCACGCGGGCAGACAGGTCAGCAGCTGTTGCTGGGCGCTTACGGTGCGCTGAATAAAGAAATAGCCCGTGGTGCTATTGAAATGTACACCCAGCACGAAATGCTGGAACTGGTGACAGAAAATAATATTGCGCGCGGCATCATTACGCGCAACCTTACAAACGGCGAAATTAAGGCGTTTGCTGGCCATGCGGTACTGCTTTGCACGGGCGGCTACGGCAATGTCTTCTACCTCTCCACCAATGCCAAAGCTTCCAATGTCACCGCCGCTTATCGCGCGTACAAACAAGGTGCCGCTTTTGCCAATCCCTGTTTCACACAAATTCACCCCACCTGTATTCCTGTATCCGAAGCTTTTCAATCGAAGCTCACGTTAATGAGCGAATCGCTGCGCAATGATGGCCGTGTCTGGGTCCCGCAGCAAAAAGGTGATCGCCGTAAAGCTGTTGACATTCCCGAAACAGAACGCGATTATTATTTGGAGCGCATTTATCCTAGTTTTGGCAACCTGGCGCCGCGTGACATTTCCTCACGCCGTGCCAAAGAAGCTTGTGACGAAGGACGCGGCGTAGGCAAAACGGGGCTTGCCGTGTATCTGGATTTTGCAGTGGCTATCAAACGGCTGGGTGAACCTGCAATCCGCGATAAATACGGCAATCTTTTTGAAATGTATGAACGCATTACCGGTGAAAACCCCTACCGCACACCAATGCGTATTTACCCCGCTGTGCATTACACCATGGGCGGGTTATGGGTGGATTATAATCTCATGAGCACCGTCAAGGGGCTTTTTGTGTTGGGTGAAGCCAACTTCTCTGATCACGGCGCCAATCGTTTGGGTGCTTCGGCATTGATGCAGGGACTGGCGGACGGCTATTTTGTAGTTCCTTACACATTGGGAAATTACCTTGCTTCAGCAAAACCTACACGCAGTGCAGAAAATGCCGAATGTTTTAAAACGGCTATTGTTAAGGTGGAACAACAAACACAGAAGTTACTTGCCATTAAGGGTGACAAATCCGTGGATTATTTTCATCGCAAACTTGGCAAGCTCATGTGGGAATACTGCGGCATGGCACGCACACACGCTGGACTGAAAAAAGCACTCACGCTCACAAAAGCGCTGCGTGAAGAGTTTTACAGCAATGTCTCTATTGCAGGTGCACACGATGACATCAATGCATCGCTGGAAAAAGCTGGCCGTGTAAGCGATTATCTGGAATTTTGCGATCTGATGATCTTAGATGCCCTCAATCGTGAGGAGTCTTGTGGCGCACATTTCCGTGAAGAGTACCAAACAGCAGAAAATGAAGCCAAACGCAATGATAAAGCTTTCAGTCACGTAGCAGCATGGGAGTATAAAGGCACTGCTACTGAGCCCGAACGTCATCAAGAAGAACTGCAGTTTGAAAATGTTTCACTCTCACAACGCAGTTATAAATAATGCCTTAAACCTAGGGGATCCTAAATTTTCAGAGGAGCATTGCATAATGAAAAAGTTAACATCTGGCTGTGGCTGTGGTTGTGGTTGCGACTAGGCTCGCAGCAAATTACAGCTAACAGCGCAGCGGAGCAGTATTTGTGCTGTCCCGCTGCGCTGTTGCCCATTACAAGTTAACTGAGCTCACCGCATGCAAACATTGGAGAATTGAAATTGTCATGAACCTCACACTTAAAATTTGGCGGCAGGCCAGCGCGACTGCAAAAGGGAAATTGCAAACACATCGTTTAACAGACGTGAGTCCGGACATTTCATTTTTAGAGATGTTAGATATGCTCAATGAGCAGCTGGAGAGTGCAGACCAAGACGGCATTGCTTTTGAACACGATTGCCGCGAAGGCATCTGCGGGAGTTGCGGCATGATGATCAATGGCAAACCCCATGGCGGGCGCAAAGCAACAACCGTCTGCCAGCTGCATATGCGTGAATTTAAAGACGGCGATACCATCATTGTGGAGCCCTGGCGTGCGCGTGCCTTTCCCGTGCAAAAAGATCTGATTGTCGACAGGAGTGCATTTGAGCATATTCTCCATGCCGGTGGTTATATCAGCGTACGCAGTGGTTCAGCGCCTGAGGCCAACAACCTACCCGTGCCCAAACACAATGCTGATGCTGCCTTTGAAGCCGCCGCGTGCATTGGCTGCGGCGCGTGTGTAGCCAGTTGCAAAAATGCCGCTGCCATGCTCTTTACCGCTGCTAAGATCAATCACCTCTTCCAGCTCCCGCAGGGACAAGTCGAACACAAAACACGCGTGGTCAATATGGTCACCGCTATGGACGCAGCCAAGTTTGGTGCCTGTACCAATGAAGCCGAATGCAGTGCTGCCTGCCCCAAAAGTATTCCTTACAACACAATCGCACACCTAAATCGCGAATATCTAAAAACAACAATCAGTCCCTGAGCACCATGCCAGACGTGAAACACTTAGCGCAGCTAGTCCTGCTAAGCGCCAGTAGCTTGGGAGGTTTAGCCGTGCTCATCGGCGCATTTGGTGCGCATGCCCTGGCGCCCATTCTCACTGCGCCGCTCCCGGTGATGACCGCGCGCCAACATTCACAACGGCAAACCACTATCACTTTTTTCATAGTCTGGCATTGCTGGCTACCGGTATTCTCATGAAAGACAGCTCGCTAAATAGCACTTGGCTGCTTGGCGCGGCATGGGGCTTTGGTCTTGGCATCCTCTTCTTCTCAGGCAGTTTGTATTTTCTGGCACTCAGCAACTGGCAGTGGCTGGGAATGATTGCTCCCATTGGCGGGCTGGCATTTGTAGCCGCCTGGGCTGCGCTGGCAGCTGCAGTGCTGCTGACGCGTTAGCCATCCACATAAATTCGCAGCCCCATTGTCCATTGTGTTATGGGCGTCATGCAGACATTTCTTGCCCGGCACAGTCGGCATAATGTTTTCCTCATTGCTGAGGCCGGCACCGCACATGCAGGCAGCCTGCAGCATGCCAAGGAACTTATCCATGCAGCGGCAAGTGCCGGTGCAAACGCCGTCAAATTTCAAGTTGTCTTCGCTGATGAAATTCTTCATCCTGAAAGCGGTACACTCAGACTGGGGGGCAAACGCGTCCAGCTGTACCAAAAGTTTAAAACATTGGAACGTGAGCGGGAATTCTTTATGGCACTCAAACAAAGTGCAGCCGCCTCTAATATCCTGTTTTTCGCTTCCTGCTTTGGCAGCCGCAGTTTGCAGCTGCTCACTGAGCTAGGCGTTGCCGCGCATAAAATAGCATCCCCCGAGCTAACCTATTACGACCTCTGGCGTGCAGTACTAAAAACGCAGCTTCCTGTTTTCTGTTCCATCGGCATGAGCCGCTCAGCCGATATCCAAGCATTCATGCGTTTTCTTAAAACAAATGCGGTGCAAAAGCAGCAGTCGCTTGACAAGCTCAGTGCCAGCATTGCCCTCATGCAGTGTGTGACCTGTTATCCCAGCCGCCCCAGCGATTACAACCTGCTCACATTGCTCACACTTGCACGCACAACAGGAATGCTCACAGGTCTCTCCGATCACACTCCACATCCCTTGAAAGTGCCGCTGCTGGCAGCTTGGCTGCAAGGCCTTGCAGGCAGGCCGCTTATCCTTGAAAAACACCTCACGCTTAGCCGCAGCGGAGCTGGCCTCGATGACAGTGTTGCGCTCATCCCGCAGGAATTTGCCGAGCTGAGCACGGCGCTCAGCCAAACCATGCAAGAGCTTATTACAGTACGGGGAGCCAACAAAAACGCCGCAGCTCCCGTCATGCGTGCCTGTACACAGGCACTGAGCGAAAAATTGATCAATCCGCGCGCGCTCAAAACACAGCTGCTCAGCCTGCTTGGTAAAACACTAAGTGCGTTTTACAGCAGCGAAGAGCTGAGTGCCACACTGGGTGATGGTGTGAAAACCCTGGCAGCATGCGAAAAACCTTATTATCATACCAGCAAACGTTCCCTCATTGCCACTGCGCCTATTGCCGCGGGAACGCCGCTTAGCCACGCCAATAGCGCCTATTTGCGCGCCGAGCAGGGCAATGAAGCAGGTCTGCCACCGGACTGGGAAGAGGTGCTGCGCCACTCCACTGGCAAGGGCAGAGAACAACTCATGAGTGCAAAGAGCATAACCAGCGGGGCAGGCATCACCGCCGCAAAACTCAATGTACCTCCCGAACTGAATGCCTTTAACGGCAAACCATTAAATAAAGTCTGAAAAAACTGTACAGCTCTATTATAAAAGCAATAAATTTACTATTTTAATTTATAATATAGGTAATACAGTTGAGACAACTATTATTATCAATATTTTAAGCTTAGCGAGGAAAAAGTTATGTCACTTATCAAAAACCTAAGAATAATAACAGCTCTTGTTATTGTCAGCAGCGCTCTATTGCTACTACCACTAACAGCACACGAAAGCGAAGGTACTGAGCCGTCCAAAAAAACAAAATTTATCTTCACAATCCTTCCCAGCGTCATGTTTTACAATGTAGATGTGCCTGGATACAGTTCAGAGTACGCGAATTATCTTGAAGAAATAGAAGTGCCCGAGATCACATACTATTATGTTTACGGCGGACGGGTGCAATTGGATTTTATCAAAAATCGCGTCCGTGGCTTTGGGCGGGTGGAAATATTTTGGCATGAGTTCACCCCCAATGCTCCCGACGAAACATTGCGCGGTTTGATCAATGGCACCTTCAACCTAAGCTATAATCTCCTCCCACTGAAAGTTCTCAATCTATATCTAGGTTTTACGATTGAAAATAATACAACTTTGCTGAGCGACGCTATTCTTTATCGCTACGATACCTTTTCCACAACTACCTTAGGCGCAGCCATCATCGGTGAATTCATTATCGGAAAACATACATTGGAGCTCAATTGGTATGTACCGCTCGTAGGCATCAGTTCACTGAACGCCGAGACAGAACCAGTGGAGCTGGGGCTGCGCTCATGGGGAAATAGTTTTCGCACTACCATAAATTTAACCTACCGCATTGGAGTACTTCCGTCTATAGGCTTTGTTTGCCATTATGGCGTCTCATTAGATTATTATCCGGAATTAACCGCCAATACACAAACAGACTATGTCCATCAGGTCGGTCTTGGCATTGCCTTTTATTAGAGGGATGAGAAATTAAAGGGGTGAGAATATTTTACATCTTGCTCATCGCTGGCAGCTGCTTACATGAACCAGCCAAGCTTACATGAACCAGCCAAGCTATTAACACAGGAAATAACAGCACCGCTTGCTGCCGCTGCTGGCGGCTTGCCTTTTATTAGAGGGATGAGAATATTTTACATCTTGCTCATCGCTGGCAGCTGCTTACATGAAACCAGCCAAGCTATTAGCACAGGAAATAACAGCACCGCTTGCTGAGGGCACCCACAGCTGAGCCTGCCTTGGACACGGACACTGAGGGCGCAGCGCAATGTTTTTACCATTACCATTGCTGGTGGAATGATGGTCGTGAGCTCGTCGTTTCTTTGTTTTATCGTCTAGGACTAGGTGGCAAGCTCCGCTTAGGGTATGAGCACATTGCTCCGCGGCATTGTCAAAGTGCCGCTACTGGCGGCTTGCCTTTTATTAGAGGGGTGTATTTTAAATCGCTGGCAGCTGCTTACATGAAACCAGCCAAGCTCGGAAATAACAGCACCGCTTGCTGATGGCACCCACAGCTGAGCCTGCCTTGGACACGGACACTGAGGGCTTTTTTACCATTACCATTGCCTTTTATTCGTGAGCTCGTCGTTTCTTTGTTTTATCGTCTAGGACTAGATGGCAAGCTCCGCTTAGGGCATGAGCACATTGCTCCGCGGCATTGTCAAAGTGCGCTGGTAGCTGCTGGTTACATGAAACCAGCCAAGCTATTAGCACAGGAAATAACAGCACCGCTTTGCTGAGGGCACCCACAGCTGAGCCTGCCTTGGACACGGACACTGAGGGCGCAGCGCAATGTTTTTACCATTACCATTGCTGGTGGAATGTTTTTAAATGATGGTCGTGAGCTCGTCGTTTCTTTGTTTTATTGTCTAGGACTAGATGGCAAGCTCCGCTTAGGGCATGAGCACATTGCTCCGCGGCATTGTCAAAGTGCCGCTGCTGGCGGCTGGTTACATGAACCAGCCAAGCTAAGCTATTAACACAGGAAATAACAGCACCGCTTGCTGAGGGCACCCACAGCTGAGCCTGCCTTGGACACGGACACTGAGGGCGCAGCGCAATGTTTTTACCATTACCATTGCTGGTGGAATGTTTTTAAACGATAGTCGTGAGCTCGTCGTTTCTTTGTTTTATCGTCTAGGACTTGATGGCAAGCTCCGCTTAGGGCATGAGCATATTGCTCCGCGGCATTGTCAAAGTGCCGCTGCTGGCAGCTTGGCTACAAGGACTGCAGGCATCACCGCCGGCAAAACTCAAATTACCTCCCGAACTGAATGTATTCAACGGCAATATATTAAATAAAGTCTAAAAAACCTGTACAGCTCTATTATAAAGCAACAAATTTGCTACTTTAATTTATAATTATAGACCATGCCGTTAAAATAGTTATTATCATTAATCTTTTAAGCTTATGGATGATAAAATCATGTCACTTAGCAAAAACCTAAGACTCACAACAGCTCTTATTATTATCAGCAGCGTCCTATTACTGTTACCACTTTCGGCAAACGAAAGCGAAGGTACTGAGCCGTCCAAAATATGATTCAGAATACGCGAATTATCTTGAAAGTAGCTTATTATCCGAAATTAACCGCCAATACACAAACAGACTATGTCCATCAGGTCGGTCTTGGTATTGCCATTTATTAAAGGGATGAGAAATTAAAGGGATGAGAATACTTTACATCTTGCTCATCGCTGGCAGCTACTTAGTCAGCAGCTGGTTACATGAACCAGCCAAGCTATTAGCACAGGAAATAACAGCACCGCCAGCTGAGGCACCCGCAGCTGAACCGGCATTGGACACGGACACTGAGACTGAGGCGCGGCGTAATGTTTTTACCATTGCTGGTGGAATATTTTTAAACGATGGTCGTGATCTCGTCGTTTCTTCGCTTTATCGTCTGGGACTTGGCGGCAATCTCCACCTGGGGTATGAGCATATTGCTCCGCAGCATTATCATTATGTGCAAATGACAGCAGGCGCGGGAGCGCTCTTAGTCAACTACGCCACAGGTGACAATGGGCCCGTTACCCAATCAGGCGCTGACTTGGATATCCTCGTCAATCTAGCCTATAGTTCAGCATTTAGCGTATTGCGAACAAAAGTAGCAACACTTTACCTTGGGTTTATGGTTGAAGGCAATCTAGACTTTTGGTTGATTCAGAATTTTCTCAGTTATGGCTGGAGTGCCACCATGACCATTGGCCCGGCACTGATGGTGAATTTTGCTTTAAAAAAACATCATTTGCGCATCCATTATTATCTTCCCGTTATCGGTGCTGTGGCACGCCCGCGTTTTAACGTTTACAATTTCCATTTAGAACAAGTATTAGAAAATAGCAATGGACTTGTGGATGTGCTGATCAATACTTTGTTAGAAACGACCGCACTTTATCATTGGGGTAATACGGTGCGCACCACAGCTGCCGTCACGTACGAGTGGTTTTTTACCCCCACCATGGCCTTGCACACCCAGTACGCTGTAGCATTGGAGTATTTTGTGGAACCTGTGCCCAAAAACAAACTGACGTTTACGCAAAAACTGAATGTGGGCATTGCCATTTATTGGTAAAAGTTAAGCTTCAGGGTAAAATTAAACCATGATAACGCCCATGCTTCATGCAAAAGCTTCTGCTAAACCCTTACGCGTGTTGGGGCTGATAATGCTCAGCTTGGGGAGTCTGCTGCTCAGCGGGTGCGGACTTATTTTAAATACACAATTTGCCAGTCATACGGAAACCTATAATTTATTCTTTGAAGACTTGCGCATGGTTTATGCCTATCATGATCAAATCCCAAGTGCTAACGGCGGCAGCATCAATGGTTTGCGTGACATGTTTGCAGCTAGTGTGTACGATGGGATGAGCGATTGTGAATTCGCAAGCGTTCTCAATGACGTTGAACATCAGCTGGATGATCCCCATGTTTATTTTGAATTTCCTACGGATGTTTATTTGTATGGGTGCGTCACAGAACAGTTCGATTTTCAAGAAGACGATTTATAAAAACAAAATCACCTGGTTGGCAACAAGCACTTATCTCACCAATACCAGTACACAAGACATCTTTCCCAGCGGTATCATCGAGCTGCAGGCATTGCGGGATGCTGGTATTTATACGGGATCATTAACTCACGTCATTGGTTATATTTTAATTGACGCGCTTGTTGTAGGATTTGAGGGTTCCAGCAGATTGGCAGGCGCACGCGCGTATTTCATACGTATTGAAGACACACTCAAACGTTTTAATGCTGCCGGTATGACGGGGCTGATTGTTGATATCCGCACAGCTGCAGGTGGATCACAGGACAATGCGCGTTTTCTTGCAGCACGATTTATTGATCAAGCGCGTCCTTATCTGATTGAAAATGAACGCACCGGGATAAGGACATTCGTTACAAACACCCTGACCATAGTTCCCGAGGGCACACACCATTACCGCACGGGACCGCTTATTCTCATCACGGACCACGATACTTGCAGCGGCGCTGAAATGTTCTCATTGGCTATGCGGCAACGTGCGCAGCTTATTCACATTGGCAGGGACACCTTAGGCTGTGCGGGCGGGATCTTAGCACGTGATCTGGCTAATGGTTGGCTGGTCACCGTTACTTCTTCACGTACCAGCTATCCCGGCAATGTAAACGGTGACGGCGAAGTGCAGTATCTCCGTGAGGGCATTCCACCCGATGAGGAAATATCAATAGCTAACCTACTAGTGCAACCGCAAGAACCAGTTGTGATGCCATTCATTGAACGTGCGCTTGAACTTTTAAGCGATGAAAATGAATTCAACACCATTTACAATACACTCGCTCGCCACCAATAACGCCATCCCATTCAACATCAGCTTTATTCGCTAAGCTTTTAGCTATTTAGCGATTATTTTAGCTATTTAGCAATTATTATTGACAATGCCATCAGACATCCCTTCACCAACATCTCCATTGTTGCAAGATCCTGTCTGCGGCATGCAATTACGTGATAAGCGTTTTCACACCACTTATAAAAACAGTCCGTACTATTTCTGTAGCAAAGGTTGTTTGCAGCGATTTACTGATGAGCCCAAGCAGTACACAACATTATTCCCGATAATGTTGCGTACATTGCAGCGGCGCTGGAAGCGTCTCATCCGCACCCTGAGGACACAGGGCATCCTGCCCGCTCCTGCACCCGCCACAACAGCAGGCAGCCAGTACAGTTGTCCCATGCACCCGGAGATCATTACAAACAAACCCGACAGTTGCCCCGAATGCGGCATGGCGCTGGAGCCCATTTTAAGCGCAGGTGCTCAGGGCATTGCCAGTGACGCAGCAGCTTTGTTTAGTTTACACAGACTAAAGTGGCGCTTTATCATTGCACTCTGTTTCACCATGCCAGTAGTGCTGATAGAAATGACGCCAACGCTAATACGTCCATTGGGACTGAGCCAGCTGACATTAAAGCTGCTCAGCCTAACCGCCGCCACAATAGTCATCTGGGGCACAGGCACCTTTATTTTCACGCGTGCCTGGGTGGCGCTGAAGCGCAAGACGCTTAATATGTTTTCACTCATTGCCTTGGGTACATTTGCTGCTTATGGATATTCGTTATGGCTGCTTATGCTCTCCTACATAGCACCGGCACTAATTCCAAGCAGCGCGCTCAGTGCAAACGGAACGGTGGGGCTTTATTTTGAAACGGCAGCGGTTATCATCACGCTTGTGATCCTTGGGCAGTTTTTGGAAGAACGTGCGCGCATGCGCACCGGTGACGCACTCAGACAGCTGATGGAATTAAGTCCACAGCAGGCATTGCGATTGCAAAAGTATGTGCCGCCGCCGCTCACACAGACCGCCGCGGCACTGGAGCTAAACACGCTCAATATGGAAACCGTTGTTTTAGCGGAGGTTGCCGTAGGCGATTTTCTCCTTGTGCAGCCCGGCAGCAAAATCCCTACTGACGGCACAGTGGTGGCTGGGCTCAGCGAGGTTTCAGAAGCATTGCTTACTGGCGAAGCTGCGCCCATCCTTAAACAAGCGGGAAATCCTGTTATTGGCGGAAGTGTCAATGGCTCAGGCGCGTTTATTATGTGCACCACGCGTGTAGGTGCCAATACGCTATTGAGCGAGTTGATGACCCTTACCGCACGTGCGCAACGCAGTCGTCCGCCATTGCAAGACATAACTGAACGCGTTTCAAAAATTTTCATCCCCAGTGTGCTTGTCATAGCTGCATTTAGTTTTGTCATCTGGTGGGGATGGGGTCCGGCACCGGCGCTGGGCAATGCGCTGCTTGTGGCAGTGAGTGTGCTCATTGTTGCCTGCCCCTGCGCTTTGGGTTTGGCTATACCGCTTGCGCTTACAGTGGGCATTGGCCGCGGCGCCAAAAGCGGCATGCTTATTCAAAACGTGGAAGTTTTAGAACGTTTTAATGCCGTGAGCTTAGTGGCCATTGATAAAACAGGTACGCTCACAGAAGGCAAACCCAAGCTTACTGAGCAGACATTGCAAAATGATGGTTACACGAAAGAGCGGGCACTGAGTCTGCTGGCATCGCTGGAAGCACTCAGCGAGCATCCCTTGGCACAGGGGATCATTGCTGCTGCACGGCAGGCACAGCTAAGTTTATTTCCCGTTAAGGATTTTAAAGCGACTCCCGGTGTGGGCATAAGCGGTACCATTGAAGGGCAGTGTTATTATGCCGGCAGCAATGCTATGGCAGCGCAGCTGGGCATTGACCTACCCGCTACTGAAGCAGCTGTCAGCGGCACACAGCTTTTCCTTGCCACAAACCGTCAGATCATCAGTACGTTCACCCTGAACGATGTTTTACGTCCCAGCGCCGCTGCTACCGTCCGTGCGCTGAGAAAACGCGGCATTGCCGTTTGGCTGCTCAGTGGAGATCATAAAGCTGCCTGCACAGCCGTGCAAACACAAATTAATAAGCTCACGGGTGACCATTGGGGGCTCAGTGGGATATATAGCCAGCTGAGCCCGCAAGCCAAGCTAGACCAGCTGGAGGCCTTTAAACGCGCCGGGCATACCGTACTCATGGCAGGCGACGGCGTCAATGACGCGCCAGCATTAGCAGCAGCGGATGTCAGCATTGCCATGGGCACAGGAAGCGGTGTCGCGTTAGCAACTGCGCATGCCACGCTCCTCAGCGGCAATTTGCATACCCTGCTCAGCCTCTTCACACTCAGTAAACAGACCGTCGCCAACATTAAGAGTAATCTCTTTTTAGCATTTGTTTACAATGCCGTGGGCGTACCTTTGGCAGCGGGCATCCTTTATCCTGTTACAGGACTATTATTATCGCCGATGCTGGCAGCAGCGCTAATGAGCGTCAGCTCGCTTTCGGTCATTGGCAATGCCCTGCGTTACCGCAAGCTGTCAACAGCTGTGCCCGCTGCTTAGTGCAGCACCCGACTTTACAATTATAAACGATTATAAACAATTGTAAAGTCAAACATGGAGTGCCAGTTTCGGCACACCGAACATGAAAGCAGTACACAGTCCGCGCATTCTGGCGGGAATTTATAAGGGGCAGGAGCTGCGCTTCAAATATCGCACAGCTCCCTCGCCCACACAGGCAATCGTGCGCAAGTCGCTCTTCGATCGGCTGGCAGGACGTTTACAGCATACGCGGATACTCGACGGATTTGCCGGTTCGGGTGCCATTGGGGTGGAGGCGCTCTCACGCGGCGCAGGCGAGGTGGTGTTCATTGAGCGTGACGTCCAGCTGGCACGCAGTCTGCAAAACAATCTGACGCGGCTGCACGCCTTAGCCGTGCCAGATGGTCAAACAACCGTGCTTACGGGCGATTTTTATCGCCGCAGCCGCCAGCTGAGCTCAAGTCAATTTGACATCATTTTTTTAGATCCGCCGTACGCACAGCTAAACACACTAACAGAATATAAACGTCTTTTAAAACAGCTGCAAACGATGAAGCTGCTGTGCCCGACAGGGTTGCTGATCATCGAACGACTGCAACAACTCGCATCAGGGCATAAAAATGCTACATTTGAGAATTTTCAGCAATTTTTAGCAACACAAGAGCTGCAAGTTTTGCAAACGCGCCGTTTTGGTAAAACAATTTTAGAATTTTATGAAAACTTACACAAAAAAACATGAAAAGCTACACATTCAAGCTATGAAAACGCTGTTTTTATAGAGTTTTTTCTTTACTTTTAATCTTAATTCATTACTTTAACATACGTATAAGACGATGATAATTAACCTTTAAATTTTTTATTTTTACGCTAGGTTGACGTCACATAAAGATAAAACAACTATTCATGAAAAAGTCTGATAATGAACGCAGCACCAAAGCTGCAGCAAAACAACCGCAACAACAAGCAGCACCCCAACAAACAGCGCCCAAACCTCCAAAACAACCTGTTGGACCTGCTAAAGAAGAAATAGACAATCCTGACGAGGCTGCAGAGGCCGTTGCCAAAACGATTGGTGCCTTGGGGGCAAAAATAGACGAATACGAAGATATGGTCAAGCGCCAGCAAGCCGAATTTGACAATTACCGCAAGCGTACCATTGAAGAAAAACAGCAATTACTTAAATATGCTCCGGAAAGTTTTATCAAACAACTTCTGCCTATTTTAAACAATTACGAAAAAGCACTTGACCAGCAGGGCAAAGAACTGCATCCTGCTGCAAAGTCATTTTTAGAAGGATTTGTAAACATCAAACAACAATTGGACAGCATCATCAATGCTCATGCCGTCAAACCCAGCACACAAGCTGGCGATGCCTTTAATCCATTGCTGCATCAGGCGATGTTGCAGGAACCGGGACAGGGGGACATAGAAACAGTAGGTGAGGTTTTTGAGCAGGGCTATCTATTTCATGATCGTGTGATAAAAACCGCACAAGTGAAAGTATTACAAAAAAAACAAGAGTCGCCTGCACCGCTTACTGAACCAACAGCAGCAGCAGCTGCGCAACCAAGTCATTATGCCGATACTAAGGCAAATAATACAACAACCGAAAATAACACTTCACAAACGTAAGTTAAAAATACAAGCTATATATTGAAAAGAGGACATCAATCATGGGGAAAATCATCGGAATTGACCTAGGAACCACTAACTCCTGTGTCTCAGTCATAGAGGGCGGAGAACCTGTTGTCATTCAAAATGCTGAAGGACAACGCACCACACCATCTATTGTGGCGTTCACGGATACCAATGAGCGCCTTGTGGGGCAGGCAGCCAAAAATCAGATGGTCACGAATGCCAAACGGACTATTTATTCTATTAAACGTTTCATGGGAAGCGCATCCAGCAGCAGTCATGCCGCCAGCCCGGATAAATTTCCTTATGACCTTGTCACAAAAGACAAAAAAACAAAGGTTAAAGTAGACGGCAAGGAATACACGCCACAGGAAATTTCAGCAGAAGTTCTGCAAAAAATGAAACAATCAGCGGAAGATTACCTTGGCAGCAGTGTGACAGAAGCCGTTATTACGGTCCCCGCCTATTTCAACGATTCTCAGCGTCAAGCAACTGTAGATGCCGGGAAAATTGCTGGGCTGAACGTGAAACGGATTGTCAACGAGCCGACAGCCGCTGCGCTGGCTTATGGGTTGGACAAAAAAAAGGAACTCAAGCTTGCGGTTTTTGACTTAGGCGGAGGCACCTTTGACATTTCTATCCTGGAAATGGGCGATGGCGTCTTTGAGGTGAAAGCCACAAATGGCGACACCCAGCTGGGAGGTGATAACTTTGATGAGATCATCATTGACTATCTGAACGATGAATTTAAAAAACAATATGGCATTTCATTGAAAGAGGATGCCATTGCCTTACAGCGCTTGAAAGAAGCGGCGGAAAAAGCTAAACAGGAGCTTTCCAGCACCACCAATACGACTATAAATTTGCCATTCATTACGGCGGATTCTTCAGGGCCTAAACACTTGAATGTCACACTTTCGCGTGCAAAGTTTGAACAGCTAACAGCAGCTTTGATCAAACAACTGCGTGAGCCTTGTGAAAATGCCATTAAGGATTCTGAACTTCCGATAACAGAGATTCAGGAAGTGATTTTAGTAGGCGGTTCTACACGTATCCCCGCCGTTCAGGCGCTGGTCAAGGAAATTTTCAACCGCGAGCCCAGCAAAGGTGTCAATCCCGATGAGGTTGTGGCAGTTGGCGCGGCCATTCAGGGCGGCATCCTTGGCGGCGATGTTAAAGATGTCCTGTTATTGGATGTGACACCGCTATCGCTTGGCATTGAAACTTTGGGTGGGGTGATGACCCGCCTCATTGATCGCAATACCACCATTCCCACTAAAAAAAGTCAGATTTTTTCAACCGCAGAAAACAACCAACCAGCGGTAACCATCAATGTCTATCAGGGTGAACGTGAAATGGCGCGTGACAACAAGTTGCTTGGACGTTTTGATCTGGTGGAGATCCCGGCAGCGCCGCGTGGCATGCCGCAAATTGAAGTCACTTTTGATATTGATGCCAATGGCATTCTCCATGTAAGTGCCAAAGACCTTGGTACAGGCAAGGAGAATAAAATTAAGATTGAGGTGTCTGGCGGTCTTAGTGATTCCGAAATTGCCGATATGGTCAAACAAGGCGAAGCCAATCGCGAGCAGGACAAAAAACGCCGTGAGCTGGCAGAAATAAAAAACAATGGCAACCAGCTCCTCTATCGTACGGAAACATTGCTCAAAGAACACAAAGATAAGCTAAAAAGCGATGAACAAGCAGCCATTAAAGCCACTATGGATGCGCTCAAGGAAAACATTATTAAAGAAGACAGTGCTGCCATCACAAAAGGCATTGAGGAGTTAACCAAGGCAACACATAAAATTTCACAGGAGCTTTACAAACAGCAGCCCCAGGGTGCAAGCGGCAATGGCAACAGCAGCGGCCCTCACAACAAGGACAACACAACAGCGAAAAAATCCAGCACCACCACTGAGTCTCACCAGAGCAAGGATAATGTGGTTGATGCTGACTACGAAGTAGTTGACGACGATAAGAAATAACTGTGCGTTTTTTACGCTTCGTTAGTTTTATTGAATGTCACCATGAGCTGGGCGCAGGATTTTTAAAATTCTGTACGGAAGTTCCTTGGAAACCTGAGCAGCAGCTTGCCAGCTGTTGCAGTGCGCACAATGACAAAAGATCTTTATAATATCCTTAGCACTTCACGCAACGCCACTAAGGATGAGCTCAAACGTGCTTATCGTAAAAAAGCGATTGAAAATCATCCTGATCGCAATAAGGGCGACAAACGTGCCGAAGAGCGTTTTAAGGCTATCAATGAGGCTTATTCCATTCTCTCAGATGATAAAAAGCGCCAAATTTACGACCAGTATGGCTATGAAGCCATCAGGCGCGGTGCGGGCAGCGCGCAAGGCAGTCCTTTTGGCGGAAGAGGCGGCGGCGGCGATTTTTCAGCCTTTTCAGATTTATTTGAAGAGGCCTTTAGCGGCGAAAATATCTTTGAGAGTTTTTTCGGCGGCAACAGCAACAATCGGCAAACACGCAATCGCCAGCGTGCAGGCGGCGGCGGCGGCGACCTGCAGTACGAATTGGAGATTAGCCTGAGCGAGGCTTTTACGGGTGCAGAGTACGATTTTAGTATCAATAAAAAAGTAGCGTGTGATAGCTGCAATGGCAGCGGCGCACTCAGCGGCAGCAGTCCCAGTAATTGTCGCGACTGCGGCGGCATCGGGCAATTGCGCCAAAACAAGGGCATCTTTTCCATCAACACCACCTGTCCGCGTTGCCGCGGCAGCGGGGTCCAGATTGACAATCCCTGCCATAGCTGCAACGGGATGGGAATTGTTAATGCGCACAAACAAGTGAAAGTAAAAATCCCACCGGGCATTAACGATGAGCAGAGCATTCGTATGAGCGGTGAGGGACATGCCAGCCAGCGCGGCGGCACAGCAGGGGATTTGTACTTGCACATCCGCGTGCGCGGCGATGATTATTTTGAACGCGAGGGCAATGACTTGTACTGCAACGCGCATATCAGCATCACACAAGCCGTCTTAGGCGCCGCACTGGAATTAAAAAATCTGAACGATGAAGTCATTAAGGTCACTATTGCAGCTGGCACGCAAGCTGGAAGTGTCTTGCGCGTGAAAGGCAAGGGCATGCCGATTCTCCAACGGCGCGGCGAACGCGGCGAGCTCATGATTCGCGTCAATATGGAAATTCCGCGCAACGTTAATACGCGCACACGTGAGCTTTACCGTGAACTTGCAGCGTTAAAAAATGACAACGATACCATTGAGCTCAGTAAACTGCGTGCTGAGAAGAAGTCATTTTGGCATTTTCGCTAAGTGCAGCCTTCTTACAAATGGCATTAGAAATCAATGGCGAACACATAACGGATGCCTTGCTTGCAGAAGAATTTGCACACATAAAAGAAAAATATCGGAGCGCGCTTACCGGCAAGCGCCAAGTTTCCTTAGCACCGCTGCCAGACGATGAAACACTGATGCAGCTGGTCAAGGAGAATATCACACGTAAAACATTATTGCGCCAGCAGGCGCGTAAGTCAGAAATAGAAATTTCAGAAGCAGAGCTTACCGAGGCGCTTACGCAGCAAAGCGCAGCACCGCCAGCTGGCATGACAACGGAAGTGCTGCGTGAGCATATGCGCCTGCAACTGAAGATCAATGCACTGCTAACACGTGTGAGCGATGATATTGATACGCCCACAGCACGGCATTTTAAAATTTTTTACGAGAGCAATCGCGCGCAGTATTATAAAGAACGACGCGTCGCGCTTGCCTTTATTGCCTGCACAGAGCCGCGTGAAACGGCACCCCGCAGGAAGCTGCGTGCGCACTTACTGCGGCTGCAGCGCGCACTCATGTCCATGGCGGCAGCGCAGCGCTTAGCAGTATTTCAAGCTGCCATGCCAACACAGGACTCAGCTGCACAAACAGCGTTCAATGTTAGCGGCAATAACAATGACAACAATAATGACAAGGAACCACAAACACCGTTGCAGCAGCCTGGTGGGCGTGTTTCACAAGCCGCGGCGCTCAGTGCAGTTTTTCTCCCGCGGTTGCAACAGCTTGCCGCGCTGCATGCCGGCAATTTGCGTCTGCAAGAGCTTAAGGCGTTCGCAACCAATATTCGCACAGCTGTGGCACCATTGCCGCTTCACACTGTGACAATGCCAATTGTCCTCAGTCCCTATATTTATTTATTTTATGTCGCCAAAGAAAGTGCCGCGGGCATTCCGCCACTTGCAGAAATTCGCGCAGAAGTAGAAGCTGATCTGCTGCGTGAATTGCGCGAACACAAACAAGAAATTTATATAGCCAAACTCATGAAACAAAGTAAGCTCATCGATCACGGTTACATTTAAGTTTGCCATGCCAAGCTAAACAAACACGGCTTCTGCGTCAACCTTGTCAACCTCGCCAAGCTCGTTACCATCCGCTACTGGCAGAGAAACATTTCGTTTCCTGCTTCCATCGGCAGCTGCCACAACGGTGTTTGCCTTAGCTTATATAAAAAGTTTAGTTGGCGATGAAGTGGTGCTGGTCACTGGTCCCATGGGCAGCGGCAAATCTCATCTTATTCGCAGCATGTTACGTGCACTGGGCGTAACAGCCGCCGCCTTGCCCTCCCCCACTTTTACATTGCTGCAAGCTTACAGTTATCCCGCTAAGCCGCAACAACAAACACCAGTACCGTTAAAAGCTGCCATCGCAGCCGTGCAAGCTTCCCTGCAACAAAACTTGCCCAAACAATACAGCAACATCGCCGCCAAGCATGTTAGGCAAACGCCGCAGCAGACAGCCATGCCAACGCGGCAGATTATTCACGGCGACCTTTATCGCCTGCAAGTGCCAAGGAGTACTATTGGCAACCATCACTCCCCGTACACTGATGTTAGCGGGCACAATGACGACCTACTCAGTACATTGAATTTTGGTGAAATCCTTAATGGAGAGGCGCTTGTATTGTTGGAATGGGGTGAGACCTTTCCCAAGCTCTGTGCTGCCGCCCAGCAGCGACTGAGCCTTGATTTTACTGAACCAACGGAACTTCAAACAACATTGCCTGCACGGTCGCGCCGCAGCAGAAAACCATCAACAGACCAGCAGGAAGCCGCAACAACCATTATTCCGCCCACTGACGATATTCTCGCGCAGCTCAGCTTACCGCAGCCCGCTGAGGAGCACTGCTGCACGATCACCGTTGACTATTTGCATTAAAATGCCGCCGCCAAGCATGTTAGGCAAACGCCGCAGCAGACAGCCATGCCAACGCGGCAGATTATTCACGGCGACCTTTATCGCCTACAAGTGCCAAGGAGTACTATTGGCAACCATCACTCCCCGTACACTGATGATAGTGGGCACCATGATGACCTACTCAGTACATTGAATTTTGGTGAAATCCTTAATGGAGAGGCGCTTGTATTGCTGGAATGGGGTGAGACCTTTCCCAAGCTCTGTGCTGCCGCCCAGCAGCGACTGAGCCTTGATTTTACTGAACCAACGGAACTTCAAACAACATTGCCTGCACGGTCGCGCCGCAGCAGAAAACCATCAACAGACCAGCAGGAAGCCGCAACAACCATTATTCCGCCCACTGACGATATTCTCGCGCAGCTCAGCTTACCGCAGCCCGCTGAGGAGCACTGCTGCACGATCACCGTTGACTATTTGCATTAAAATGCCGCCGCCAAGCATGTTAGGCAAACGCCGCAGCAGACAGCCATGCCAACGCGGCAGATTATTCACGGCGACCTTTATCGCCTACAAGTGCCAAGGAGTACTATTGGCAACCATCACTCCCCGTACACTGATGTTAGCGGGCACAATGACGACCTACTCAGTACATTGAATTTTGGTGAAATCCTTAATGGAGAGGCGCTTGTATTGCTGGAATGGGGTGAGACCTTTCCCAAGCTCTGTGCTGCCGCCCAGCAGCGACTGAGCCTTGATTTTACTGAACCAACGGAACTTCAAACAACATTGCCTGCACGGTCGCGCCGCAGCAGAAAACCATCAACAGACCAGCAGGAAACCGCAACAACCATTATTCCGCCCACTGACGATATTCTCGCGCAGCTCAGCTTACCGCAACCCGCTGAGGAACACTGCTGCACGATCACCGTTGACTATTTGCATTAAAATGCCGCCGCCAAGCATGTTAGGCAAACGCCGCAGCAGACAGCCATGCCAACGCGGCAGATTATTCACGGCGACCTTTATCGCCTACAAGTGCCAAGGAGTACTATTGGCAACCATCACTCCCCGTACACTGATGTTAGCGGGCACCATGACGACCTACTCAGTACATTGAAGCTTGGTGAAATCCTTAATGGAGGGCGCTTGTATTGCTGGAATGGGGTGAAACCTTTCCCAAGCTCTGTGCTGCCGCCCAGCAGCGACTGAGCCTTGATTTTACTGAACCAACGGAACTTCAAACAACATTGCCTGCACTGTGCCGCGCCGCAGCAGAAAACCATCAACAGACCAGCTTGAAGCCGCAACAACCATTATTCCGCCCACTAACGATATTCTCGCGCAGCTCAGCTTACCGCAGCCCGCTGAGGAGCACTGCTGCACGATCACCGTTGACTATTTGCATTAAAAAGCCGCCGCCAAACATGTTAGGCAAACGCCGCAACAGGCAGCCATGCCAACACGGCACATTATTTCATGGCGACCTTTATCGCCTGCAACAAGTGCCAAGGAGTACTATTGGCAACCATCACTCCCCGTACACTGATGTTAGTGGGCACCATGACGACCTACTCAGTACATTGAAGCTTGGTGAAATCCTTAATGGAGAGGCGCTTGTATTGCTGGAATGGGGTTGAGACCTTTCCAAAGCTCTGTGCTGCCGCCCAGCAGCGACTGAGCCTTGATTTTACTGAACCAACGGAACTTCAAACAACATTGCCTGCACGGTCGCGCCGCAGCAGAAAACCATCAACAAACCAGCAGAAAGCCGCAATAACCATTATTTCGCCCACTGACGATATTCTCGCGCAGCTCAGCTTACCGCAGCCCGCTGAGGAGCACTGCTGCACGATCACGATTGACTATTTGCATTAGTCAGTCACTGTATTAGTTGCGTTCGCTGAGAAAATAACCGCCACCTTGTGCCACACTTACCTGAGGCTGAAAGCGTGTAGCGGCAATATTGACGTTCAGCGGATCCACGCTCAGGTTGCCGTCCGCTAACAACAGGTAGTACGGGGCATCAATGGGGAGGTGGCGGGTGAGCTGCCAATAACCATTTTTCAGAACCATTGCATCACGCGTGGGGTGCCAAAGATTAGCCGTTCCCACCCAGCTGACGCGTGTGTAGCCCTTATCGGCTAAATAAAACGTAAAAAGTCCTTGCCCCCGGGCAACGGGACTACTTAGGTGCTGCTCAACCACTTGCGAGAGCTGAAAAGCGGAATGCTCAGTAACAGCAGTCCCCAAGTGCTGCGTTTCCTGGATGCGATAAGGTTGCTGGGGATCGTTGATCCAAATACCGTCAACGTTAAACTTGTAACTGTAACGGCCTGGGGGAAAATTCAGCGGGACCCATACACTGTGAATCCCTAAGGCGTTGGGGC
This sequence comes from Spirochaetota bacterium, assembly GCA_965249715.1. Lineage (GTDB taxonomy): Bacteria > Spirochaetota > UBA12135 > COTS27 > COTS27 > COTS27. Next base: position 103,513 of record CBDFMP010000048.1, on the reverse strand, counting down.
TGAGTTTAATATTCAGCTGCCAGTCAACAAAACTACCACTGATGCTGACCTCCGTATTGGGAGTGGGCGCCAAATAGGTAAAAAGAATGCCATCTGTATAAACAATCGGTCGCTCTACCACGCGCAGGAGCTGGTTGCTGTCATAACGCGCTGCTACATAATAAACGGACTGCCTGGCAGCGGCAGCGGATAGCCTGGAAGCGGCGGCGCTGGCGGGAAACGCTGTACAAAGCTGCTGTGCTTGCCACACGGTGAAGCTGCATAGAAAAACAAACATCGTACGCGGTAAAAAAGTCTTAATCGCAAACATACTGAGGGATGAGGACATTAACTGCTGGAACAGGTATCAAATGATACAGGATAGAACAGGAGCTTTGAATTCACGATTGCAATATTAAAATCAGTTTAATCGGCAGCTAAAAAGCCAATGGCAGGTTTCAGGTCACGTTCAGAATAAAAAGGGTTGACCACCCAACCATCGCCGCCTATTTTAGTTTTACGGCGTCCCTCTATCAGAATGGAAACAAACCGAATAGGTGCTGGCTGCAGGTTTTGATTAGCCGAAAAAACACTCCACAGCAGCAGTTGCAGGCGCACGGCAAGGGCTTTACGACCATAACGGCTGTACTCAAATGCGCGGTTGAAATCCACCATAAGCGTCTGGTTTTCCACCCAGGCACGTTTGACAATAAGTTTTTCCGGGAAAAAATCCAATGCTCCCAGGCTGCTGTAAGCTGTACGCGTCACGCTTTTAGCCACTTCCACTAAAAGCGCTGCCGGTGTTTGCGCTTTTGAGCTGAGCGCAATATTTTGTTTGTTAAGCTGGACAGTTGTTTTATCAGCATTGAGAAGTGGCAAAAAAATGTCTATTGTCTGAGGGGGCGTCCAACCAGCTGAGCGGACTGCGGCAGTGGCTGCTGCTGCGCTTGGTGCCTTAGTGTCAGCAACCTGACTTATGGCAACAGCCTGTTCAGTGGCTGGGGAAGCTGCAATAACAATGCCCTTAGCATTTCCTGTATCCAATGTTGTCGCTGTTGCGGCATGTTCAACAAGAGCTGGCACTGAACTGAGCTCATGTTGTGAGGAGGGCGATAAATTTGCAGAAACATGTTCAGCTGCATTGACAGCGGCAAGCGCAGCAGTGCTGCTTGCCGTGATGTTCGTTGTTACGGGAATAATGGCTGAGACTGGCACTGAGACTACTGAGTCAGCAGCAGCAGGCAGCTCCAGCTGTGCATTCAGGACATTTGTACTGCGTGCTTTCGGAAAGATCATAAAATCAAAGGAAAGTTCACCAAAACGCGTCGTGAAAACCTTATAAAGTTCATAAAAAACTGAATTTTTATTGCCCAGTGCCTCTGCACGCACGTACAGAAATGAAGCAAGACTGATCACTAAGAGCACAACATGAAAAAGCTTAAAAGTTGACGCGGGAACAGTTTGTTCACCCGGCTGAGCAAGGCCGTAAGCAGAAGCAGCAGCAGTGGCAGGGGCATAAGCAGCTGTATTTCTATTCAAGCTGGGCGGTGCCGCACCACCTGCAAACGCTGCTTGATCCAGTGCGATAACACGCGGATCCGTCTGTGAAAAATGATAATATCGCTTTAAATCGCTATATTTCTGCATATTTCAGTCTCAATCACAAAATATATTTCCAAACAGCATCACGTTTACACAAAATTTTGACATTGATGAGCTCAATGCTGGTTCATTTGATTATCGTAAGCTTGGGAATTTTTTTAATATTTCTTATACATAGGTGCATAAAGCATAAAATGACTTAAGTGTTTCCTACAGTTTAGCTGCATTTCGCGCAGGCGTACGCTAAAAACCTACCGCAACAAAGCAGTTTGATTTTATAATTTGCCAAGTATTAATAAACTAAACAAATTTTCAATCACCATTAAATAACACTATTGGCAAGCTCAGTAAATTATTTGACCTGGGAAGCAGCTTGTTAAAAACCAAGCTTGAATGATGCACGGACACTCTTCCAAACCCGCGCAGGCAGTTTTAGTACTGGCAACGGGGGAAGTATTTGTTGGCACAGCAATAGGAAAAACCCGCGGCAGTATCTGTGGCGAGCTCGTTTTCAATACCAGTCTCACCGGTTATCAGGAAATTCTTACTGATCCTTCCTATAAAACACAGCTAATCACATTGACCAATCCAGAAATTGGCAATTACGGCATCCGTGCAGGAGAAAGCGAATCGGAAAGTATTCATGCGCACGGTCTCATCGTCAAACATTACAATCCTTATTGCAGGACGCGTGCAGGCACTTGTACATTAGCCGAATTCCTTGATAATCAGCAAACACTTGCTATTACCGGTATTGACACACGGCGGCTTACGCGGCAACTGCGCACTCAGGGCAGCTGCATGGGCATTTTATCCACCGAGCCGCTGTCTTACAAGGAGCTGCTCCGCCGCATAGAAATGGCACCCGATTACAATACAATGCCCTTGGCTGAAAGCGTCACCACAGCCATTCCTTATGAATTCACCGGCAAGGGGAAAAAGCAGCCGATCACGCTTCCGTTACCTGCGCAACACCCTCAGTCCGCTACTGCCACACCGCTGATTGTCGTGATTGACTACGGTGTTAAACTAAATATCCTCCGCCTGCTCAAAGCTTTTGGTGCGCAGGTTTATGTGCTGCCCTGCACCAGCTCCGCTGCCGCCATCATCAGCGCAAGACCAAACGGCATCCTGCTCTCCAATGGTCCTGGCGATCCACAGTATTTAACAAACACTCTTCAAACACTAAAGAAGCTTATTGGTCATTATCCCATCTTTGGCATCTGTCTGGGACATCAATTATTAGGACTGGCAAACAATTATCAAAGTTATAAACTTAGTTTTGGACATCACGGCGCCAATCATCCCATTAAAACACTGGGAAAAGCGCGCATCGCCATCAGTTCACAAAATCACGGTTATGCGCTGAAACCCGCTGCCGCACTCAATAAACAAACACTTGCCGCTAAAACTCCAAACCATTATAAAGAGCTCTCACATGTTAACTTAAACGATCTCACCGTTGCTGGGCACGCTGTTCCCGCGCAACATTATACTTCCGTCCAATACCATCCCGAGGGGGCGCCAGGTCCACAAGACAGCTATGCGCTCTTTGAAGACTTCATCGCTCAGGTACGTGTATTTATGCAGCAGCCATCCGCAAATACCAAGCAGGAACCAACACACAAATAGCAAAATCCATCACTAAGCCCATCCTCCCGCCCATTTCATTTCTCCACCCGCCATGCCATGCCACGCCGTACAGATATAAAAACCATCCTTGTCATCGGCTCGGGGCCTATTGTCATTGGGCAGGCCTGTGAGTTTGACTATTCGGGAACACAGGCCTGTAAGGTCTTGCGTGCGGAAGGCTATCGCGTCATTCTCCTGAACTCTAATCCCGCTACAATCATGACCGATCAGGAAACAGCTGATGAAGTGTACATTGAACCTATTGACGTACCAACCGTACGTAAAATTCTCAGTCTGGAGCAAGTGGATGCTCTCCTGCCTACTGTTGGTGGACAGACCTCATTGAATACTGCCCTGGCATTACAGGAAACAGGTGTGCTTGATGAATACGGGGTCAAGCTCATCGGTGCCGATGAAAATGCCATTCGCACAGCCGAAAATCGCGAGTGTTTTGAAACAGCCATGCATGAATTAGGCTATCAAACCACGCCTGCACGCCACGTCCGCAACCTAAACGATGCCCATGAAGCGTTAGCCAGTTTAGGATTACCACTGGTCATCCGTCCCTCATTTACCATGGGGGGAAGCGGCGGCGCAACGGTTGTCACAGAAGCAGATTATATAAGCTGCGTGGAGAATGCTTTGCACCTCTCACGCATTCATGAAGTGGTTGTGGAAAAGTCTATTGTCGGCTGGAAGGAATTTGAACTGGAAGTCATGAAAGACAATGTCGGTAATGCTGTCATCGTCTGTTCCATTGAGAACTTGGACCCCATTGGCATTCACACTGGTGACAGCATCACCGTTGCCCCGCAGCAAACACTCAGTGATCGCCAATATCAAACGCTGCGCAATATGTCCATTCAGATCATCAATAAAATTGGCGTGGACACCGGCGGCGCCAACGTCCAGTTTGCCGTCAATCCCGACACGGATGAAGTCCTTGTCATTGAAATGAACCCGCGTGTTTCACGTTCATCGGCATTGGCATCGAAAGCAACGGGATTTCCCATTGCAAAGATTGCGGCGAAGCTTGCGGTCGGTTATACTCTTGATGAAATAGAAAACGACATCACACGTTCCACCCCTGCCTGTTTTGAACCCAGCATTGATTATGTGGTGGTTAAGATACCGCGTTTTGCCTTTGAAAAGTTTACCACCGCCTCGCCTTATTTGGGCATACAAATGAAATCCGTAGGAGAGACAATGGCACTGGGGCGCAGCTTCCAGGAGGCTTTTCAGAAAGCCATACGTGCGCTGGAATTGACGGCACCCGGTTTCGATGGTCATTATTTTGCTTACCATAAGCTCCATGCCCTTAGTCCAGCAGAACTCAAGGCGCGTATTGCCGCCAAACAAGGCGAACGGCATGAATTGAAAAACGAGCTCAAAAAGCTTCATTACAATCGTATTGCCTACATCAAAGATCTTTTTTATCTGGGAGCCACGCCAGCCGAGGTGAGCCAGGCTTCCATGATAGACCCCTGGTTTATTCATCAGTTGGCAGAGCTTTTTAACATTGAACAAACCTATTGGAAACAAGACTTGACACACCTGCTGAGCGCAGAAGCCGTGACCGCAATCCCCAGCACATTCGCTCCGCAAGACATTCCCACGCGGCACAGCCCGCATTTTCTTCGCACACTCAAAGCCTGTGGTTTTTCCGATATTCAATTAGGATACATATTTAATTGTTCAGAAAGCGAAGTGCGCGCTATCCGTGAAAAGTTGCAAATCCGTCCCAATTATAAAGTGGTGGATACCTGCGCCGGTGAATTTGCTGCCGAAACCCCCTATTATTACAGCTCCTACGACGACGAAGATGAGCTCTCAGAGCGACTTGCTGTTAAAAGTGAAACCGCTGCCAAACGCATTGTCATCCTTGGCGGCGGCCCCAATCGCATAGGGCAGGGCATTGAATTTGATTATATGTGCGTACAGGCATCGCTGGAACTGAGAAAACTGGGGTATGCTCCTGTCATGTTGAATTCCAATCCTGAAACGGTCTCCACAGATTACGACGTCTCTGCAATGCTCTTTTTTGAGCCGCTCACCGTTGAAGACACGCTTGCCGTGCTCCATGCTGTAAAAGCAATGGGCGTCATTGTTCACTTTGGCGGACAAACTTCGCTTAACCTCAGTGCCGACCTTGCCGCTGCTGGCATCAAGCTTTTAGGCACACAACAGGAAAATATTTTTATTAGTGAAGATCGCAAAAGTTTCCGCGCCATTTTGGATGAGCTCAAGGCATTGCAACCGGAAAGCGAGGCTGTATTTAGCTATGAAGAAACCTTAGCAGCAGCACGCCGCATTGGTTTTCCCGTACTTATTCGTCCATCTTTTGTCCTGGGTGGACGTGCGATGAAAGTAGCGTATAACGAAACAGAATTGAAAGTCTTTTTTGCCGAGGCACGTGCCACGTCACTGCTCCCGGTGAGTATTCTTGTGGACAAATATCTTAAAGCTGCGCTGGAAGTAGATGTAGATCTGATTGCTGACGGCGAAAACGCCGTTATCTGCGGAGTCCTGGAACACATAGAAGAAGCGGGCATTCACTCGGGCGATTCTGCGTGTTTCCTGCCGCCGCAAAACATTTCCCCACCCCTGTTAAAAAAAATCACGCTGCAAGCCAAACAGCTTGCCAAACAGCTTAAAATTATCGGGCTTATGAATATTCAGTTTGCTATTCATCAGAATAACGTTTATTTCCTGGAAGCCAATCCGCGCGGTTCACGGACTATTCCCTTTGTGAGTAAAGCCACCGGTGTGCCCTGGGTCAAGCTTGCCGTACGCGTGATGATGGGCGCCCCTCTCAGTGCTGAGCAATTCCAACACGATTTCAAGCCTGAAACACTGGACTACGTAGCACTCAAAGAAGCGGTGCTTCCTTTCAATAAATTCCCCAATGAGGATCCCCTGCTGGGACCGGAAATGAAATCTACCGGTGAGGTTATGGGTGTTGGTGAGACGCTTGCAGAAGCTTTTTACAAAACTCAGGCTGCCATTCATCAGCCGCTCCCCATAGTCCAACGCGCCGTTCGCCATGCTGTCCCGCCAACCACCGCCACAGCAGCGTCTTCCCAAGCTGCATTCCCATACGTGAACGTTCATGCCAGCTGCGGAATTTTAATATCGCTCAGTGAGAAGCCGCGTGAAATTATTCCTTATTGCCGAATACTCTGCGAGCTGGGTTATACCCTTTACGCCACCCCAGGCACTGCTGCTTTCCTAAAAAAACACGATTTGCCCAGCCGCATTGTCCAGAAACTGGATAAACAAACCAAACAGCCGGGCGATAATGAACTTGTCGCAAAAATTATTGACGGCACGATTAAATTGGTCTTCAATACCCCAGCCGGGCGCCAGGCAGAAATATCCGATGCCTATATTCGTCTCGTTGCCCAGCGTTATGGCATTGGCGTTTTCACCACCCTTAAAGCCATGTACTGTGCCACCGAAGCCATTAAAGTTTATACAAAAAACCCGAATTTCAAAGCCTATTCTATCCATAGTCTGGCAAACAAACGTCGCAAAAACTCATTAACCTCAGCATAAATCATCAACGTGTGCTCAGTACGCGGCAAGTTTTATTGCAAATCCAAACAGCAGGCAAAATTAACTAAAAAATGGTCATTTGTTTGGCAGCTCAGAGTATAATTCCTAAGTACTAAGCTCTCTTCCCGGCACTGTTTCATCAGCCCGAGCCTAAGTGCACTTGTTTACTGCCCATGGGCGTCTTCAGCGATAAAAAAGAAGCCTGCGGGCTTGTTGGCATTACTCAGCATCCTCACGCCACAGCGCTCACTGCCACAGGGCTGTTTGCCTTGCAGCATCGCGGAGAAGAAGCCTGCGGCATCGCCTGGTGGGACGAAGGCCGCATCCACAGCACGCTTGCAAGTGGGCTTGTGCAGAAAAATTTCAGTCATCTCCTTGGTCACAAAATCAGCCCTGCAGAAATTCAAAACGCTGCCAGGCTGAAAACCACACACCCTCCAGTCATTGGGCATACGCGTTACTCCGTCACCGGCGGCAACGAACTGCGTAATATCCAACCGCTTGTCGTTGAGCACCTCAAAGGCTCGTTCGCGCTGGCACACAATGGCAACCTCAGCAACTCGCGCGAACTCAAATACAAATTGGAACAACGCGGTGCCATCTTCCAAACCACCAACGATAGTGAAATTTTTGTCCACCTCATCGCCCAATCCACTGCTAGCTCTTTCAAAGACAGCATTATTGATGCACTCCAGCACATAGAAGGCGCTTACTCGCTGCTTATTCTCTGTAAAGATCAACTTTATGCAATCCGTGATCCCCATGGCTTCCGACCACTTTGTCTAGGACGCATCCCCATCACTCCCACACAACAGGCAATGGTAGTGGCATCCGAAACTTGTGCCTTGGATTTTATGAATGCTGAAAGTATGGGTAGCGTGCGCCCAGGCGAACTGGTCACGCTCAACGTCAATGCCAAAGACGGCGCGTTCACACGTGAACCCATTTTCAGTACAGAAAGCATCCGCGCACGTAAAATTCAAGAAGCACGCTGTATTTTTGAGCTCATTTATTTTTCCCGCCCGGATTCGGTAGTCTTTAACGAACCCGTTTACGCCTTTCGCAAAGAGCTAGGTCGCCTGCTGGCACAGGAAGCTCCCGCTGAAGCGGACATTGTTGTTCCCATTCCCGATTCCGGCAATATCGCCGCCCTTGGTTATGCCGAAGCCTCCGGTATTTCCTTGGAGTTCGCCATCACCCGTAATCACTACACCAGCCGTTCCTTTATTCAACCCAATAAAGCCGTACGTAAACAGATGGTCTCGCTTAAACTCAATCCCATCAAACATCTCATCAAAGGCAAACGTATTATTATCATTGACGACTCCATTGTGCGCGGCACCACCACCAAAGCTAAAATTATACAGCTGCGTGCCTGCGGTGCCAAAGAAATCCATATGCGCGTCACTTCTCCACCTATCACACATGGTTGTTATTACGGCATAGACTTCCCTGATAAATCATCGCTCATCGCTAACAATAAAACCATCGCTGAGATCTGCGAACACTTGGGGCTCGACTCGCTTGCGTTCATTAAGCTGGACACCATGCTCAAAGCCACGCCCACGCAAAAACGCTTCTGCACCGCGTGTTTCACCGGTGACTACCCTACCGCTATTGACATCAAACAGAATAAAGCGGTACTCAGCCTGCGCTCCCATTAAAGTTCCATTGCTGCCATTACCACAATTGTCACCATTGCCGCCACGCACCGCTCACCCCATTCGTATAATCATCCATTGTTTCTGCTCAGAAATTTCGCATGGTGACGCCTAATATTCTTGCCGTCATACCGGCACGCCTTCATTCCTCACGTCTCCCACAAAAGCTCCTCCAGCCCGTCCATAAACAAAAACCGCTCATTGTTTATAGCTACGAAAACGCCCGCACATTAAAACAAGCAGGTCTTTTTTCCCGCCTTATTGTCGCCGTTGATGACAAACGCCTTGCTGCTCCCATTGAGGACTGCGGCGGCAGCGTCATGTACACATCGCCTCAGTGCGCAAATGGCACTGAACGCAGCGCTGAGGTGCTAAAGCGGCTCAGTGCCGCAGAACCGCACACACACTACGATTACGTGCTGAACCTGCAAGCCGATGAACCCTTAGTGCCCAGCGCCGCTGTCAAAGCGCTCATTGCACTCATGCAAAGTAACGTAACCGCTCCCGCCAATGTGGCTGCCCTCACATTGATGAAAGCCATCTCCCCCGAACGCGCCGCACATCCCAATGCCGTGAAAATTGTCACCGCCGCGGATGGCCGCGCACTTTATTTCTCACGCTCCCCCATTCCAGCCTTACCCGCAAGCACCACAGCAGCAGCCTCTCATCGCTACATGCAGCACATTGGCATCTACGCTTACAAAAGCGCCTTTCTCACACAGTACCCCAGCCTCAAACCCACGCCCTTAGAACAAGCCGAGCGCTTGGAACAATTACGAATTTTAGAACATGGCTACAGCATCATTGCCTGTGAAGTCAATGCAAATGCTGCTCCCCCGCTGGACATTAACGACGCCGCCGATTTAGCGCGTTTACGAGCGCTCATCGCACATACTGAGTGAGACGCGTCAGTCAAGGACTGACGACTAACTGGCTTATCCCTTAATTTAGCTAATACTTCACAGCATTCTCCGTCACCTGAGCTCGTCGTGCCAGCTCCGCACGAACTCACTAACAGCAATCGCACACGGAGCTCCCCCTTACACTAACATCGACAAAAAAAGCCCACACAGAATACCAACTGGCATCCTGCGTGGGCTTACTAATAGACTCAGACGACTAGTTAAATCATCCAGCCTAAAAAATTACAACTACGCTGCTAAATGTCATCGGCAATAAGCTCAAAATTCAGCCACCAGCGTCTACTCTTTTTGTATTTTCTTGCTAAAACCGGCAAGTCAAGATCTTGATAACGCTTAGAAACCTTAAGAGGATATGATGAATAGACTAACTGAATAAAATCAGTCCAATTTAACTTTACACTCTTATCAATAATTTCACTTAAGATCTTTTTATCCTCATCCAATTGCTGCAACTTCTTATATCCATAATCTGCTTTTTTTAGCTTCACAAGATCATTCATACTACCATAAATATTAGTGTCAGCTTCAAGCTCAAAAATGTCATCGTGTTTAATAACCACATCCACCACATCATCCACATAAGGACCATAATGATTATAGTGCCATTCAATATCCGTAATCTGCCTGCCTCTATCCTTAGCAGACTTCCAATCTGCTAAGTAAATCAGCTTCGTCAGCCTTCCCTTAGAAAGAGCTCTCGCATAAGGATATTTTTTACAAATATAAGCCATAACATCCATAAGTATTGTTTGGCTTTCTGCAGCTACTGCCGTTGTCATATCCTGTCATCCATGTATGAAGCTATACAAAACTTAGTGCCCTATGTATCATAAACCATTCACATCATATTAATTATAAGCTGCTCATCTGTTTCTGTGCAAGATTTTTTTATAAGCTCTAATGAAAGGAAATTCTTACGTTGACTTTCAAATAAAATAACTCCAATAACCTCCTCATTGTTATGATCCTTTAGTTGTTTAGCAATCATATGCTCAGCATTCATGCGAAAGCTTTTGGAAGTCTCCCTTGTAATCCCATGCCTCCTTTTAATATCTGCTCGATACTGCTCAAGTGAACCAGGATGCTCCCCTCGCAATATACGATCCCTATCATCAGGCGAAATACTCAGAAAATCCCTATCTACCAACCACTCATTGCCCTCACGATATACTTTTGATATAAATCCATTCCCAATAGGATATAGATTATCCTTAGTAAATTTGGCAAGTTCTTTATTGCTTGAACGACGCCCGACACACCTAAAACATTCTCCTTCATTTTCAGTTCTTGGAAAATGTTTATAAATACAAAGTCTTTCAGTGGTTCCAAATGCCTGATTATTTGCTGCTGCTAGAGCATTTAATTTTTTTATAATTAACGTAAGATGTAAGTCTAAGCTATTCTCCTTAAACGTTATTTCCAGGTTCTCAAATTTTTCCTTGTAAGATTTTTTCAGTTTAGACTTTCTCCATTCCTCAAAACCATATATAGCTAGCGGTCCCAAGAGAGTTGTAAAAGAATATACAAAATTTAGTTGCCTAAAACACTCCACTAACCCTAACTTTTGTTGTCTTAAACACCTCATTAGCTCACTTGAATCTGCAAGTAGGCTAACAACACCCAATATACATATATATAAAACCCACCAACGGTAGTTTTCTTTTATGAATCCCCAAATCTGCTCCAGCTTACTCCACTTTCCCATATACTAATTCTAACATCACTACGATAAACAATAAGACACTCACGGAAAGCCTACGTCCTCCCATCGCAATGCAACGCCCCCCCGCGCGCCGCCAACGAAACCTCATAACAGCAATCGGCACACAGACCCCCCCACGCGACCCCTACACTAACATCGACAAAAAAAGCCCACGCAGAATACCAACTGGCATCCTGCGTGGGCTTTAGGCTTTAATCGGGCTTCAGACGATTAGTTAAATCATCCAGCCTTAAAAATTACAACTACGCGACTAAATGTCATCAGCAATAAGCTCGAAATGCGGCTTGCTTTCGCGCTCTTTGTACTCTCTTGCTAAAGCTGGCAAATCAAGCTGAGCATAGCGTTCGGAAACTGTAATAGGGTAAGATGAATAAACTAAGTCTATAAATCTAGTCCAATTCAACCCTGCACTCCTAGTAATAATTTCATCCAAGAGCTTTTTGTCTTCCTCTCGTTGCAGCTGCCCATACTCGTAATCCGCTTTTTTTAACCTCACAAGATCACGGACACCACCATAAATATTAGTACCGGGGTCAAGCTTAAAAGTGTCCTCGTGATCAATGATCACATCCACCACATCATCCACATAAGGCCCGTAATGATTAAAATACCATTTAATATTCGTGATTTGACTGTTATCACTCTTAGTCTTAGCAGACCTCCAATCCGCCAAATAAATTAGCTTCGTCAGCCTTGCTTTGGAAAGTTCTTCCGGGCTACTATATCTTTTACAAATATAAGCCATAACGTCCATAAGAATCGTTTGGCTCTCTGCAATTGTCGCTGTTGTCATCATCCCTCATCCATTAATTATGCTTATTCATGAAAATGATCACATATCATCCTAATTATAAACTGCTCATCATTCTTAGTGCAAGCTTTTTTTATACATTCCAATGAAAGAAAATCCTTGCGGCAGCTTTCAAACACAATAACGCCTATAGCTGTTTTATCCTGTAATTTTTTAGCAATCATATGCTCAGCATTCATGCGAAATTTTTCATAAACATCAGGCGTAAGTCCATGCTCCTCTTTAATATATGCTCTGATACCTCTTAAGGAAAAGCCTTGATCCTCCTCTTTTATATGATCTATCCGCCCTGTATCGTTTCCAACGCTCTATACTGCATCCTATTATCATGTGGAATACTTGGAAGCTATTGCTTCTACCCAATCGGTTTTCTTAAATACGTTAGATATAAATCCTTCACTGATAATAATTTATTCTCGACAAATTTATTTAATTCTGGATCTACTTTTGAATAACGTCCAATACACCTAAACCCCCTTTCTTTGGAAAAATACCTATAAACACAAATCCTTTCATCAGATCCAAATTTTCATATTCCTTGTCTCTTGGTTACTTCTTCAATTAACTTTTCTGCAATTTCCATAAGATACGTGAACCCAAAAAAACAATTTTATTGTTATCAAATTGCTATTTTTTGTGCCTTAAGCTTACTGTCATAAATTTCTTTTAACTGACCGACTATCCTCACCATGATCCTTTCTTAACTGACCGATATATCAGCATGAGCGGTCCTTAAGACCGAGTATCCTCACTATGAACTTCTTTTAACTGAAATTCTGATTTATATGTTCCTGTATTCAGAAATAGTAAAAGCAGGCGTAAATATTCCTATCATTATAGTAGCAATTAAATACACTAATTAGCTTTACTCTCATTAAAGCATAAGCCTAACCAATATGCACATCCAACTATACTTAAAATAATAACTATTGACCAAAGCCACGAGCAGTAATTCTCTTTAAAATATTCCGAATGCCAAAATCTGCACCAGCTTACTCCACTTTCCCATATACTAATTCTAACATCACTACGATAAACAATAAGACACTCACGGAAAGCCTACGTCCTCCCATCGCAATGCAACGCCCCCCCGCGCGCCGCCAACGAAACCTCATAACAGCAATCGGCACACAGACCCAAGAGGTCAGTACCACGTTATAAATAGCCCCCTACACTAACATCGACAAAAAAAGCCCACGCAGAATACCAACTGGCATCCTGCGTGGGCTTTAGGCTTTAACCGAGCTCAGACGATTTTTTGTTAATCGCCTAACCCGCTAAAACTAAATAACAAAACTTACTCAGAAGATATTCCGAATGAAGCAGCTACTTGAAGCTGTCCAAAAATATCATCAATACCAAAACCAGTTTCACCGCTGGTATGACCTTGATCAACAAAGCCAATACCAATATCAGTATTGAAATCGCCTACAGAAGTATTGATCAGGTCAATACCAATAAGCGCTTTGACGGTAATGCCAGCAGCAGGCGACCACTTAATAGTCGGCTCAACGTCAATGATATACACTGGATCCTGACGCAACTGATAACCGCCATAAGTAGTGCCGTAAAGCTCAAACTTAATAGGCAGTGAAACAGTGAATTGCCCAACAGTAACAGCGGGAACAATTTTCACAGCAATGTCTTCCAAGAGGTCAGTACCACCGTTATAAATAGCCTGATAACCGAAGTTATCGGGATAAGCAACTGCGATACCCTCTCCAATCGACAAAAAAAGCCCACGCAGAATACCAACTGGCATCCTGCGTGGGCTTTAGGCTTTAACCGAGCTCAGGACGATTTTTTGTTAATCGCCTAACCCGCTAAAACTAAATAACAAAACTTACTCAGAAGATACTCCGAATGAAGCAGCTACTTGAAGCTGTCCGAAAATATCATCAATACCAAAACCAGTTTCACCGCTGGTATGACCTTGATCAACAAAGCCAACACCAATATCAGTATTGAGATCGCCTATAGAAGTATTGATCAGGTCAATACCAATAAGCGCTACGACGCTAATGCCAGAAGCAGGCGACCACTTAATGGTCGGCGTCAATGTCAATGATATACACTGGATCCTGACGCAACTGATAACCGCCATAAGTAGTGCCGTAAAGCTCAAACTTAATAGGCAGTGAAACAGTGAATTGCCCAACAGTAACAGCAGGATTAATGTTTCACAGCAATGTCTTCCAAGAGGTCAGTACCACCGTTATAAATAGCCTGATAACCGAAGTCAGTGGGATAAGCGACTGCGACACCATCTCCAGTAAGACCGCCGCCACCTGCAGCTAGTGCTTTAGTAAGAGTAGGCGCTGCGTACTGCACGCCATAACCCAAGCTGAAAAGCCCGCCTAGGAAAGAAGCGCTGCCTGAAATATCAACTACAAAGTTAATTTCCGTAGTTGTATCAGCGGCAGCTGCGTATTTCATTCGTATATGTCTCAACGCCATCATCATCTGTATTTACAATTATTGTACCCGTAGCGGTAGTCTCAAGGTAACTGACAGCAGTACCAAGTGGAGTAATACCGAAGCTTAGTTTCACATAATCGCCGTAAAGCTTAGATTGGAAACCTGCCTGCAGACGCTCAATGGTACCTTCTTTAACATGACCAGCATCATCTTCGTTATCAATGCTATTAATAACAACACCAAGATAAATATCCGTAGGAACGGGACCGCCAATACCGAAATCAAGCCGCACACCGCGAATGCTATCTGTATTCACACCAAAACCGAGACCAATACTGAGAATATCAATAGGCTTAACAGTGGCATAAAAACCATGGAAACCCAATGTCTGATAGAATGTAATCGCCTTCATTGGCTGAGCTGCCTGCAGAATAACCCCAGTCATAAAACTGAAGTGTCAACATACCAAATAGATCACTGGCTTTTACATTGAAAGAATCAAGTGTGATGAAGTTAGTTGCCCCCCCATCTACGCTGTTAGCCGCAAATGTGACGGATGCAGAAACATTGTCAATGCTGGCATCAAATGTAATTTTAGTGGTGTCATATTCCTGCGCGTTATCGCCAATTGCCTGACCAGTACCGGGAACTTGTTGGTAAACCACTGCGCCTGTAGAATCTGTAGTCGTTTCTACAGTAAACGTTTCAAAAGCAGTGCCGCCACCAACTATGTAACCACCAACACGTGCATCAATGCTAACACCAGCAGTATAGCCGGCAGCAAACACGTATGAAGTCAACCCTGCCACAAGCACGGAAGAAATGAGTAGGAGTCTTTTCATGAGAAGTACCTCTCGCTAATTTAATTTTAATATTAATTGTAATTTTTAGTTTTATCTTGTTTTTCACACAGAAGTGGAGTAGAACCCCTGTAAGAGCATCAAGACATATCTTTACAAAGAAAATTATACTCTTTAATAAAAATGTTGTCAAGTATGAAAAAAAAAAAAAATAGCTTGAAAAAAAAATTACGCCGATCAACAATAAAATTATAAAAAATAGCTTATAATTCCTTGTTTTATATGAAAGCTTAGTAAACTAAATTAGTAAACTAAATTAGTAAACTAAATTTAAACAAGCAAATTAACGAAACAGTCATATTTTTATGCTAAAGACAACCATACCTGCCACAAAACAACCCCATAATGCAAAATTGTCTGGCAGGGGCATATTAGTGGTGGGTGGCGGCATTATGCAAGTGCCGCTCATCCTGTGCGCCCAGGCACATAATATGCATGTATGCGTGATGGACAGGAATCCCCAAGCACCGGGCGTACAGCTGGTGCCGCAGGCACAGTTTATTCCTGCAAGTATTGGCGAGCGTGAAGCGGCACGGCGTGCGCTGGTGAACCACCTGGAGCGCGGCGCGCACCAGGCCTATAAAACGATCGCCCGTAATCAGCCGGTGGAAATAGGACGAATTTCAGCCCATAAAGCACCAACGGTACAGGGAACGTCCAGCAATACACAGGGACGTTTGGAATGTGCGGTGACCGTAGGAAACGACTACACCCCCACTGTCGCCGTGCTGAATGCAACGTTAAAATCGCTGTATGCTAATCCCATTCCTGGTATCAGCGTACCGCCCCCTACTTTGAGCCTTAGCGACGCGCGTACGGCAAGTCATAAAATTCTTATGCGTAACTGTTTGGCGGCAGCGGGACTGGCACAGCCGCGGTATATGGCATTGGAAAACATGGCTGCGGGCAGTGCGTTAAAATTGGTACCGCAAATAGAAAAACAGTTATCCTACCCATTGGTGCTAAAACCAGCAGACTCCATGGGGAGCCGCGGCGTCAAACGCATAGACAATCGCGCAAGTCTCACCACGTCGCTGCAGGAAAGCCTCGCATTTTCACGCAGCAATGCCCTCATCTTAGAAGAATACCTGCCAGGCCCAGAGCTTTCCATCGATGCCATTGTCCATAACGGCGAAATTTTCATCCGCGGCATTGCTGAGCGGATCATCGCTTATCCGCCATATTTTGTTGAAACAGGGCACACGCTGCCGCCCAGCAACATTTCCGCAGTGCAGCAACAAGCAGCCTGCGCGCTGTTCAAACAAGCTATTCTGGCACTGGGCATCGAAAATGGCGCTGCTAAGGGCGATCTTCGCATTTATCGCGGCAAAGCCTATATTGGCGAAGTAGCGGCGCGGCTTTCCGGTGGCTACATGTCCGGTTGGACAACGCCGCTGCATTTGGGCTGCAACTTAATGCAGGCATTGCTTGAGACTAGTTTTGGCATCAAACCCAGCAGCCTGGAAGCTTGGGAGCCTGCTAAACGTCCTATTGTCTGTGAACGCGCACTAATTACCGAACCGGGCATGGTCATGGACATAAGCGGCGTTGCCAATGCCGCCAATATTCAAGGCGTCGCCGCATTATTCATCCACATTAAAAAAGGTGATACTGTACATAAACCGCAAAATAACCTTATGAAAGCCGGTAATGTGCTCATCTGCGCTAAAACACTTGCAGCCAATGAAGCTATTTTTAAGCAAGTCACGCAAACAGTAAAATTTACCATCGCATAATTCTAAAAAATATAAGCTAAAAAAATCCACTTGAAATTCTAGATTAATAATATAATTAGCGTGGGTCAGTTTCAACCATAGGTATTGCTGTGTTATTTTAAATCTATGAATTTATAGCTTATTCAGTATTTTCTGAACCATATCCATTATTCCCGTTGACCATTTAAAACCAGTAAATGTTTATACTGGTTTTAGTTCCTCATTCAATCCCCCGTTCATCTAGTATCTGTTTTTACCTGAGGTGGAATCGGCATAGCCTGATGCAAAGGTAGCTTTGCGTCGCCAGCGAAAGTCCGCATTTAAATTGTGGGGTGCTTGGTAAACTCAGGCTTAGGAAAATACTACGATAGTTATTAGCTTTAAGCCGAAAATTAAGTAATATTTCAAATAAGCGATTAAGGGGGTTTTTAGGAAAGAATTTATTATGTTTTACGTAATCTTAGCATCTTGTATCGTTGGCGCCATTCTCTCCTATCCGTTAATTTACAATACTTATATTTTTCCACGTGAAATGGAAAAATTCAATGGCTACATACGCAGTGAACAAGCCGACTTAGCGCTCTCCATTCTTAACGGCCTGCCACAAAAAAAGAAAGCTACGCTAGAAGTACATCTGGCCTATTGGGAAGCCCATACCATGAAAAAACATTGGTACCTGGCACTCTTTCACCTCAATGAAATCATTCAAAAAAAACTTTATATCGCGAAAACCCTTCATCCCAATGGCAAAGTGGATATCCATCTAAAAAAAGCGAAAATCTACGAAAATATTGATAAATCCAAAAGTGCTTTACAGGAATATCTGCAGATCCTTAAACACGCTCCCAAACATTTAATCGCGAATATGGAAACGGGCAAGTGTTATTTCAATATGAAAAAGTACGATGCCGCTTTGGTGCATTTACAAGAAGCCTTTAGCCAAGATCAGCAAAACATACGCCTCGCCGAACTCCTCAGCGATACGCACGGTATTAATAACGATTATATCAATGCCCTCGCGCATATCCAACAAGCCCTTAAACACAGCAATGGTGAGCAACACGCGTATGGGTACTGCCGCTTGCGCCATAAAGAAGTCCGTATTCTTTTTAAGCTTGAGCGCTACCCGGAAGCCATCAGCGTGGGCAAGTCCATTGACCATCATTATGCCAAACTGGAAGAAGTGCAAACCATCATGGGCATTGCTCACCGCGAGCTTGGTCAATTTAGCGATGCCAGTAAACTCTTTCGCTCCAGCCTCAGCAAATACGTCAATGATTATTCTTCCATAACCTTAAAAGCTCGTTATTACTACAGCGAAATGCTTATTGAGGATGGCGACCTCATTACTGCCGTCATGCAAATGTCTTTCATTCAAAAAGGACACAAAGCTTATGAAGAAACCGATGAACGCTTAGCTGTTTATAAAGCCATTCTGGAAGATAAGAAGCTGTCTATGTTTTTTTCCAAAGTTAAACCGACTGATGCTGCTTTAATTCTCTCAGAACTGTTCACAGAAGAAAATGTAGCTATTTCAGGGACATTCTCTCAATTCTCCACAAATGATCATATCTATATAAACAATGCCGAACTAAGTGATAACCATGAAAAAATCCTTATTGTTTTTAATATGAGTTTTAAGCATTTGGACCATCATCACATTGAAAAAATTCTGAGGCATAAAAGTAAAGACGAATTTGTCAGTAAGCTATTATTTAAAACAATATATCTTTTCTCGTTATTTTCAATAGATCCGCTTATCATCAGAAAAATTGAAAAAATATTTGCAAAGGTTGTTGTTATCGAAGGCGAGCGATTACTTGTTTCCGTCAAAAACAAAAAAGTATTCTTCAATACATAAGCGAAAGCAAAAACCCAGCCTACTACCTGCAAAATTCCGCTAAAACAACAACTCGCTGCTTAGCGGCTGGTGTAGTTAAAACACCACCACCACCAGCACGAAAGTGTAAATACAAACAAAAGCACTCAAGTGCCCCAGCAGCTTATTAAGCGCAGGTTGCGGACGTTTGAGCACCTTGCCAAGTGCTGCCAGCCCCAACATTGCCACTGCAGAAGGCAATAACAACCATAAATTGCTGACAGCCAATCCCCACATAAGGGGTGCCAATCCCATCAGGATAATGCTGCCGTACAGTGAAACGTATGCAAAGTTCTGTCCCAGGCGTACCGTCAATGTTTGTTTGCCGCTTTTCCTATCGGAATCAATATCACGAAGATTGTTAACGGTAATAAGCATATATGCAAATGCACCGTAACTGCACGCAAGTGCTGCAGCGCCTGAGAGCACAAGAGGCTCAGTCATAAATTGAAATTCACCACCTGCGCTTCCCATAAAAAAAAGCGCTGTCAAGACAATCACGGGGCCAAAAAAAATAAAAGCCGTCACCTCACCCAGCCCTTTATAGGCAAGCGGATAAGGACCGCCTGTATAAAAAAAAGCACAGCCCATTGCCACTGCACCCAGCACGCCAACCGCAACATTCCAAACAGCGGCTAAGCGTACGGAAAGCACCAATAGAATGATCAACAAAGCCGCTAATACGAAACTTCCGATGATGGCTCTCCGCACTTGTACACGTGAAAGCAGCTTCGCCTGCAAAGCGCGTTTAGGCCCCTGACGTTCAGTGTTATCGCTCCCGCGCGCCTGGTCATAATAATCGTTTGTGAAATTACAGGCAATTTGTAAGGTCAGCACGGTTGCCATGAATAAGAGTCCGCGCCATAATGAAAACACCGGGCTTGACGCAGCAATGGGCACAGCAGCCACAAGCGGCAAAATGCTTACGACAAGTGTCTTAGGCCGCGTGAACTCAAACCAAACGCGCAGCTGTCTTACCATAAAAGTTCTGATTATTTTACAGAAGAAAGTTTCGCGTCAGCCGCAGCTTGCTGCCGCTGCTGAGCCACGCGCACAGCAGCCGTTAGAAAATGCACAAAAAACGGCGCAGGCACATCCAAAGTGGAGCTCAACTCAGGATGAAATTGCCCGCCAATAAAACAGGGATGTTGCGGCAACTCCAGTACCTGCATAATCCCATCTTCAGGCGGTGCCGTCCCGGAAAAAACCAATCCCGCCGCTTCTAAACTCTCAACATAAGCTGCATTCACCTCATAACGGTGGCGAAAACGTTCGTGAATAATCGCCTGTTGTCCGTATAAATCGTACATTTGTGTCCCCGGACGCAAATGGACAGGACGCGCGCCAAGGCGCATGGTTCCCCCCACTAATTGAATGTACTTTTGCTCATCCAATAGATGAATGACCGGAATAAACGCAGCCGCAGCCGCAGCCGCAGCCTGTTGTTGTGCCTGTACAGAATTTTTTAATTGCTCACGCTGTACCTCTTCCGTGCCGGCGCCTGCCAACTGACAAACATGCCGCGCATATTCTATCACCGCTAATTGCATACCCAGGCAAATACCCATAAACGGCAAGTTGTGCTCACGTGCATAACGAATAATTGTTATCTTCTCCTCCAAGCCGCGGACACCAAATCCGCCGGGGATAATTAAACCGGCAAATGGCGCCATCATTGCCTCATCGACTTGCAGCTCATTCCCCACTGAAGCGGTTTGTACCGCAGCCAATTTAGCAACATCGCAAAACACAACCTGTGGGCAAACGACGATGCCTAACTTTTCCGTAACATGCACCGCCGCATGAAGAATAGCTTCGCGCACACTGGCATAAGAATCTTCCAAGCGCGTATATTTTCCACAAATAGCCAACCGCACCATCACTCCCGCCGCCGCCGTCGCCGTCGCTGTGCGGTGTTTGAGCGCCAGCAGTTTTTTCAAGGTTTGCAGGCGTTTTTGTCTGTCAGCAGAAATCCCGGGCACACTTAACTTGAATTTGTCCTCAATTAACTTTGTCACGCCTTGCGCCTGAAAATGTTCCGGCAGCAAGTTTATATCCGCCATATTAATATTGGAGATGACGGCTTCGGTCTTGACATTGCAATATAACGAGATCTTATCTCGGATTTCCTGAGTAATGGCGCGATCACTGCGGCAAAAGATAATATCCGGGTAAATCCCTGAACGATTAAGAATCTTAACCGATGTCTGCGTGGGTTTTGACTTGAGTTCGCGGCTTCCCTCCACAATGGGAACATAAGTAAGATGTGCAAAAAGAATATTATCTGCGGGCACTTCGCTTCTAATTTGCCGAATAGCTTCAATAAAAAGCTCATTCTCTAAATCGCCAATTGTTCCACCAATCTCAATAAAAACAATATCCGCTGCTTCTTTGCGGGCAATGGTATAAATTCGCTCCTTAATTTCATTGGTTGCATGCGGGATGAGCTGTACCGTCTTGCCCAAATAACGTCCGCGTCGTTCATTCTCCAGGAGCTGTTGATAAACCTTGCCCATCGTAATGTTCCAATCGCGTTTTGCGCGTACGCCGATGATGCGCTCATAATGGCCAAAGTCCATGTCCACTTCGGCGCCATCGTCTAAAACATAAACCTCGCCGTGTTCAATGGGGTTCATCGTACCGGGATCGGCATTCAGATAGCCGTCGCATTTAATGCAAACGACGCGATATTGACTGACGAAGAGCGCCCCTAAGGAAGCTGTGAGCACCCCCTTGCCTAAACCAGAGATAACACCGCCCGTCACTACAATGTAACGGGCAGCTCTCACGGGAGAGCCGCGCGGGGTCATAGAGCTGGTCAACCTGAGCCGCTAGCTGCCGTTAAAGCATTGTGTAAAAGTTGGCGATTACCAACTGGAGACACCCTATCAGAAACCCCAATACAGCGCCGATTAGTTCGACAAAACGAAATTCTTTTTTTAAAATAGCCATCATAATTTCTTCCAGTTTGTCTGATGAAAATCCTTGTACTTTCTCCTGAATCAATCGCTTGATATTCAAATCTTTCTCAAGACGTGTCACCAATGTGGTCTTAATGTTTGCCATAAACTGTTCCCAATCGGCAAAAAAGCTTGTTTTCAGCGATGTTATCATGGCATCGTTAATAAACATTTTTGCCATTGGGATTTTTGCGAGCAGTCGGTTTTCAATAAAATCATCGATGTAAGCTTCTGTCGTACGCTGCAACTCATCATTGAGTTCGGTGTTATTAGCAATTGCCGCCACAATATCATCAATTTTTAAGAGTTCGCGTGCAATAACATCACCCAGCTGGCGCGCCAAGGCCCGTTGCCGCTTAGGAAATATCCCTTGTAATTTAAAAAAAACGAGATTAACGGGTTCACGCGGATAAAACAGCATTTTAATAGCAAAATAATTTGTCAACCAGCCAATAAATGCTGAAATAGCTGGGATACTCAGTAAAAAAAGTAACTTCATCTTCGCGTGAATCAATAAAAAATGAAACACCTCATCTTGACAATATCCAATGACACAAAAGCAACACTACATTGAAAATAACTGAGACACCACGGCAATCAAGCTTTGCTGAACTGCTTCAAAAACACTAAGCTCAGAAAATGTTATAAATTTTTGCCAATATAATAGTTTGACAATTTAACAATTTAATAATTTAATAGTAGGCAGCCGCCTGCTCAGCTGGTGGTCAAGAAGTGGAATTGGGCATTACAGCAAGCTCTACTTTCTGCACATGTTTTGCTAAAGCAGACTTGTGCCGCGCCACTGTATTTTTTTTGATGACGCCTTTCCGTGTTGCTTTATCGCTCAGTTTATAAAAGAGACTGAGCCGTTTGCGAATGGTTGCCAGCTGCTCGATTGTCGGCTTTTGTTTGTCCTTGAGCAACAGTACCAACTTACGCAATGCCGTGCGTATTCGCGAACGCACACCCTTATTATAGGCAGCTTGCTTGCGTTGTTTTCTGAGCCCGACTATACTTGCTTTTAAATTAGGCATTATTATTTTCCTGATAACATTAAGTTTAAAACTAAGCCCATTATCATGGGTATATTTATTTCTTCGTACTGTTTTTTGTTCCTGCTGCAGCCGTTAGCTTTTCCATAGCTCTAACATAACAACAGCACCCTAGACACTTTACAAAAGCCACCACTACACCGCATATTTTAACCTGTTCTTCGGCAACTGTCAAGAAAACTGCACAGCTCCCACATCACACAAATAGTTCCAATAACTCAAAATAGCTCAATCAGGTAAGTCATCATAAAAATAATTTTTCTTACATTTTAATTATTTAACACATTTTTTCAGCTTATGTTATAATAAGATAAATTAAGTCCTGTATACAAATCCGTTCATTTGTAAGGTCGGGATTATCCGTAAATGTTAAAAGGTAGCTTATTTTCATGTTTCAGTTAACACGCAGAATAGAATATTCGCTGATCATGTTGCAGCACCTGCTTGATGCCAACAAACAGGATGGAACGGCCATTCCCAATAACCTCATCACCGTTAAGGCTATTGCTAAGCGTTACGGCATACCTGAAATGCACGCCGCTAAGACTTTCCAAATTTTATGCCAAAAAGGCATCCTCAATTCCAAACAAGGCACAAAAGGCGGTTATTCTTTGGCTAAACCTGTTGCTTCCATCACGCTTTATGAGCTTATTGAAAAAATAGAAGGACCATTTGGCATTGTGCGCTGTACCGTCACGGCTAACGACGATAATTGCAACTACTCATCCTTCTGCAATATCACTCACCCCATGCAAAAACTTAATGCTAAGCTCATTGAATTTTACAAAAATACGACACTCAACCAACTGCTGGAACCGCAATCGGCAACCGCAAAATAACTGATAAAACCTCCCATGGAACTAAAATCACCGCACACAGACACTTCGCAAGCCACATTGCCCAAAGACAAACAAGCCGCTAGTGAGATCCTTGCCAAAGAATATCAGGCCGGGTTCAGCACGTCTGTCGCTACTGAGACCTTTGAAAAAGGGCTGAACGAACATATTATCAAAAAACTTTCAGCCAAGAAAAACGAGCCTGAATTTGTCTTGGCTTTCCGCTTGAAGGCTTATCAAGCCTGGAAACATATGCAGGAGCCCAGTTGGGCAAGCATCACTTATCCCGCCATTAATTTTCAGAATATTTCCTACTATTCAGCACCTAAATCCATTGGTAGCGGCAGCAAGAAACAAAGTTTGGAAGAGGTCGATGAAGAAATTCTTAAAACCTTTGAACGGCTTGGCATCCCACTTTCCGAACAAAAACGGCTGTCAGGCGTGGCTGTCGATGCCGTCTTCGATTCTGTTTCACTTGGCACCACACATCAGGAAAAACTGGAAGAGCTGGGCATTATTTTTTGCTCGTTTTCAGAAGCATTGGAAAAACATCCCATGCTCATTAAAAAGTATCTTGGTACCGTCGTCCCGCATACCGATAATTTTTACGCTGCATTGAATTCAGCCGTATTTTCAGACGGCTCGTTCTGCTACATTCCTAAGGGCCTCAAATGTCCATTGGACCTCTCGACGTACTTCCGCATTAATGCCATGGAAACCGGGCAATTTGAACGCACCTTGCTTATTGCTGACGAGGGTAGTTTTGTAAACTACTTAGAGGGCTGCACGGCGCCTATCCGCGACACCAATCAACTCCATGCTGCAGTAGTAGAATTGGTGGCACTGGAAGGCGCCACCATCAATTACTCTACTGTGCAAAACTGGTACAGCGGTGACAACGAAGGCAAGGGCGGCATTTACAACTTTGTGACCAAACGCGGCATTTGCAAGGGTGCCCATTCTAAAATTTCATGGACGCAAGTGGAAGCGGGCTCCGCCATCACTTGGAAATATCCATCCGTTATCCTCAAAGGCGATCACAGCATCGGTGAATTTTATTCTGTCGCTCTCACCAATAAAAAAATGCAAGCCGATACCGGCACTAAAATGATTCACGTCGGTAAATACACGCGTTCGAAAATCATCGCTAAAGGTATATCTGCCGATGCCAGTCAAAACGTGTATCGCGGGTTGGTCAAAATTGGTCCCAATGCCATACACGCTAAAAATTTCACCCAGTGCGATTCGCTGCTTGTTTATGATAAGTGCGCGGCGCATACGTTCCCGCTCATCGAAGTCAAAAACAATTCATCCACTGTCGAACATGAAGCCACCACCTCGCGCATCTCCGATGAACAACTGTTTTACCTGCAAACACGCGGCATTTCCAAAGAGCTGGCTATTTCCTTGCTCATCAATGGCTTTTGTAAATCCGTCTTCAATAAACTGCCCTTAGAGTTTTCAGTGGAAGCCATACGCCTGTTGGAAATGAAGTTAGAAAACAGCGTTGGCTAACTCCAATGCCAAACCACATAACCTTTTATGAATACCGAGCTTAAACAATGTTAACTATAAAAAATCTTCACGTCACTGTGGGAGACAAAGCAGTTTTAAACGGCATCAACCTCAATGTAAAAGCAGGCGAGGTTCATGCCATTATGGGGCCTAATGGTGCTGGCAAAAGCAGCTTATCAAAGGTCATTGCCGGTCATCCGCTTTACAAGGTCACAGCTGGCAGCATTGAGTATGAGATCAATCTCAAAACACGTGATCTGCTCAAGTTAGAACCACAAGAGCGCGCCCGTGAAGGCATTTTTATAAGCTTCCAATACCCCTTAGAAATTGCCGGGCTTGCCAATAAAGAATTCCTGCGTGCCGCTTTCAACGAGCTCAGCAAACACCATGGCAGTGAACCATTGGACGCCTTTGAATTTGAAACTATTTTACAAGAAAAAATAAAACACCTGGGCATCAACCCGGCACTACTGGAACGGGAGCTCAATGTTGACTTCTCCGGTGGTGAAAAAAAACAAAATGAAATTATCCAGCTGGCAATGCTCAATCCGCGAATAGTTTTTCTGGATGAAACCGATTCTGGTCTGGATATCGACGCTCTTAAAATTGTTGCAGCAGGTATTGAAAAGCTGCGCAGCCCAAATAATGCGCTTGTTCTCATCACGCATTATCATCGCATTTTAGAGCATGTCCATCCCGATTACGTTCATATCCTTAAAGCAGGCAAGCTTGTCAAAACTGGCAACATTAAGCTGGCTATGGACATTGAAGCAAATGGGTACGAATTGATATCAGCCTAAGATCCTAAAAGAGCCTAATCCTAAAAGAGCCTAAGTAAGTGCCCATCCCATCACTCCAGCCAAGCAGCACCCGTTATCATCATGACCACCGCCACACGTCCCCTCAGTAAAGACATCGCTCAGCAACGCCTCCATTACGGCAATCAGGCTTTTGCGCGCTTTCAACACGCGCTGCATAATCTGAACCTGGAGAAAGACGAATATTGGAAGAATAGCAATTTTAGTTTTCTTAATAAAATTGAAAAAAAACAGGCAAGCGAGCTCATTGCGCCAGCCGCTAATAATGCCAGCAGTGCCCACGCCGCTATCCGTGCGCGCGTTGCTGAGTGGGTGACTGGTTTTAACACAGAACCCGCTACAGCCATTGTTTTAACATTTGTCAACGGAACGCTTGTTCCCGAACATTGTCAGGGGCTTGGCAGCAAACAGCTCATCCTTGAAACAAATCCTGAGCTTATTGCCAAATATTTCACACATTCATTAACAAACTTTTCGCAAACACCCGCCACTGCTGCGGCGCCCAACTTAATGCTGGAATTGAACGCTGCACTTGCCGCCGTCAAAGAAGGCAGTTTCCATGAAACTCAGGAAGTTTTTATTCGCATCCCGCAAGCAAACAAGCTTGCTGCACCACTGATCTTACTCAGTCTTGACGATAAAGGCGCGCAGGATAAACTCATTTTCCCGCGCATTCACCTGCATCTGGAAACAAATGCCGCGCTGAGGCTCATTGAAATTCATGCTCCCACCTATGCCTTATTACAAAACAGCTACTTCAACCTCTCATTGGCTGCTGGTGCACAATGTCTGCACATTCAGGAGCTCTGTGAAGGCACAAACGTCAATCATACCCATATGCTGCACGGCAGCTTAGCAGCCAATAGTGCGTACACTGCATTTTCCATGCAGCAAGGCGGACAGGCGACCCTGCTGGAAAAATGTTTGGAGCTTCAAGCTAGTGGTGCTCATGTTGACGTTCATGGATTGGCATTAGCTCATGACCGCCAGCATTTTAATAATATTATTTCACTGCATCATAAAAGTCCGCAAACCACCAGCAGCCAGCATTATAGGTTCATCCTTGCTGAACATGCCCGGGGAGCTTTCACTGGCAATGTTGTTGTTTATCGCGACGCTCAGCAAACTCATGCTGAGCAGCTCTGTAAAACCTTGCTGCTTGGCGAGAAAGCCGTCATGCACACACGCCCGCAACTGGAGATCTTTGCTGACGATGTTAAATGCGGACACGGCGCCACAATTGGTCAATTAGCTCCTGAAGAAATTTTTTATCTGACAAGTCGCGGCATTTCACCGCAAGCGGCACAAACCATACTGAGCACCGCGTTCGCAAAAGCTTTTTTTATAGCACTGGCAGCAGCACTTGGTTCAACAGCAGACGCAGCAGCATACGTACAGCGGCTCTCAGCACGCGTCTTTCCCACTCAGCTTGCAACATAACTGACCTAAAGAAGCCTGCTGCTGCTGCTGACCCCCAGCACAACAAAGCGGCTTCTTGATCGTAAATGGATAAACAACCTCGTTACAAACGATTAACCCCCTTAACCTAACCCTAAGTCATTAAGAGACTTGTTCAATTATTTTTCAATCAGCCACCATGGAATCAACAAAAATCGCCTCAGCCACAACCCCACCTTTCATCACCGATGAAGTCTTGAAGCACATTCAAACAGGCAACATTAAAGCGCTTTTTCCAGCCCTTGCTCAGCAAATTCACGGTAAGCGTTATACCTACCTGGACAGCGCAGCGGCAACGCTCAAACCCACTCCCGTCATTACTGCAAGCCACTATTATTACAGCAAGTTAGGGGTCAATACACACCGCGGAGTTTATACCACATCGCAACTGGCAACTGAGCTCTTTGAGCAAACACGCAGCAAACTCAAACACTTCATCAATGCTGTACATCTTGAAGAAATTGTCCTGACTTACGGCACCACCGATTCATTTAATCTGATTGCTGAATCGTACGGTAAAACCGTGCTCTCGCCTGGCGATGAAATTATCCTCTCCGAAATGGAGCATCATGCCAATATCCTGCCATGGCAGAAGTTGGCAGAGGAACAGGAGCTTGTTATTAAAGTTGTCCGCGTCACTGAACGCGGTGAATTGGATTTGCAGCATTACAAGGAACTGCTTTCACCGGAAGTAAAAATTGTAAGTCTCGCGCATATCTCCAATACGTTGGGAACCATTAATCCCATTGAAACTATCATTAAGCTGGCGCATCAGAATGACTCAGTGGTGGCATTAGATTGTGCACAGACGATGGTTCATGGAGGCATTGACGTACAAAAGCTGGATGTGGATTTCATTGCGTTCAGTTCTAATAAGATGTTTGGTCCCACAGGCGTTGGCGTGCTTTACGGCAAAAGGGAACTGCTTGATAAAATGCCGCCCTATCGCCGCGGCGGTAATGGCATCCTTAGCGTGAGTTTTGAAAAAACGATCTTCCAAGGCGCGCCGCAAAAATTTGAGGTGGGCACCGGCAATATTGCCGGGGTCATCGCCTTGGGGGCTGCCTTAGATTTGCTGACAGCCATCGGTACACGGACTTTTCAGACGCTGGAACAAAACTTGCTTGATTATGCCACTGAGCGCTTACGCCAGCTTCCTTTTCTGAACATGATTGGCAATGCCGCCGCACGCGTGCCGGTCTTCACCTTTAACATCAATGAGCTTCATCCGCACGACGTAGGAACGCTGTTGGATGAAGAAGGCATCGCCGTGCGCAGCGGTCACCATTGTGCACAGCCTATTATCAACAAATACGGTGTCGACGCAGCATTACGCGCCTCGTTCTGCATTTACAACACACGCGACGATGTGGATACGCTGATAACAGGCTTAAAAAAAGTTGTCGCCAAGCTAAACACCTAACAAGGAGGATCCCCATGGAGCATAACCTCTATCAACAGGTTATCTTAGACCACAATAAACATCCGCAAAATTACGGAACGTTACCACAGCACACCCATGCCAGCGAAGGTTATAACCCCCTCTGCGGCGATCATATCTGGCTGCAAATGGCGCTCACAACAAACACTGAACAGCTCCGCGAAATTGCCTTCAAAGGCAGCTGCTGCGCGCTGGCAAAAGCCTCAGCATCACTCATGACCGCAATGCTTAAAGGCAAAACTCCCACTGAAATCAAAGAACTTTTTCAGGCTTTTCGTCAATTAGTACTGGGTGAGAGTGACACGCAGGCACTCAAGGCAACCCTGCATAAGCTGATAGTTTTTGAAGGTGTGAAAGCCTATCCTGCACGCACCAAATGTGTACTATTGCCATGGCATACCGCCATGGCTGCACTGAAACATCAGGCAGTGGCAGAAAGCGAGACACGTTATTGATAAGCTTTTTTTATCCTATTTTAACACAACAAACAAAACAAGCTTAGTTTTGAAAGAAGCTATGAATAAACAAACACAAGTTACCCTATACAAAATATTGTTCAGCAATCGTTGCTGGCTGCTATTATTATGTGTCAGCTTAATGATTGCCAGCCCGCCTGCCTATGCTCAGGGCAAGAAACAAACTGTTAATATTTATTCCTATCGTCAAAAATTTCTATTACGCCCGCTCTTAGACGATTTTACGCAAAGAACAGGCATTCAAACACGCGTTGTTTTCCTAAAGTCGGGACTCTTAGAGCGTCTTAAAAGTGAAGGCCGCAATTCTCCTGCAGATGTTGTTCTAACAGTGGACGTAGGGAGATTTAAGTATCTTCAGGAAGCAGGCGTACTGGGACACATCCGTTCAAGCACCATTAACAGCAATATTCCCGCCCAATATCGCGCGGCAGATGGAAGTTGGATAGGTCTCACCACACGCGCACGTATTATTTACGCGTCCAAAACGCGTGTAGCCGCTGACGAGGCCCTTACTTATGAAGCTTTAGCGGATCCAAAGTGGAAAGGACGTATTTGCACACGCTCGGGCTATCATGAGTACAGCATTGCGCTTATTTCTTCGCTGGTCGCTCACCACGGTGCAGCCAAAACCGAAGCTTGGTTACGCGGGCTAAAAAACAACCTGGCACGTAGGCCGCAGGGCAACGATCGTACGCAAGTTAAAGCCATTAAAGAAAATCTCTGCGATTTAAGCCTAGGCAACAGCTATTATTACGGAAAAATGCTGCTTAACGAAGAAAATCCCAAGCAAAAAAGCTGGGCGCGCGCTGTGCGTCTCATTTTTCCCAATCAAGCAACTCGCGGGACACATATGAATATTTCCGGTGCCGCGCTCACCAAATATGCACCGCATAAAAAAGCTGCGCTTAAATTTTTAGAATACCTCAGTAGTCCCAATGCACAATTTATTTACAGCGAAGTTAATTTTGAATTCCCTGTCAATAGTGCGATAACAAAGCCCGCGAAGGTCAAGGAGCTCAGTATTGACTTTAAGGAAGACGCACTTCCATTACAAGAGCTCATGGCAAACTACGACAAAGCCATCCTGCTGCTGGACAAAGTCAAGTTTGATCAATAATCACATCAGTATTGCCAATAAGCTGCATTGACTGCATGTACTTTTATGTACAATCATGATATAATCCCAGTGGAAGCTGTAGCAGCCATAACAACACTCATGCCCTAACAATCACTTCCAGGCCTGTTATTGTCCTGAGTGTTGTAAGTGTGCCCGGACAAGCTCAAACCAGCTTTGATCTCACCATGTGCAAACTGCCATTTATCCGGCTTAACTATCGCTTTATCCGCCACGCCAGCAACACTATCCGCCGCAGCATCAGCCGCGTCAGGTCCTCACGAACAAACTTTGTACAAACACTTTGGCTGAGTGCTATCGCAGCCTGTTTTCTGCTGCCCATTATCGCGCTGGCATGGTTTACCTTTGCTGAACCGGCAAAGGTTTACACGGCAACAGGCATAAAAAACATCTGGCAGCATTTGCTGAACACCACCCTCCCCAGCTATATTTGGAATTCATTCGCACTGGTCTGTCTCACCGCCAGTTATGCTTTCATCCTGGGCGTCACCAATGCCTGGATTGTCAGTCATTACCAATTTCCAACACGCCGCTGGTTAAATTGGGCACTGGCACTTCCCTTTGCCATTCCCACTTACATTGCTGCGTATATTTACGCTGAGTTTTTGGATTACAGCGGGCCGCTTCAGATTTTTATCCGTGAGCTCATAGGCACGGACAATCCCGATGATTATTATTTTCCTGCTGTTCGCAGTCTGGGCGGCGCGGGTGTGATCATGGCACTCTCACTTTACCCGTACGTCTATCTGTTTGCGCGCAAAGCCTTTTACGAGCATTCTGCCTCATTGGCCCGTGCCCAGGCACTGATGGGAATTGGCGGACTGCGCGGCTTTTTCAAACTTTCACTGCCAATGGCACGTCCTGCGCTTGCCGTTGGAGTGATCCTGGTGATTCTGGAAACACTCAATGACTTTGGCAGCGTGCAACATCTGGCAGTCAATACCGTCTCCTTAGGCGTTTATAACCTCTGGCTCAATCTCAATGACCTAGGCTCTGCAGTGCGGCTAGCCAGTTTCACCATCATGGTTGTTTGCTCGCTGATCTTCCTTGAACAATTTAGCCGCGCGGCGCAGGAACAATACCAACGTGAAGGCGCCTCTTATGCACCTCCGCTCAAGACGCCCCGACCAGCAGTCCGCTGGCTCTTCACCTGCTACTGCTGGGCACCTATCATCTTCGGTTTCATCGTCCCGGTAGCCGTACTGGTCTTTTACAGTATTCGCAATGTTCCTTCATTTATTGAGCATAACTTCTTCCGCACCACCGCCAATAGTCTAATGCTGGCACTAGGGGCTGCCGCCATCAGCATCCTGATTGGCATCTCCGTAGCCTACTTTGAGCGCAGCCGCAAACACTTGTTTGCCCGCGGCCTCACACAACTGATCAACATGGGTTACGCTATTCCCGGCACCATTCTTGCCATTGGCATCATGATCCCCTTCGGTGCCTTTGACAACTGGCTGGACCTGCAAAGCGAAACACTTTTTGGCATTCGCAGCGGGTTATTGCTTATTGGCACAGGCAGTGCCATTGTTTTCGCCTACGTTGTGCGCTTCACCAGTATTGCGCTGGGCGCCATGCGCTCCAGTCTCAAAAAAATCCCGATCAATATTGATTATTCAGCACGCCTCTTAGGGTACAGCGATAGCCAGCTCATCACGCGTATTCATTTGCCTATCTTAAAAAAAAGCATCCTCACCAGTTTCCTCATCGTTTTCATTGACTCCCTGAAAGAACTTTCATCCACCATCATCTTGCGCCCGTTTGACTTTGAAACACTCGCCACACATATTTACGCCTTTGCTTCCGATGAGCTGATAGAAGAAGCTGCGGCAGCCTGTTTGCTCATGGTCCTCGCCTGCCTCATCCCTATTCTTCTTGTCACACGCAGCTTTGCACAACCTGTACACAAGTAGGTAGGACACAAACCTTCACAACCATGACAAAAGACTTCCCTCCTCCTATCACGAACCAGCTGCCGCAGCAACATATTCTTACACACCCAGCGGCACGGGAGGATAAACCATTTTTACATATTGCAGGCATGTCGCTTGCTCACGGCAAGCTGCCTGTACTTACGAATATTGAGTTGCGTGTCAAACGTGAAGAAATTTTCTGCCTGCTGGGGCCCTCCGGTTGCGGAAAAACAACATTGCTCAAAGCAATCGCCGGTTTTGAAACCCCCGTTGCAGGCAAACTTTATTTAAATGGCAAAGTCATCAGCAGTCCGCAAATGCTGGTGCCGCCCGCCGATCGCAATATCAATATGGTCTTTCAGGATCTGGCACTCTTCCCGCACCTCAGCGTCAAAGCCAATATCCTGCTTTCCATGAAACACGGGTCACGCAAAGACCAGCATCGCCGCATGGATGCCCTCATCACCGCCCTCAAACTGGAACACGTTGTGAACCAATACCCGCATACCATCTCCGGCGGTGAGCAGCAGCGTACAGCACTCGCACGCGCACTGGCACCGCAGCCTGCACTTTTATTGCTGGACGAACCGCTAGCCAGTCAAGACATTGAGCTCAAGCAGAAATTGCAAGTGACCCTGCGCGCGCTGATCAAAGAGGAAAAACTGACCGCCCTCCTTGTCACTCATGACCAAAATGAAGCTTTTGCACTCTCGGATAAGATCGGCGTTATTCACGCACACGGCTTGGAACAGGTGGGCACACCTTATGAAATTTATTACCAGCCGCGGTCACGTTTCATTGCAGATTTTATTGGCAAGGGAGTCCTGGTGAACGGCATCATTGAAGAAGGTACGTTAAACAGTGAATTTGGTCGCATCAAGAAATTTCAACTTGTGACTCCGCCAGACACAGCACCTGCTCCGCTAGTAAACCCCTACCGCCGTCAGTCGCTTAATGTCAAAGTCCTTGTCCGTCCCGACGACGTACGGCTGGATAATAGAAGTGCCATCCGCGCCAAAATCAAAGAAGCCACCTTCCAAGGCAGCCATTTTCTTTACAGCTTAGAGCTACATTCAGGCACAAAACTGCTTTCGCTCATGCCCGCAACTTATCGTTATAACCTCAATGAAGAAGTGGGCATTGTTTTTTCCTTTCAACACATTGTTGCATTTGCATCCTGAATCATAACGATGGATTTTTCTTTTACCAGCACTTTTACGTTGATTGTCCTAGGCATAGGCATTGTCAGCGCGGTCACTTACTATCGCCGCGACCTGCTCAATGTCTCCAAAGCTATATATTTAGCCGTTCCCTGCATATTGGGGTCTTTCGTAAGAGCCTTATGGCTGTGACCATGGACGATACGCTCTTTAATAGAAGTGCCATCCGCGCCCAAATCAAAGAAGCCACCTTCCAAGGCAGCCATTTTCTTTACAGCTTAGAGCTGCATTCAGGCACAAAACTGCTTTCGCTCATGCCCGCAACTTATCGTTATAACCTCAATGAAGAAGTGGGCATTGTTTTTTCCTTTCAACACATTGTTGCATTTGCATCCTGAATCATAATGATAGATTTTTCTTTTACCAGCACTTTTACGTTGATTGTCCTAGGCATAGGCGTTATCAGCGGATTTATCAATACCATTTCTGCAGGCGGATCTTATATTACCCTGCCGGTACTCATTCTTATGGGCGTACCGCCACAAGTTGCCAATGCCAGTAATCGCGTGGGCATTGTCCTGCAAAGCATTGTCAGCGCGGTCACTTACTATCGCCGCGGCCTGCTCAATGTCTCCAAAGCTATGTATTTAGCCGTTCCCTGCATATTGGGGTCTTTTGTGGGAGCCTATATGGCTGTGACCATGGACGATACGCTCTTTAAACGCCTGATTGGTATTTTCATGATTGTAACGATCATTTTAATGTTCACCAAACCACGTGAGTGGCTGAAAGAAACTGGGGTCCTTAAGTCCCAAACAATCAATAGCTGGGAGTTTTTGATATTTTTATGTATCGGCATTATGGCGGATTTATCCACGCGGGCGTGGGCGCTATGCTCCTCAGTGTCATGGTGCTGCTCTGCGGCTTCGATCTGCAGCGCGCCAATGCTGTAAAAATGTCATTGTCGTTCATTTTTAATATCTCCAGTTTAAGCGTATTTCTTTTTCATGGCCTTGTGAACTGGCATTTGGGGGCGCTTTTAGCCATTGGTTCTATGTTTGGTGCTTGGGTGGGTACACATGCCGCTATCCGCGGCGGTGCACGTTTCATGCGCTGGGCACTTATCATCACACTGTTATTCCTTGCCAGCCGCTTTTTAGAGTTTTGGTAACAAAGTTTGATCAAACTTTGTTATGATATAATAAAATAGTTGTGCTCAGTATTAAGCCTGCAAGCAGCCGCCAAACACGGCTGGTTAACATCGCAAGCTCAATACATGTTTATTGTACAGCTTAGTAAAACTTATTTTTATGTCATCTATTACACATATTCATGCTCGTGAGATCTTAGACTCGCGCGGAAATCCAACCGTAGAAGTGGACGTTATTCTTGATTCCAACGTCACCGGACGCGCGGCAGTTCCTTCCGGCGCTTCCACTGGAACATATGAAGCGGTAGAACTTCGCGACGGCGATAAAAATCGCTATTTTGGCAAGGGCGTGCTTAAAGCGGTGGAACATGTCAATAGTGCAATCAGCGAAACACTCATTGGCCACAGTGTATTTGAGCAAGTTGAAATTGACCAGGCCATGCTGAAACTTGACAATACGCCCACAAAAAAACGCTTGGGCGCCAATGCTATTTTAGGCGTATCATTGGCAGTAGCCAAAGCCGCCGCCAATGAGCTGGAAATTCCACTATATCGTTATCTGGGCGGCCCCGGCGCCACTACCCTGCCTGTACCAATGGCCAACATTTTAAATGGCGGTGCCCACGCCGACAGTACTGTTGATTTACAGGAATTCATGATTGTGCCAATTAGTGCTGTCAGTTATACTGAGGCATTGCGGCAGCTCACTGAGATCTTTCATACCCTGAAAATTCTGCTCAAAAAACGCGGTCTGAATACCAATGTAGGCGACGAAGGCGGTTTTGCTCCCAATTTACAAAGTGTCGATGAAACTGTGGAACTGATCTTAGAAGCCATTACTCAAGCAGGTTACAAGCCCGGGCACGATATTGTGTTGGCATTGGACGCTGCAGCTTCTGAGCTGGCCCAGGCTGCCGGGCAGGATGACCGTTACCGTTTTTGGAAATCATCGGGCAAGACGCTCAGCTCAGCAGAAATGGTGGACTATTGGACAGAGCTTGTCAAACGTTATCCCGCCATTATTTCTATTGAAGATGCGCTCAGTGAAAACGACTGGAGCGGCTGGCAGCAGCTCACAGCTAAGCTTGCCAGCACAAAAGCCGCCAGACACATCCAACTAGTGGGCGATGATCTTTTTGTCACCAATCCCAGTTTCCTCCAACGCGGACTTAACGAAACGATTGCCAACGCTATCCTCATCAAACCCAACCAGATCGGCACCCTCACAGAAACCATGGAAGTTATCCGCATGGCGCAACGGCATCAATACGGTGTTATTTTATCACATCGTTCAGGGGAAACTGAGGATACAAGCATTGCTCACCTGGCTGTGGCGATGGGAGCAACGCAAATTAAGACGGGCTCACTCTCACGCAGCGATCGCCTTGCCAAATACAACGAGCTCTTGCGTATAGAAGAAGACCTGGGAAGCAGCGCACGTTATGCTCCCCGGGAGGCATTTTACAACCTAGGCACCAATACTGACTTTTGGGCTCCCTAAACAAACATCCTGTCTTCCGCTTGGATATCCTCTTCATGACCTTTCCTGTTGTAAGTATGAAAGCTTGGCTAGGGCGCGTACTACTGTACTTGGGCATGCTGGGCAGTATTGTATTTATCAGTGCCTGTGGCATTGATGAATATAAACCTGTTATCAGGGGAATTTCCGTTGCCCAGTTGGACATTCAGGGCAACGATGTTATTGCTGACATAATGTTTATCATAGAAGGACGCGCGCCGCGCCCGCTGTCCATTACACTCAACGAACTCAAGCTTTATCAGGATTATAACACCGTAATCTCAGAATTGCAAAGTCCCCAGCACTACGTGCTTCATCAGGGCATGAACAAGATTATCGTCCCACTCAGTTTTAAACACAGTCTGATCATAGAAGATGCTTTTTCCATTATAGCGCAAGGCAATACAATTGACATATCCATAAGTGGGTTAGTGGATTATAAGTATAGAAAGCTGCACGGCAAACTGCGGTTTTCCGAAACCGTTAAGCTTAACATGACGATGATCCTTAAAGCTATCCTGCAAAAAAGTTTTTAAGCCTTACTTAAATTATATTTATGCTGTGCTTATTTTAGCGATTGAAACCTCTTGCGATGAAACATCCCTTGCCTTAGTGGTAAACGGCAGCATTGTCCTGGGGCTGGAAACAGCTGGGCAGGAGGTTTATCATCAGGCTTTTGGCGGGGTGGTGCCGGAGCTTGCCGCACGCAGGCATTTAGAAGTATTTTATCCCACACTCAGCGCCTGCCTGCGCAAAGCCTGTGCAGCAAGCCAGTACCCCAATCACTTGCCGCGCAAGCCGCAGGCATTACTCAGGAGCGTAGCAGCCATAGCCGTCACCACAAACCCAGGATTGCAAGCAGCGCTTTTTGTGGGGCTGAGTGCTGCCAAAAGTCTGAGTTACCTGCTGGACAAACCGCTTATCCCCATCGATCACCTAAAAGCACACTTTTACAGTTTAGCAATGTCTTCCCCCGCATTGCCATATCCGTACATTGGTCTATTGGTCTCAGGCGGCCATAGTATTTTAGCCAAAGTCACAGCTCCGCTTGCCATCAGTGTTCTCGGCTGCACCTTAGACGATGCGGCAGGGGAATGTTTTGATAAAATTGCCCGGCACTTAGGACTTCCTTATCCCGGTGGAGCAGCGCTAGAGCAGCTAGCAGCAACGGGCAATGCCAACGCGTTTGTTTATCCTATTCCCAAGCTCAGTGCAGCAAAGCTCCCCCCATTCAATTTCAGTTATTCCGGTCTGAAAACTGCTGTCATTTATAACAGCGCGCGTTATGCCGTCAAGCCGCTTCCTAAATCACAAACAGTCAAACATGCCCGCCAAACACCTAAACCAGACATTGCCGCCAGTTTTCAACACGCAGCGTGTAAGCAACTGGTACAACAAACAGTGCGCGCCATGCACCATACGGGCATTCATCACGTGGGGATTTGCGGCG
Organism: Spirochaetota bacterium; assembly: GCA_965249715.1. Taxonomy (GTDB): domain Bacteria; phylum Spirochaetota; class UBA12135; order COTS27; family COTS27; genus COTS27. The sequence goes on along the minus strand of CBDFMP010000048.1, from coordinate 65,869 downwards.
GCGTGGCTGCCAATCATTATTTGCAAACACTTATGCGCACATACGTACAAAAAGAATTCGGCAACCAAGCCTCCTGCCATAGCCCTCCATTAAACCTCTGCGGAGATAATGCTGCCATGATCGGCGGTCTTGCCTTTCACGCTTATAAAGCAGGACAGGTAGCAGAAGCTCCTTTCAAGCTGCTGCCCGCAGCACAAAGCTTCAAACACACACAAACGCTCTGACCCCAAACTGTAAAATTCCGCTTATGCAAAGACCAACAAACACGCAGCATTTTCGTCCGTGTATTGATCTTCATCACGGCAAGGTTAAACAGCTTGTTGGCGCCACGCTTGCGCTGAGTTCCACTGCAAAGGGCAGCCCAGTGACCAACTTTGTCAGTACATTGTCACCTGCGCATTATGCCAGCAATTACGCCGCACAAGGGCTTTGCGGCGGACATATCATCATGTTGGGAGGTGCCACAGCTGCCAATGCAAAAGCCGCTGCTGCTGCACTGCATGCCGCCCCCAATTGTTTTCACCTGGGCGGCGGACTTACAGCCGCCAGTGCCAAACACTGGCTAAACCACGGCGCACGCAAACTCATCTTCACATCTGCCCTTTTTAAAAATAAGCTATTTATCCACGAACGCCTGCAAGCCCTCAGTGCGGCTATTGGCAGGGAGCGCATAGTGGTGGACTTTAGCGTCCGTGAACTCGCTGGGGTTGAAAGCACCGCCTTCACAGACCGCTACAAAGTTATGTTAAACGGCTGGCGCACAACCAGTGAACTTTCACTCTCTCAGGAAACGCTAGAAAGTATTGCTCCTTATGCCAGCGAACTCCTAGTCCATGCCGTTGCCGCCGAAGGACGGATGGCGGGCATTGACACAACTCTCATCCGCCAGCTGGCTGCCATGGGCACTGCCGTCAAACCTCCGCTGGCTATTGTTTATGCCGGCGGCATTCACACACTGAACGATATTCAAACTATTCATCGGCTGGGACAGGGCACACTTGATTTCACAGTTGGCAGTGCCTTAGAACTTTATGGCGGCACACTGAGCTTAGCAGAAGTCCAAAAACAGGGTCAAACTCCTCCGCCTGCCAAACCAAGTACAACGCCATGAGCACTGATCCTGCAGGGCAATATTGGCTTAACCGTTATTGCCTGCAGCGTTGAGTTCCTAAAATGCCTCCGCCGCTAGCGCAGTGGGATCTTTAAGTTCGTACAGTCGTACAGCTGCGGTAAGGACGCCATAAAACGTCTGCCGTAAGCCTTGTGTGCCTGTGTGCGAACACCCAGCTACCCGCTTGTCCACAGCACAAAACGATATTCAAACTATTCATCGGCTGGGACAAGGCACACTTGATTTCACTGTTGGCAATGCCTTAGAGCTTTATGGCGGCACGCTGAGCTTAGCAGAAGTCCAAAAACAGGGTCAATATCCTCCGCCTGCCAAACCAAGCACAACGCCATGAGCACTGATCCTGCAGGGCAACATGGCTCTTAACCGTTATTGCCTGCAGCGTTGAGTTCCTAAAATGCCGCCGCCGCTAGCGCAGTGGGATCTTTAAGTTCGTACAGCTGCGGTAAGGGCGCCATAAAACGTCTGCCGTAGCCTTGTGTTGCCTGTGTGCGAACACCCGCTACTCCGCTTGTCCAGCAGTACAAAACGATATTCAAACTATTCATCGGCGGGAGGGCACACTTGATTTCACAGTTAGCAATGCCTTAGAGCTTTATGGCGGCACGCTGAGCTTAGCAGAAGTCCAAAAACAGGGTCAATATCCTCCGCCTGCCAAACCAAGTACAACGCCATGAGCACTGATCCTGCAGGGCAATATTAACTTAACCGTTGCTGCCTGCAGCGTTGAGTTCCTAAAATGCCTCCGCCGCCGCTAGCGCAGTGGGATCTTTAATGTTCGTACAGGCTGCGGTAAGGACGCCATAAAACATCTGCCGTAGCCTTGTGTTGCCTGTGTGCCTGTGTGCGAACACCCGCTACCCGTTTGTCCAGCAGTACAAAACGATATTCAAACTATTCATCGGCGGGAGGGCACACTTGATTTCACTGTTGGCAGTGCCTTAGAGCTTTAGGCGGCACGCTGAGCTTAGCAGAAATCCAAAAACAGAGTCAAACTCCTCCGCCTGCCAAACCAAGCACAACACCATGAGCACTGATCCTGCAGGGCAACATTGGCTTAACCGTTATTGCCAGCAGCGTTGAGTTTCCAAAATGCCTCCGCTGCCGCTAGCGCAGTGGGATGTTTAAGTTCGTACAGCTGCGGTAAAGACGCCATAAAACGTCTGCCGTAAGCCTGTGTGCGAACACGCTTGTCCAGCAGCACAAACAAACCCCGCTCCTGCTCCCCGCGTAAAAGTCGTCCAAAACCCTGTCGATAACGTAAAATAGCTTTGGGCAATGAAAACTCCGTAAATGAGTTGCGTCCATCCTGTTCCAAAAACTCCAAACGCGCAGCAATCAAAGGATCCCCTACATTAGGAAATGGCAACTTCATCATCACCAAACACGTCAACTGCTTATCACGCAAGTCAATGCCTTCCCAAAAGGAATCGACGCCCAGCAATACCGTCTGTGCAGCGGCGCGTTCCATTTCCGCCAGCATGGCATAACGCTCATGCCGTCCTTGCATCATCAGCTTAATGCCCAGCTGCCGCAGCGCGTCAACCAGCTGAGTATACATAAGCTCCATAGCACGGTGCGATGTGAATAAAATCAACATGCGTCCAGGAAAACGTTTGAGCAGCGTTAACAGCAAAGTCTGTGCGGCTTGCGTAAATCCAGCTGCCTGAACAGCTGGAAAATCAGGCCCTGGCAGATAAAATCCGCAATGAGCGGCATAATCAAAATGTGTCGCCAGCTGTTCGCTCTGCACGCGTTGCTGTTGTGTCTCGGATAAATAACGGATTCCCAGACGTGTGCGCAAAAAATCAAAAGAGTTCTCCACGGTCAGTGTCGCCGACGTCAGGACAACCGTCTGCAGCGGCTGCAAACAGGCCTGTGCCAGACGCTCAGCAATGTCAATGTTATACTGATGTGCGGAAACATTCAGCCGATTGTAATGCCGCGTGGCACTGAGCCACTTCGCTTCACCCTTTTTTTCTATCTGCAGCAAGGCGCGAAATGTTCCAAACTGCGTGTCCAGACGCGTGTAATAAGCTGAAAAGTCTGTACGTAAATTTCCCAGCTCAAGGCTGTTCAGTAATGGCTCAGCTATCCCCTGCAAGAGCTTATGCAAGTCCTGCAAAGCTGTATCCACAGCCGCTAAGTGTGTGAGCAGCTCATTGAGCGGCTGCGCAAATAACTTCCAATCAGCCTCCTCCGGCATGCCCGCTCTAATGCGCTGCTGCAACATAACACTTTTCTGGTTGCCACCTGCAGCCTGTGCCTGGACATTGCCATCGTGACTTTGGGTGCGGCGTAAATAATTGTAAAGTTGTTCAAATAATTGTGTTTCCTGCTCCACATACCCAGTTTGCGCCTGCTTATACTTTTCCACTAAGTGCCGCAACCGCTTGAGCAATGCCTGAGCAGCAGTCTGCTGCTCAGACGTCACAACCTTTGGATCCAGCTTGGCGCTGGCAGCAGCGTTGAGTTTATTTTGCAAGTTTACCAGAACGCCGCGCGGCACCGCACGCGGCGCGGCGCCCGCTGCCGCCACGCGCGGCACTGTCAGCAATTGCCGCAACGTTTTCAAGATCCCCCAGCGCGTAGCCTCCACACCAGAATGCTTCAAGGCAACCTCATCCAAATGGTGCGCTTCGTCAACAATTAAATACTTGAAACCCGGCAGTAACCCCACAGGATTATCCATGCCTTGTTCAGCTTTAATAAAGAGATCAATCATTAAAACATGGTGATTGACGATGAGAATATCGGCTTCGCTAAAACGTTTGCGCGCCGCGCCGTAAAAACACTTGCCATCATGCTGATGCTGACACAAAGAATGTTTACAGGTATCCGCTTCACAACACAGTTCCTCTTTATAAGGCGTCCTGTGAATATCAAAACTCAATTCACGAAACTCACCCCTAGAGCTCTTAGCGCCCCAATCCGCCAGCTCGCTAAGCCGCGGGGATTCACGTTCCGTTGCTGAGAATAGGTCGCCAAGCTGCCCAGCGCCAAAAAGCTGAGCGTATTTGCGATAACACAAATAATGCTGCCGCCCCTTCACCAGCTCCACCTTCACATCCGCCAAACCGCTAAGCCGTTTAAGCAGCGGGATATCCTTTTTCAATAGCTGCTCTTGCAGGAGAATGGTATGCGTGGAAATCACCACTTTATGGCGTGTCTGCCGCGCCCATAATAAAGCAGGCAGTAAATACGCAAGCGATTTACCCGTACCAGTCGGCGCTTCCGCTAAGTAAATGGCATCCTTATTAAAGGCCTGCACAACTCCGCGCATAAGCCGCGCTTGACTCTCCCTGTACACATACCCGGGCAGTGCCTTTGCCAGCGAAGACTCAGTGTCCAAATATTGCAACGCACGCGCCGCATCGAGCTGATAACGTTTTTGTGGAGCTTTGCCAGAACGCGTGACCACGTTGACACGCGTACAATCATTGGTGATAATGTAAAAGCCTACGCGGTAATCACTCAGGACGCCCGCAGCATGAAGGTCGGCAGCAGAAGGCGTTAATAACGCCGATGGATGATTATGCACCACCACATCGTAGCCGCGCGCTGTTTCAATAACAGCAGGCACCATGCGTTTATTGCCGCGCGCCAGAACATCAAGCGTTTGAACACGCCCCGTTCCGTCCAGCTTGCCGCCCAATAAAAGCTCCTGCCCCCGGCACTTGGCAAGCTCTGTACAAATAAAAGTCTGACAAGCAGCTGTAAAATACTGCCCTGCCGGCACACCGGGGGGTGCCTCAGCGGTGGCATCCGTGTGAAGACTATTCATCTTGCGACAACGCCACCAGCTTATTATTGGAAAACCCGCTTAGTGAAGTTTCATTGTGGAAACTTCACTGTGGAAGCTTCGCTAAGCGCGGTTAGCCGCGCTTAGCCCACCGCGGGTACATCAACCTAAGCAGCAGCTGTTGCCAAAGCTTCTTTCAGCACGTTCAACGGCTGCAATCCTACCAATCGCTTAAGCTGCTTACCTTCTTTAAAAAGAATTATTGTAGGAATACTGGTCACCTCATATTCGACGGCAAGCTCCTTATTGTGATCCACATTCAGCTTGCCAATGACATATTGATCACCTAGCGCCCCTGCTAATTCTTCAAGAACTGGTGCCTGCTGCAAACAGGGTCCGCACCACTCAGCCCAAAAATCGACGAGCGCAACCCCTTTCGCAATTTTATCCTTAAAAGTGACATTAGTGAGTTCTTGTACTTGTTTGGTGGATTCCATAAATGCTCCTCCACAAATGTTAATCTGCTTATTTAAAGCTCAGCGTTATTGGCATAAAAAGTGCCATGCCCTAACACATACTTGTATATTATACCTTTTATTGACGCAAAATAAAAGTCACTAAATGTTATTGCTAGTTTTCAAAATGCAAGCGTTAAAAAACAGAAAACTCCTTGACTTCAGAAAAGTTCATTACTAAAAAAGTTTATCACTAAAATTCACTGAATATTTGTATTAAGCTAAATGCAGACATACTTGGAACATAGGCTCAAAAAATCACCAGCACGTACTATTTCACAATAGGATTTGCTGCCATGGGTCATTAATTCTAACAATAATTGACAAATTGTTGACAAATTGTATTGTTATCTGCGATCTGCTTGAATTGCGTAGCTAACTAAATGCATCCACATCCATCTTCCCGCCTGCCTCCCCCCTCTAAAAGCGCGCGCATACTTGCCGGTAAATCGTCACGCTTGCAGCGGGTATTCAATTTCCTGCACAATACGCATATTTATAAAATTTTTACGCTGAGCAATCTCGCCAACATTGAGCTCCAGCGCAAGCAGATTCTAACATACGCTTTCCTCATCACAGGCAGTTTCACCGGCATTTGTTTCAGCATCATCAATTATGCCAATAACGAGCTCAACGTGATCATTGTGGATCTGCTGTTGATCATGGCAGCGGGCATATTATTCCCTTTTATTAAATATGAAAAAACTTTTCGCTTAGTCAGCCACCTGTTACTCAGTTGCTTTTTGGTTATTATTATTGTCCTTCTCTTCATCAGCTATGAAAACCAATTTTATGTACTTTGGTTATTCACCACTCCGCCAGTACTTATTTTCCTACTGGGAAATAAACGCGGCACGTTCATCTCCTTAGTATTGTTAAGCTGTTTTCTTCTGCTTTACAGTTTTTGGAACAACTATTACCAGCTCAGCGAAACAATGTTTGTTCGTGTGATCTTTGTTTATGCAATCATCCTCCTACTTATCCTCATTTATGAACACACACGCAAAACTGTACAAACAGCACTTGAAACACATCGCAAGCTCTTGGATGAAACCATTGCCAAACTGGACAGGCAACAAGTACAGTACATTAAAATCATGAAAAATGTCACCGATGGCATCTTTCTCTTAGATCAACAGCTAAACATCAAATATCCCTACTCCACAGCATTAAAAGAAATTCTTGGTATTCCTTTCATTACGCTTAGCAGCTCTTTCATTAAAGTCTTGGAAACAAAAATTTTTAAAGCCAAGTCAATCCAATTAGAAAGTTACCTCAATGCCATTATCCATACCGGCAAGCTTGCACCCGATGCCATCAATCCACTGGCTTCCGTCACCTTGTACGTGCAAAACCAGAACGAACGCAAACAAAAAACATTAGCCTTCTCTTTCTCGGTTATTCCACTCAAAAAAAACAAAATTGAGATCCTTGGCAAAGTAGTTGATATTACACAGGAAGTCGCGCTGAAAAAACATCTCGCCGAACAGAAAAACCAAAAAATTCAAGCGATTGAACAAATTCTTGCTATCATGCAAGTGGATCCCATTGACTTGAAAAAGTTTATTGCAAACGCCAGTAATAAACTGAATATGTTTAAAGCCTGGCTGCAAGAGACCTGTCATACGTACACATTGCATAAAGAATTAGCATTGCAAAGTACAACAAATGCTCAAATGACGTTCATACCAAAGTTATTCGCTGAGCTGCATGCCATAAAAGGAAACGCCAGTGTCATTGGCTTCATTCATTTCGCCGAAACTGTGCATTATGCAGAAACCAGACTTAAGCTCTTACAACAACAGCCTAAAGAAACCATTGGTGCTTTTTTAGCGCGCCATCAAAACATGATCACTCAACTCTTAAAAAAAATGCTCCAGGAGCTGCAACTTACTGAAAATAATATTCACAAGCTGGGAGAATTTAATTATCGTTATACTCAGCTCAGTAAAAAATTTGACACAAACATTGATAAACTCCTTGAACGCGCCATCCAATTCTCACGCAAACCCAACCATCCGCCTATTCTCCTCAACAGTACAAACTTTCATGAACACCACTTGCTGCATAATGCCGAACTTTACGAAAGCATCAAAGATTGTTTTATACTGCTGGTTAAAAATTCGCTAAGCCATGGCATTAAGACAAACATGGATTCATTTTGCATTACCATTGCCAGCAAGCTGCATGACCACATACTTACCATCAGCTATTGTGATAACGGGAAGGGCATTGATCCTGCGTTAGTAAAAACACAACTTAAAAACGCGCACGGCTACACAGAGACACAACTAAATGCTATGAGTCATCAGGAAACGCTTGCCTGTATTTTTAAAGCTAACTTTTCAACAGCTCAGCAAGTCTCGCTTAATGCCGGTCAAGGGTTGGGCATGAATTTTAAATTGCTGTCACAAAATTAGGCGGCACGCTCAAGGTAAGTTCATCGCCCGGAACAGGCTTTAAGTTAGAAATGAAACTCCCCACACCTCCAACACGCGATTACAACGCCTCGCACAAAACAACGGAGCTACCGGCACGTCCCCTCGCCGAGCTTAAATCCCCCACTTAGCAGCAGCACACAGCAACAAATGCGTTTAGCGGATCATGTTATCCTTAAAGCTAAAACAAACGCAAAGACCAATGCGCTGCTGCTTTCAGCTGTCCATCAATCATCGCGCGCCAGCAAGTCTCGCTTAATGCCGGTCAAGGGTTGGGCATGAATTTTATCCAAATTGCTGTCACAAAATTAGGCGGCACGCTCAAGGTAAGTTCATCGCCCGGAACAGGCTTTAAGTTAGAAATGAAACTCCCCACACCTCCAACACGCGATTACAACGCCTCGCACAAAACAACGGAGCTACCGGCACGTCCCCTCGCCGAGCTTAAATCCCCCACTTAGCAGCAGCACACAGCAACAAATGCGTTTAGCGGATCATGTTATCCTTAAAGCTAAAACAAACGCAAAGACCAATGCGCTGCTGCTTTCAGCTGTCCATCAATCATCGCGCGCCAGCAAGTCTCAGCTTAGCAAGGGTTGGGCATGAATTTTATCGCTTAATGCCGGTAAGTTCAAACAGGCTTTAAGTTAGAAATGAAACTCCCCACACCTCCAACACGCGATTACAACGCCTCGCACAAAACAACGGAGCTACCGGCACGTCCCCTCGCCGAGCTTAAATCCCCCACTTAGCAGCAGCACACAGCAACAAATGCGTTTAGCGGATCATGTTATCCTTAAAGCTAAAACAAACGCAAAGACCAATGCGCTGCTGCTTTCAGCTGTCCATCAATCATCGCGCGCCAGCAAGTCTCGCTTAATGCCGGTCAAGGGTTGGGCATGAATTTTATCCAAATTGCTGTCACAAAATTAGGCGGCACGCTCAAGGTAAGTTCATCGCCCGCAGGCTTTAAGTTAGAAATGAAACTCCCCACACCTCCAACACGCGATTACAACGCCTCGCACAAAACAACGGAGCTACCGGCACGTCCCCTCGCCGAGCTTAAATCCCCCACTTAGCAGCAGCACACAGCAACAAATGCGTTTAGCGGATCATGTTATCCTTAAAGCTAAAACAAGCGCGAAGACCAATGCGCTTCTGCTTTCAGCTGCCCATCAATCTTAACACGCCAGCAAGTCTCGCTTAATGCCGGTCAAGGGTTGGGCATGAATTTTGTCCAAATTGCTGTCACAAAATTAGGCGGCACGCTCAAGGTAAGTTCATCGCCCGAAACAGGCTTTAAGTTAGAAATGAAACTCCCCACACCCCCAACACGCGATTACAACGCCTCGCACAAAACAGCGGAGCTACCGGCACGTCCCCTCGCCGAGCTTAAATCCCCCACTTAGCCAGCACACAGCAACAAATGCGTTTAGCGGATCATGTTATCCTTAAAGCTAAAACAAGCGCGAAGACCAATGCGCTTCTGCTTTCAGCTGCCCATCAATCTTAACACGCCAGCAAGTCTCGCTTAATGCCGGTCAAGGGTTGGGCATGAATTTTATCCAAATTGCTGTCACAAAATTAGGCGGCACGCTCAAGGTAAGTTCATCGCCCGAAACAGGCTTTAAGTTAGAAATGAAACTCCCCACACCTCCAACACGCGATTACAATGCCTCACACAAAACAACGGAGCTGCCGGCATGTCCCCTCGCCGAGCTTAAATTCCCCACTTAGCTAATAGCACGCACGCATCAACAAATGCGTTAAGCGGATCATGTTATACTTAAAACTGAAACAAGCGTGAAGACCAATGCGCTGTTGCTTTCAGCTGTCCATCAATCATAACACGCCATCAGCTTAGTACCATCGTTCCGCAACATCATGACGGCAACCACTCCGCCAATTCTCTGGCAGCCTAATGAAAGCGACTTAGCCACAGCTCAGCTGACAGAATTTATCCGCTATGTGAATGAGCGTTATCGGCAAAAACTTAAAGATTTTAACGCGCTTTATCACTGGTCCATCGGTGCCGTGGCAGACTTTTGGGAAGCCTGTGCGTATTTTTATAAGCTGCCTTTCCATAGCCCCCCTACTCATATTCTCAAGCGCGGCGAGCATATGACCGCTAACCAATGGTTCAGCGGCGCAACGTTGAATTACAGTGAAACATTGCTGCAAAAACGCGACAACAGCCCCGCGCTTATCGGTGTTACAGAAACAGGAAGCTCGCAAGTGCTCACGTTTGCGGAGCTTTACGCTGAGGTTAGAGCCATGCACTATTGGCTGCAAAGCCGCGGAATCAAACAAGGCGACATTGTGGCGGCGTACATGCCCAATAGTCCGGCGACGATCGTCGGATTTCTTGCTGCCGCTTCACTAGGTGCTATTTGGACGGCCTGTTCACCGGATTTTGGCAGTACAGCAGTCTGCGATCGGTTCAGACAAGTTCAACCTAAGCTCCTCATCGCCGCCAACGCGTACAGCTACAAAGGAACGGTATTCCCTATGCAAACAAAAGTAGCAGCCGTGCTCAGCGCCGTTCCAAGTATCCGCGAGCTTGTTGCCGTCACTTTCATTGCCCAGGTGCCACCGCTGCAAGCCACTAACCTTACCGTACATTGTTATGAAGAACAACTGGCACACTGGTGCACAGCCACCCGGCATCAGGAAATAACGTTCAAACCGCTTGCATTTGATCATCCCCTTTATATTCTTTATTCATCGGGAACTACGGGGTTGCCCAAGTGCATTGTGCATCGCGCTGGCGGCGTACTCTTGAAACACCTCAGCGAGTTGGGATTGCATTTGAACCTGAGTACAGGTGAACGCCTGCTGTTTTATACGACTTGCGGCTGGATGATGTGGAATTGGAAAGTGAGCGCCTTAGCCTTAGGGGTGACATTGGTCCTTTATGAGGGAGCTGCATTTTACCCGCAATCCACACAGCTCTTGGCAGTTGCAGCCAAATACAAGGTCTCCGTCTTAGGAGCTGGTGCGGCTGTTTATGCACAGCTGAAAAATGCTGCCGTGAATGCGGCAACACTGCGCGCACAGAAACTTTCATTGCCCAGTCTCCGCGCGGTGCTGGCTACCGGTTCGCCGCTCACGCGTGAACTGTTTGTCTATCTGATGGAAATGCTTGCAGGGCCGCATGGCGCCACAGCACGTTTGCAAATAGCCTCCATCTCTGGCGGTACGGATATTGTGGGGTGTTTTGTCCTGGGGTGTGTGGCATTGCCTGTTTATGAAGGGGAAATTCAGACAGCCGCGCTGGGGGTGGCACTGCAGATTTTTAATGAAGACCATCAAGCTGTTATCGCCGAAAAAGGTGAATTGGTCTGCACACAACCGCTGCCGTCCATGCCCTTAGGGTTTCATAACGATGATGCTCAGCAGACGCGTTACAAAGCTGCCTATTTCCATACCCTGCCCAATATATGGTTTCACGGCGATTTTGCCGAGCTCACCACGCGCGGCAGCATTATTATTTACGGCCGCTCAGATACGCTGTTAAACCCGGGCGGGGTTCGCATTGGAACAGCAGAAATTTATCGCCACTTGGAACAATTTACCGAGCTCAATGCAGCAGCCGCTGTAACGCACGAAAGCCAAACAGCCATTCGCATCATACTTTTTTTAGTCCTTCACAAACACAACAAACTCACTGAAAAGCTATCGCAGGCAATTTGTCAGACGCTCAAACAAGCAGCATCCCCCAAACATGTACCGGCTAAAATTATTCAAGTCAGTGATTTGCCGCGGACGGTCAATGGGAAAATATCAGAAAAAGCCATCAAAAACGTTATCCATAACCGCCCCGTTACCAATTCATCAGCACTTGCCAATCCAGAAGCGTTAAAGTTATTTATGCACTTAACACTTTAAAGCTAACAGCTATCCATAACAAACACTGCATGCTGTATTAAGAATTTAATAACAGCTTGGCAAAGCCAATAAATAAACAAAAAATGTTCGCTCAAGACAAAATCATGTTATACTATGAGAGCGAGCATTCATCAGTTCGCTAAGTCACTAGTTTGTATTACCGGTAGGGAATGCGATGGATTGATGATTTAGGTCATTTTTCGCCAAAGCGTATTCTTTCCAGTACTGTAGCTATATTCTGGAGAAATCAGGTGATCGTTTGTCAGCTTGGTGCTAACAAGATAATTACCACAATTTGTTAACGCAATATAAATATTGCAAATATGGTTAAGCTTAGACACATGGCTGTTTATTCGTATGTATATTTATCAGTGATTCAATCAAGAAAGGAGCCTAAGTATCCATTATGAAACAAACAGAATTAGACCGCAAAGAACGAGATCTGCGTAAAGAGCGTAAACGCCTTAACAAGGAATCCCAACGCAAGCTCAGTGGTGCCGCCATCGCTGAAACACTAACGTTAAAATCTGCTTATGAGCGTTTAAGCGACGTTTTTGACTACGACGAAAATGAAATTTATAATATCCACAAAAACAATGAACACTTAGTCGAAGTTCTCTTGGAAATGCAGGAAAGTTTTGGTGAAACAGAGGTTGCCTCTACCATTCGCAAGGCCATCAAACGCACCCGCATAAAGGAAAAAGAAGCTGCATTTAAAGCAGTTTATGCCATTTTGGAATAACCGTGGCAGTGCAGTTCAGCGTGCTGGTATTTTTATTGCAACCATGGTAAGACGCGTCCGTCAATCACTAAGCTCCTATCGCCAAGCGCTTAGTACAGAACTCCTTGAGCTCTGTAATATACCATCGCCTAGCTATGGCGAAGCACCACTGACCCAACACCTGCTGCAAATTCTTAAACAGCACGCATTTCAAGTGACGCGTCTGGGGCATTCACTCATTGTAAGCCGCCAGCCGCTCAGCCGTCATCCATTCGTCAAAACACACCCGCATGTAGCCCTGCTGGGACATTTGGATGTGGTGCCCACACACAAAGCTGCCAAACGCCGCGGCAATCGCATTTATGGCGCCGGCGCTTCCGATATGAAAGCGGGCATTGCTGCATTGCTTTATCTCTTAAAAACACTGGGCATCCAAAGTTCCCCATATCAGCTCTCTGTTATCTTTTATGAATGCGAAGAAGTGGCAGACATGCGCGATAATGGTCTTTATAAGCTTATCCGCGCATTTCCGGCATATTTTAAAAGCATTGACCTTGCCATCATTGCCGAGCCCACCAACGGCATTATTCAACTAGGCTGTGTAGGCAGTCAACATGCCGAAGTCAGCTTCCACGGTATTCAGGCCCATTCTGCACGCCCCTGGAACGGCGCCAGTGCACTCAATCGCGCCAGTACGTTTATTGCCAAGTTTGCAAAACTCAAGCCCAAACGCAAACGTCGTTGGGGAGTTGACTTTTATGATGTGATGACCATCACCGAAAGTGCAAGCGAACGCGGAAAAACGACAGTGCCAAGCTGGTGGAAAGCCAATGTCAATTACCGCTTTTCACCCCCTAGCAGTGAGCGTGCCGCCAAACAAACGTTTAAGGAAACATTGGAAAGAATGGGCGCGGTGCGAGAAAATTTTGCGCGTATTCGTTTGACCAGCAGTGCCCCTGCTGGCACATTCAATCCCACACCTTTGTTTAAAAAAGTTGCAGCTTCACTAGACGTGGCACAAGCCGCTAAACAAGCCTGGACAGACGTGGCACAGTTTGGCAAATTAAACATTCCCGCGTTCAATTACGGGCCTGGTCTCACCGCCCAATGCCATCGTGAAGACGAGTATGCTGAACTTAGTGCGCTCAGCACTTACACACACAAGCTAGAAAACGCGCTCTTCACATAATGATTTCAGTAAAGTTAAAAACAATATCATGTTATGATAACAACATCCAATTCAGCCATTTTTAAAATTATCAACATTATGAAAACACCATTTTTCTCTTCGTTCACCACCTCAGCTCACAAGCTAAGTCATTATCTATTTGTCTGCGGTTTCATCCTCCTCCTGAGCAGCTGCAGTAAAGGCAATGCCGCCACCAATGATACCGATGCCTCCGCCAATCCAGCGAATGCCATTCGTAGTGAAGATATTGTGCTTGGCAATCCAGAAGCCAATGTCGTCCTCATCGAGTACGTGGACATGCAGTGTCCTGCCTGTGCACAATGGCATTTGATCTTGGATCGCACTTGGCGCCTGATAGAAAATGATGTATTATTGGTTCTGCGCCACTACCCACTTACCAATATTCACCCCCATGCAATGAAAGCAGCGCAGTACGTAGAAGCTGCACGCAACGTCGCCACTAACGATGCCTATTACACGATTTATAAACGCATCATTGAAAGTCAGAACGAATGGTCGCAAAAAAACGTTCCTTCGGCTGATGAACTCTTCAAAACATATATTCGTGAAGCTGGACTTGATCCGCTGGTCGTCCAACAAGAAGCCGAAAAACGCAGTGTTGCTAAGAAAATAGCGAATGACATTAAGCTGGGCGAACAAGTAGGCATCCGTGGAACGCCTGCCATCCTGCTCAATAACAAAGAAATTAAGACCCCCCAAAGCCCACAGGAGCTTTATGAACTGATCCAAAACGCGAGCAATGCTAAACGCTAAGCTTAGCTAAACGCTAAGCTTAATGCTAAACACTAAGCTTGTTAGTCGCGCCAGCTTGCAATATTTACAGCTTCAAGCATAAGCTCAAGACTTGGGGGTTTCTTCAGTTTTAGTTTTGGCTAATGATTTCAGTAAAATCAAAAACAATACTATATTAGTATGTTATAACAGCAATATTAAATTCAGCTATTTCTAAAGTTGGCACCGTTATACAAACACCATTTTTTCTTCGTTCACCACCTCAGCTCACAAGCTAAGTCATTATCTATTTGTCATGCGGTTTCATCCTCCTCCTGAGCAGCTGCAGTAAAGGCAATGCCGCCACTACTTATACCGATGCCTCCGCCAATCCCGCGAATGCCATTCGTAGTGAAGCTATTGTGCTTGGCAATCCAGAAGCTAGTGTCGTCCTCATCGAGTACGTGGACATGCAGTGTCCTGCCTGTGCACAATGGCATTTGATCTTGGATCGCACTTGGCGCCTGATAGAAAATGATGTATTATTGGTTCTGCGCCACTACCCGCTTACCAATATTCACCCCCATGCAATGAAAGCAGCGCAGTACGTAGAAGCTGCACGCAACGTCGCCACTAACGATGCCTATTACACGCTTTATAAACGCATCATTGAAAGTCAGAACGAATGGTCGCAAAAAAACGTTCCTTCGGCCGCTGAGCTCTTCAAAACATATATTCGTGAAGCTGGACTTGATCCGCTGGTCGTCCAACAAGAAGCCGAAAAACGCAGTGTTGCTAAGAAAATAGCGAATGACATTAAGCTGGGCGAACAAGTAGGCATCCGTGGAACGCCTGCCATCCTGCTCAATAACAAAGAAATTAAGACCCCCCAAAGCCCACAGGAGCTTTATGAACTGATCCAAAACGCGAGCAATGCTAAACGCTAAGCTTAATGCTAAACACTAAGCTTGTTAGTCGCGCCAGCTTGCAATATTTACAGCTTCAAGCATAAGCTCAAGACTTGGGGGTTTCTTCAGTTTTGGTCTCAGTCCTGCCCAGTTGGGCATCGGCTGACAGCAGCGTGTCCTGTTTTTCGGCAATAACGTCGCGCACGTAATCTTTTATTTTTTGGTCGTTAAAGATCTCCGCCAAAAGCCGCTGGCGTTTGTGAATATCCATCAGCTTCTCTTTCAGATGTTGCTGATGTGTCTCCGCCACGCGTTGAGTCTGCGCATTTAACAGTTGTTCCAAAGTTTCGTTCTCTAAAAGCAACGCGTAAAGAATATCGCTGCGTTTTTTACTGCCCCAAAAATTCAACACACCCAATCCCGCTAGTTTTTGGCGATAGCTTTCCACGCGTTGCTCCAAGAGAAGCAATTTAGCCTGAAGTGTTTCCTTCTCGGTTAAAACGCCATGCAACTCGCTATCCCAAAGTTTCTTCAGTTTACGCTGAAAAGTGTCTTGTTCATCACGAAAAAGTGTGCGCTCTTTCCTGTAGGAGCGTCGCGCTAAGCTCCCTTTGAGCGTCCACCCTAAAAATCCTGCCAGCAAAAGCATTAAGCCCGCCATGCCATAAATCACAAATTCTGGAACACTTGTCACAAACTGTTCCACATATACCCCATCAGCAACCTGTTATCCTTACGCGTTATTTCCACTATTAAGTCCTGCACTCAATTATACCATCAGCCCGAAAAATTGAAATCACAAACATACAAAATGATCATTATAATTTTTAACACATATTTCTATGAAATGCAAAAAAAAACCATGGTCACATAAATTTGCTGTGCAGTATTACTCTGAAGGGAGTCTTCCAGCTAAGTCGTGTCCGACAGTTGTAGTAGTAGTGATGAACTGTATTGCTTGACTTTTGCTGGTTGTTTTTCTAAGTGTGCACAGCGGCTGCTCGGTAAGAAGCTTACGGGGTTGCCGCTAGGTCGTGTAGTTTCACGGGCTTTTATTAAAAGGTTAAGGACTCATCCATGCTAAATACAAATATCGCTACGCCTGTCTATACGCGCAGTGCGTCACATTCATCATTACCTGTCACTAAGTTGCCAGCGGCAGCGACTATCCAAAATCCCGCCATAACTGTTCTGCCATCACAACCCGTCATCGTTGAATATAGCGAAACGCAGAAATTGCGTTTCGCCAGTATATGCTCCTACGTTATGCAAGGCATAGATTCCATTCCTATCCGCGTAGAAGTGAGTATTGTCCCAGGGCTGCCCAAGCTGGAGATCATCGGGCTCCCGGATACAGCTATCAAAGAATCAAAAGAACGCATCCTCAAATCACTCATAGCGCATCATTACAAAGTACCTACAGGCAATATCACCGTTAATCTCTCATCCGCCAATCTCCGTAAACGCGGTACACTTTATGATCTTCCCATCACACTCGGTTTGCTGATAGCGTCTAAACAAATTCCCAAACCAGCCAATTTACAACAATTTATCATCGCCGGCGAACTTTCATTAGAAGGCACACTTCGCCGTGCGGAAGGTCTTTTTTCGACTGCCCTGGAAAATCTTGAACACTATCAAAAGTTGTATTATTTAGTGCCGCGTGAAAATGAAGCTGACTTTGAAACACTCAGTAAAGTACGCAAGCTGCAATTTTTCTGTGTTGCTAATTTAGCAGAAGCCATTCAAACATTGCACGAGCAAAAAACATTGCCGCGCACACAAACAACAGCACCGCGGGTAAGTGTCAACTCCAACTATAATATCATCAGCGGTGCCCATACACAAGCCCAGCAGCAGGCACAGCAAAAGGATTTCAACGAAGTAGCAGGGCATTCCATGGCCAAACTGGCACTTCAGCTCGCCGCTATCAACCGCTTAAACGTACTTTTTGTTGGCCCACCGGGCGCAGGCAAGTCCATGCTCATGCACCGCATGCCCTCCATCCTTCCGCCCTTAGATTTTCAAACATTCTTAATGGCCAATCGCATTTATAAGGCCTACGATGATAGCAATGAAACGATGCTCACCCAGCAGCCGTTACGCGTTGTGCATTCCAGCATTCATAGTACATCGCTCATTGGCGGCGGGCGCGTGCCGCGCCCGGGCGAGATCTCATTAGCACATGGAGGTTTCCTCTTTCTTGACGAGCTCTCCGAATTTGAACGCAATACCTTGCAAAACCTGCGGACACCCTTGGACTTGAAGTATGTTACTATAAGTCGCGTGGAGCAACAGGTGACGTTTCCCTGTAATTTCACCCTCCTTGCCTGCACCAACCCTTGCAACTGCGGTTATTACGGCGATATGATCAAAAGCTGCACCTGCACGCGTACTGGCATTTCGCGCTTTTACAGCAAGCTCTCCGGACCGCTTTTAGATCGTTTTGATATGATGGTTTATATCAGCAAACTAGCAGAAAAAGACTTCACAGAAGAACAGGCGCTTTCTTCTGCCACCATGAAAACAAACGTAGCCAATGCACTCCAGCGCAAATCACGTTATCAAGCACTGCATACCAACAAGACGCTTAAAGAACTTTTTACAACTCACTCGCTGGCACGCGAGTTGATTGGAAAAGCAATAAAAAAAGAAATTGTCTCACTGCGCAAGGTGACGGCAATCTTTAAAATTATCCACGCATTGGAACTTTTTTACGATCGCAAAATAGATAAGACAATTGTCCTGCAAGCGTTGGAGCTGGCGCGCACGAAGTTGGAAATTTAACTGCGCTTAGGACCGCTATAAAGATATTTGGGACGCGTAATGGGCGTTCCGCGGCCCTCACGCGCGCTAAGCCGTTCGTAAAATATTTGTGCAGTAATGCCCACACAACGCGCCATGCCAAAAAGCACCGTATAAAAATTCTCATCGCGCAGTCCCAGCGCACTGAGTAAACACCCGGAGACCGCATCCACATTAGCGTAAGGATTGGCAATCTTCTTAACTTTTGAAAGCACACGCGGGGCTACTTTGCGAAATGTTTTTGCCAATAGAAATGTAGGATTGTTTGCACACAGCTCTTCGCCCAAGGCATATAGAATAGTGGCGCGCGGATCTTCCGCACGTAAAACAGCATGCCCGAAGCCAAAAATTTTCTCCTTCTTGGCTATCATCGCTTCAATAAATGCCATGACCTGTTCCTCATTGCTGGGATCACTGATGCGGCTCTCTGCGCGTTTTAAGAAGCGCAGCGCTTCCTGGTTTGCCTTGCCATGTAAAGGCCCTGCCAGTCCACACATGGCAGCAATTAACGCTTCTGTCAGCTCTGAATGTGCCGATGAAACCACCTTGCCCACAAAGGTTGATAAATTGCCGCCGCCGTGATCAAAATGCAGAATAACGAATATTTTCATAAATTGCACGAGTTTTGTGAGAACAGCATCCGGTGACGCCAGCATATGAATAAAGTTTTCAATATACCCGCGCTGCGGCTCACTTGCACGCATTGGCGCCCAGTCCGCATTCAAGGTGTGATACACCCCTGCCACTAACTCCGGCAGCTTGCCAATAATATGATAACCGCTTGTCATCAGCTCCGGTGACGTGTGATAAATGCCGAGCAAATTCAAACCCGCCAAAAACAGTTTGGTAGGATGTGTGTCTTGGGGAAAAGTTTTTAAGTGTTCAAGAATCCGCGGATCCAAATGAGCATGTTGCCGCAGGATAACATTGAATTCAGCCAGCTGAGCAGCCGTGGGCAGATCATCGTTCAATAATAAATACATGACCTCTTCGGGCGTCCGCTCAACCAGGGTACTGATAGAATACCCCTTATAATAAAGTCCCTTAATAGGATCAACATAACTAGTTGTACAATACCCCACAGGAATGCCGCGCAACCCTGTTTCTAAATGTTCCTGTTTTATTTCAAACAAAACCTTTGATGTTTGTAATTTTTCCACTACTTAAATTTCCTCAAACACGTTGAACGATAATTTTCCATGCAGCACCAGCGGCTAACATTTCTTCACTTAAAATTTCATGACCATCCATAGCAAGCGAAGCTGGAACTCTATCCATGGGCTCGCCATCGTCTAATAAAATCACAAGCCGCTCCCCACTACTCAGTTGTGCCAGCCGCATTTTTGCCTTGACAAAGTTAGCGGGACAAGCCATCCCACGCAGATCCAAAACCGGTACTGAACCAGCAGACGATGATGCCATTTATAAATTTAATATCATGAATCATCGCGATCCCTCGCTTCTGATACCATTACCCAACATCCCTAAGAATGTTCTCAAGCCGCTTGCAATACTTTTAACTCTGCCAGCACAGCCTCTGCATGCCCCTTCACTTTTACATTGTCAAACCTTGCACGGACAATATTATGTTCATCTAAAATAAATGTCGTCCGCGCAATGCCCATATACTTCTTGCCGTACATATTTTTTTCTTTAATCACACCACAGGCTGTACAGAATGCGCGCGTTTCATCAGCCAAAAGCTTGAGCTGCAACTGGTGTTTAGCGATAAACGCCTGATGTTTCTTAACACTATCCCCGCTCACACCATAAATAACTGCATTGTGACGTTTGAATTGTGCTTGTGCGGCTGTAAAATCAGCTGCTTCTTGAGTACACCCGGGCGTATCGTCGCGTGGATAAAAATAAAGTACCGTACAAACACCTAGTAAAGCTGTGTCCGTACACAGCTCGCCAGTCTCATCTGCAAGGCTAAAAGCTGGAAGCTTCTTGCCTACAATTACATCCATATTACCATCCTTGCAGCTGCAAGCAGTAAATCACCCAAATTGGGAAACAAATCATTAATAATTGTAGCATACTTCCTTGCAATCCGCATAAAAAACAACAACCATTAAAAGCTGCAAATCATAGTTCTAAACACAACCTTGGTCAGCTGTGCTCAATTACGCCGCACGTTGGAAAAAATATCTGCCCCTAAGTCTTCTTTAATTTCTTCAAAAAACGGATCATTGCTACTGGTAACAGACCCGCGCGGATCGCGTTCCGGTTTTAAATTTACTTCGAATGAAATGCGATGTTCCAAATAATAACCGCGCAAGGAATCATCACTATACCCCGTTGGAACAAACGTATAAGAAAACTGAGCAAACCAATCACCAATATCGTGCTGTAATGCAAAAGTAAATGAATTGAGTTTAAACAGCCCACTCAGTTGCCCATCAACACCTCGAAACCCCATAGAGGCAAATACATCTTCAAAAAAATTAACAGTATCAACACCCTGCGCAGCGGCTTTTTCGGGAAAATAGCGATAAGCATCGTTATTATAAGAATTTAAACTGAAACTAATGCTATAACGCTGCACTATATCCAAACTAAATGAAAGCGATAAGCTCATGTTATCGCTCAAATAATCACGTTCACGAAAATAATAGCCCCAATTAAATGCAAATCCTAAATTTTTAAATTGAACATAGTTTGTGGATGTACTTGCTAATGTATAATTGATGCCAAAATTAAATTTATAAGTGATCAGTTCTGCAAAAATCGTGTCCGTATTGGCATCGAATAACGAATATGTGAAATGATTATTAATATTAATGAAATTTTCAAGATAATATTGATAGACAAAGTCCAAATTGAAACTGCCGCCAAAATTTCCCAACCTGCTCTCGTGCCAAAAACTGTTATCTGTGAAAATATTGGTGCTGAGATACTCTCCGTCTTCATTCTCCACTGGTGTCAGATCATAACTCAATGCAAGATTGTAATTAAAAATATAATCCAGCTTAGGCACATAAAAAAGCCCATATCCCTTATGCGTGGTGCTGAAACTGGAATTTAATGCACGGGAGCTATAACGATCAAAATTATACGGCAAGCCCTCAGCTAGCCGCTCTTCCGACGTAAACAAACGTTCACTATAACCCAGTTCAAATGAGAAAAACGGCAACATACTGCGGTAATCATAAGCAGCTGCCCACACATTGACCCGCTGTGCAGAAGGAAAATTAAAAAGAAAGTTGGCCGTTAGTGCATAATTGACAGCTTCAGTCCTGCAGACACTAAGCTCACGACAAGCATCACGTTCCTCACTGGTAAAAACCTGCCCTGCAGGCAGACGATACGTAGTATCCGTTTCACCCACAGAAAAACTGAAAGAAAAAGCGTGGTCAAATACCGAATTAACACTTTGGTTGAACCCAATACTATTAGCAAACCCATATTGTATATTCAGATCTGCGCGATCTTGATCTTCATTAATAGTTTCGCTATAATCCTTGCCAACCCAGTCTCGCTTGTAACTAACACTGAAACTGGGTGTCAATGTCCAGCTAAACCAAGCTATATCGCCAAACGGCAAGAGTGCATTAATACCTTTGCCGAAGTTAATAGGACGCGATAAACCAATATTGAGACCCGTATCAAATTTTTCATTGATAAGCTCATAAGGTTCTACGGTTCCATCGTTACCTATGCCCTCACCTGCTTCATCGCCATCCTTAAAATTAGCCTCCCCATTGTAATTAAACCCTAAGTTATAAGCTAAATTCACAAAAAAAAGCCGCGCACTTTCAGTCTTTGTTGGATCAATGGTACTGCTATGGGAAATATTAACATTGGGCAAACTTTGTTTTTTTAAGTACATTGTATAACGTTCATCAACAGGGTAAGCTTCCAGATCAGGATCATCATAAACATCATAAATCCAGTCAAACTTCGCGCCTACACTTACAGAAGGTGCAGAAAGCGTATAGTTCACATTGTAACCGTCTTTATCGGTTACCCGGGGATTATATAAATTTTCATCGTTATCATGCCGTTCTAACAACTTCTGCCAATCATTATGTGAAAGATTCTGCGGAAAATTACCGCTGATAAACGGATCACTCACATTAGTGACGCCAAAGCCTATAGAACTGCGGACGCTGGTCTGGCTGGCGGGTATCAAGTCTAAGTCTTGTTCGTATGTCACGCGATGGCGAAAGCGCGTCCGACTTTCCACATACTGCCCCGTATGATGTGTATAGGCCAAACTGGGTGTCGTCCGCGTATTCTCGTTATAGGTATAAAACGCGCCTGCAAAAAATAAAGAATAACTCAAATTGCCAAACGCAGCATGATTTTCAAGCGACGTATAAAGCCCCAGTTTTTCATAAATATTGAACTTGAAAACAACCTCGTTAATATAAGGTACGGGGAAAACATAATGTGTAAGCGCATAATAACCCTCACGCCGCGTTTCACCAAAACTCAGTTCTAAACGCGTGCTCAATGGATAACTAATATAATACGGAAACCATAAAAATGGGTGATCGCCAACAATTGTTAAAACACCGTTGACAATCCATTTTTTTTCGCCATAACCGTCAAATTGTACGGAGCTAATGCGATAATAGGGATCGCGATTGCTGGAAAAGGTAATCCAGCCGTCCTCAACGGTAATATAATCACGCGTATTCACGCGAATAATCCGTCCTTCAAAATAATTACGGTCCAAAATCTCCCCACGCGCATTAAAAACATAGCCATATGCGGCATCCAAATCCCATAACAACTTTTCTCCCGCCAACCGCGTCTCACCAATCACTAATGAGACATTGCCTTCAGCGTAGCTTTCACGCCGCGTAAGGTTGATACGAATAAAGTCCGCCCCCAATGAAGAGTTATCAATAAACAAACTCACACGCCCGTACAAATCCACCATCCGCTCGCTCACATCGCCCACCGTATTATTGTAAACATCGACAATGTCCGCGCGTTTAAGAATAAGCCCCTTTACCGGTAGCGTCTCCAAAAGCGAAGTGCTGTCAAGTACTGGCAATTTCTCTGCCGGTTGCGGAGACAAAAGTTTTAAAATTACTTTACGCATCGCCGCCAGATCGTTACTTGCTGCCAACTCCGGTGCCAACTCTTCAGCAAGTTTACGCAAAATAACCTCATTTTCTTCCTCGATCAGCTCCACTACCAGCTTTTTAAAATTAAAATTTACATTACCAGCTGCAGTCCCATCCTGCCCCTGCAAATTGGCAATGGTTACATCTTCTAAGAAAAAAACGCCATAATTTGTGAACGTACTGAGATCAAAAACTTCTCCCGCGCTATTAGTAAATTGTTCTAAAACAAAATCTTGAACCTCTTCTGCTGGCGGAGTTTGAACTTCTTCCGCTGGCGAAACTTGAACTTCTTCTGTTGACGGAGTTTGAACTTCTTCTGCTGGCGAAACTTGAACTTCTTCCGCTGGCGAAACTTGAACTTCTTCCGCTGGCGAAACTTGAACTTCTTCTGTTGACGGAGTTTGAACTTCTTCTGTTGACGGAGTTTGAACTTCTTCCGTTAACGGAGTTTGAACTTCTTCTGCTGGCGGAGTTTGAACTTCTTCCGTTGATGGAGTTTGAACTTCTTCCGTTGATGGAGTTTGAACTTCTTCCGTTGACGGAGTTTGAACTTCTTCCGTTGACGGAGTTTGAACTTCTTCTGCTGGCGGAGTATCCTGAGGCTCTACTACCGGCGGAGCAAGTTGCGTATATAACGGTAAAATGACCAGTGAAAATAATAATATCAGTTTCATCGTCATACTACTCGCTAAATGCAACGGCAGGCACCATTTTTCTGCGTAAAGGTCCCGCTTCCAACTCAAAATCTCAGTTATCACGATAATGACTGCCAACTGATTCCTTGTTTTTAAGTGCTGCTTCTGTAACTAAAATGGCAGTCTGAGTGGCATTTCTAAGTTCGACAATATCCTGCTGCGGCAAGCTTTTACGATAGTAATCGTCCACACGTTCTTTCAAAATCATTAATTCTTTCAATCCACGCGTAAGCCGATGTTCCTTACGGATAACACCCACATAATTCCACATCAGTGACCGCAAAGTTTTAAAATCTTGATAAAGCACCACGGCATCGATCACGCTGGGATGTTTAGCAAATTGCCAGCTGCGAATATTTTTAGCAGCGACTGCAGCACGCTGCGAAGGACGATGCAATGCCGCACGGTGCGCAAAATACGCAGCTTCCAATAATGATGTGGACGCCAGCCTATTGGCGCCATGTACGCCTGTACAGGCGCATTCACCAGCAGCGTAAAGCCTGGCGACCGATGTGACAGCATTTTTATCGCTTAAAATACCGCCGCAGCAGAAATGAAAAGCAGGCGTGACGGGCAAACGTTGATGGCTGAGTTCCAATCCCAGCTCACGACATTTTGCATAAATCCGTGGAAAGCGCTCAGCTAAATTGAAACGACAATCAGCAAATGACAAATAAACATGCTCCTCCTGTGTACGCAACTGTTCATTGATAATCATACGGGAGAGTTTATCTCGTGGGGTAAGCGAACCGCGCGCATCTTGTGCCAGCGTAAAGTCCTCGCCTGCATCATTGATCAGGACAGCGCCTTCACCGCGCAGCGCTTCCGAGATAAGAAAGTTATTCGCTTTTTTTAATGCTAAGGCTGTGG
This sequence comes from Spirochaetota bacterium, assembly GCA_965249715.1. Lineage (GTDB taxonomy): Bacteria > Spirochaetota > UBA12135 > COTS27 > COTS27 > COTS27. Next base: position 41,156 of record CBDFMP010000048.1, on the reverse strand, counting down.
GATGAAATTGCGTAAATTCCATATTCACAATGCGCGCACCAGCACGCTGGGCAATGGCAATACCATCGCCTGTTGCTGTGGGCGGATTTGTACTATGTTGATAAAGCGCGCCGATGCCGCCTGTTGCCAGGATAATTTTATCCGCCAAAAGCGACAAAACTTCATTATTTTGTTTGGCGTACACATAAAGTCCCACACAATGTGTGGATTCATAAACATCCATCGGCTCCACACTGTGGTGCGGGATATTAATCAGATCTAGTGCCAAATGTTCAAAAAGAATTTTAACATTGCAATGCTCACACATATAGGCATAGAGATATTTAATGACGACCTCACCTGTTTTATCGCCGGAATAAAGAATTCGTGCACAACTATGCCCGGCCTCCCTTGTCAGTGCATAAACCCCCACCTGTTGGTCGCTGGCGGAAACACTGGGCTTCTGCACAAAGGGCACACGTAATTTCTTAATGAAAAAGTCTTCGATGAACTGCGGCCCGCGTTTTGCCAAAAGCTCCAATAATGACTGGCGCGTCATGCCCGTAGCCGCAGCCCGTATATCCTTCATTAAAAGCTCAGGACTATCCGCTAAGCCCTTGTAAACAATGCCGCCCTGTGCCCAAGCTGAGGCCGATAAAAATGGAGCTTGTGTTTTAACAATAAGTGTGACCTCATCGCCCTGCTCACTGCTGGTAATAGCAGCTGTCAGCCCGGCTATCCCCATTCCTACAATGAGCACTTTCATATTAATGTTATATTATAATATCGGCGAGTTGTTTTGCGGCTAAGAACAGCTCGTTTTAGTTACATTAATACAAAGTGACCTGAATGAACCTGAATATTTAACGGTGGTGTAAAAAAAGACATTTGCACAGTTATTGACGAATTGACGGTATTTCTGCGCGCATAACGCTATCAAGCTGCCATAATAAATTACATAGTTATTCGTTCGTTCATTGAGACTTTCCAGCAAACTAAAATAAGCTAAATTACCTAAGCGCCTAAGCATAAAACCAGTACCAATACGTTATTAAAACCACATTATTCATAATTGCCATGCCCACAACAGCCGCGTTCCAATATTCACTGCTCACAAACCCCACTAAGCTCCGTCATCAATATTACTGGCTGCTCAGTTTGATAGGCTTAACACTCGCCATGATTATCCTTGGCGGTTTGACACGCCTCACAAATTCAGGGCTTTCCATGGTGGCTTGGCGGCTGTTCATGGGCATCATACCACCGCTCAATGCAACGGCATGGGAAGATACTTTCCGTGCCTATCAGCAATATCCCGAGTACCAGCTGCTTCGTCCGCAAATGACATTAATAGAATTTAAACAAATCTTTATTTTTGAATATGCTCACAGAATGCTTGGACGTCTCATTGGTCTGAGCACCATTATTCCCTTGGGCTGGTGGTGGATCCGCGGTGCCCTGACACGCCGGGAATCCATCTATTTCAGTCTCTTGGCAAGCTTGGTGATGCTGCAAGGTGCCGCAGGCTGGTTTATGGTAAAAAGCGGACTGGTGAATATCCCGCAGGTAAGTCACTTTCGTTTGACATTGCATTTAGTCTTAGCGGTGATTTTTATGGGTCTTGCTCTGTTTTTATTTTTGCCGCACCGCTTAGCCCATTTAGCACGTTCAGCCTCAGCAAGCAGTCCACAACCCAACAGACAAGCTTATCTCACACAAGCTTATCATTGGATCCTCCTACCCTCGCTAAGTCTTGCAAGTATTGTTTTAGCCGTGCAATTCTGTTATGGCGCGTTTATGGCTGGACTTTCAGCCGGGTACGTCAGTTCCAGCTACCCCGCCATGTTTGGAAAGCTGATACCCTGGTCCAATCTCGCCCCAGCTTACGCAGAAAAAGGCATTGCCAGTCTAATGACCAATGCCGTATGGATTCATTTCATCCATCGCCATTTAGGGCTGCTTGCTAGCGGTCTTTTATGCTGGTTTGGCTTCCGTTCACTAAGCCGCTATTACAAACACAAACAACCTGTCCATACACGCGACACACTTCCACTCAAGGCACTCAGTGCACTGCTTGTACTCAGTTTCATCCAGCCATTGCTGGGGATCTTGACCGTGTTTTGGCACGTACCGCTCTCATTGGCAATTTTACATCAATTTTTAGCCATGCTCTTAGTGGCAGCACTCGTCATTCTCTGGTTTTATCGTTTTTACTCGCCGCTGCAGAAGCGCCTCCCATAAACAAGAGTAACCTCTCCGCCACTCCAAAACAGCTCACAACAAGTATAATACCAACAAATGGTTGAACAATCCGAAAAATCACGGAAAAACAACCATTTAGTGACTGTTGCAAACTCCTGCAATATTGCAGCAACTAAGCTGTTTGCTAAAATTAGACAAGTATCTTATAAAATGATACGATTATTTAACTGTTATAAAAGCTACCGCTCAGCGACCAAAGCTTGCAAACATTATATCGCAGTACTGTCTGCAAATGCCTTAGCCGCGTTAATTTATTCCCACGCACAATCCTCAGATGAAAAGAGCTGTTCAGTTTTTCCATTTTCTAAAGTTAAGGTTTTTCAAGCTCAGCTTATTCAGCCTTGCACTCATACACTGCCCAGCAGTACTCTCTGCCAAAGAAGCTGCGCTCAGCATTAATGCAGGAGTCAATAAACAACGCGTCACCATTGGCGAAGAACTGCGTTATACCGTCACACTCAGTCATCCCAGCCACGTAGAAGTCATTAAACCAGATCCATTTCGCAATTTTGGTGCGCTCACACTCAGCGATTATCAGCTTGTTCCCACGCGCCATCGCCAAAACACAGACGGCACAGCAACAGCCGTTTATACAATCCATTATATGCTCAGAGCCTACCAAACGGGTACTGTCACAATCCCCCCCGTAGAAGCAATCATATTAACTCCCGCCAGCACACAAACAGACAGCCATATATCGCAAATCACACTCAGCAGTCAACCCATCACGCTCACGGTCACCTCGTTATTGACAACAAGCGAAGAACAAGCACAGCCTTTTAAGCCGCCGTACAAGCTTGCAGGCAAACCCTCCGTACAGGCTATTGCCGCCATACTGGTTGGCTGCCTGCTCTTTGGCGGTGTTTTCCTGTTATGGCGCCGCCGCCGCCAACACCGCGTATTTGTCCGCGCGGAAGCTCCATTTTATGAGGTTGCCTGGGTACAGCTGGAAACGCTCCTAACCAGCCATGCACAAACCCTTGCCGCAACGAAAAAAACTGCCGCACACCCTAACACCCATAATCACTTAGCCGAATTCTACGCCAAACTCTCACAAATTGCCAGAACCTATTTAAGCGCTAAGTTAGGAAACCATAAACTACTTGCTGCAACTACTCCCGAGCTCCGCCGCATGCTTCCCACCTATCCGCCACAAACACTCACTAAAACCGAGTTACGTGTTTTTATTGCATTTTTTACAAAAGCAGATCAAATTAAATTCTCCGGCAAAAGCATTCCCCCCCATTACGCTACAACATTCGTAAAGAAATTCAAGGCACAGCTGGTGGAAGAATTGGCACTAGCCGCCAACATGCCAACAAATAAATCCACAGCCGCGCCGCGCCCAGCATGAATTTAAGTTTCGCTTCCCCACAATACCTTTACGCATTGCTCGGAATTTTACCGCTCATCATACTCTATATTTACACCTTGGACAAACGTCCTGCCACCATTCGTTTCTCAGCACTGCGCTTCTTTCCCCCCAGCCCACAGGGAATACGTGTTTGGCTGCGCCATATTCCCTTTGTCTTGCGGACACTGGCATGGGGTTTATTAATTTTTATTCTTGCGCGCCCGGTCTCCAGTAGCGGTCTTCACGAATTGGAGAAATCGGGCATTAACATTGTCATCGCTCTTGATATTTCTACGTCAATGAAAGATCAAGATCTGGCGCCCAATCGCCTGGAAGTGGCTAAAGCTAAAGCTGAACAATTTATTGCCAAACGCAGCAATGATCGCATTGGCTTGGTGCTTTTTGGCAATGAGGCATTCCTGCAATGTCCCCTCACATTAGACCACCAAGCGCTGACAGCTTTTGTCCAGGATATTAATTTCGTCAGCGATATCAGCTCGCAAACAGCCATTGGCAATGCCATCACCATGGCCGTCATCGCGCTCAAACGCGGGCAGCACCAGTCAGGCAGAATAGCGCCGACCAATACCCCGCCCGCCAACAGCACTTCCCAAGTAATCGTCCTGATCACCGACGGGCGTAATACCAGCGGCGAACTAGACCCACATACCGCAGCCCAGCTGGCAGCCAGTTATGGCATCAAAATCTATACCATTGGCATCGGTCAGCCTGCCGCTGCCCAGCCCCCCACTGCACAATCGCATTTTTATAGTCAAAGTCTGCTCAATGAAACAACATTGCGCGACGTTGCCGACCTCACAGGCGGCCAGTACTTCAATGTACAAAATAATCGAGCACTCGAGCTGACATTCGCTGCCATTGACAACCTGGAAAAAGTCACCTTTTATGAAAAAAAACACCTGCTGCGCGCTGAACGGTATCTGCCATTCGCCCTAACACTGTTTGGCGTCATTGTCTTGGAATTGTTACTCAGCATGTTTGTTTTGCGTAAACACCCCGCCTGATGCGCCTCCCCTGCCTGCAATGGAAAACTTAACCTTTCATAATCCTGAGTACATCATTTTTGCACTTGTTATCCCGGTGTACATTTTAGCAGCAAGTTTAAGCGAATACCTGAGCTGGCGCAAGCTGCGGCATTTTGCAGTGCCCAAGCTGCTGGCACGCCTTGTCGCCAAACCCGCTGAAACACACAAACTGCTGCGTGTCCTGACAATGGTCTTTGTGCTGCTAGCCACCACCATCATGCTCATGCAGCCGCGCTGGGGCGAATACAGGATTCAGACGCTGGAATACAATGTTGACATTGTATTTGTGCTGGACATCTCGCGTTCCATGTTAGCACGCGACAGTTATCCCTCACGGCTGGGTAAGGCAAAGACCGAACTGAGCGAATTGCTCAATCAATTAAATGGTGAACGTGCCGGTATTGTGCTCTTTGCCGGCAGTGCTTTCAGTTATGCCCCCCTCACTCACGACTATCAAACTTTGAATGCCTTTGTGTATAACATTAATGCAGACATGCTTTCCCACCAGGGCACGGCTATTGTCAACGCGTTGGAAACGGCATTGCAACTCTTAGCCACAGGCAAACCCAGTTATAAAAAAGTGATTGTGCTCATTAGCGATGGCGAATTTCACGACACATCCTTAGCGGCTATTGTCAAAACCATCAATGATGCCCGTACCAGTATTTATGCACTGGGGATTGGCAGTGAAGAAGGTGATTGGGTGCCGCGCCTGAGTGCCCTCACGGGCAGGCTGCAGTCTACTGAGCCCGGCAATGCCGTCGCGCCGCATTATGAATACCTGCGCGATCAACAGGGGAAGATTGTTGTTTCCAAGCTGAACAAACGCACATTAACCGAGCTCTCCTTTCTGACAGGCGGCAAGCTCAGCATTCCAGCGCAGCAAGAACTGGGCGGCGGGATCCTCTATCAACACATCCGCAAGCTTGGCACACACAGCTCAACAGGCACCACCATACTCACACAAGCCGATAAATTTCAGTACCTGGCGCTGATTATTCTGCTGTTGCTGCTGGGCGATTTTATCCTGACACGGCTGCCGCATCAGAAATAACACACTCAATCATCACCTCAGGACAATGATCAAACCACAACAAACACCCACACACAGCATCGCGCTCTACAAACAAAACAAGCTGTTGCAGTTCATCTTGCTGCTCACATTTTGTTGGGCGGGCAGCAATGTAAATTCAGTTCACGCAAGCTCCTTTTCCTTTACCCGCTTCTTTAATCCAGCAAAAGCATACACGCAGCAGGGCAATGCCGCGCTTGTGCGCGCGAATTTTGAAGCTGCGGTCATTGCTTATAAACAAGCGCAAAGCTTGCTGCCCAATAACCCTAAGCTATTGAATAACCTTGCAACCGCCTTACACCAGCTAGAACAATATGAGAATGCAGAACAAACTTACCAGAGTGCTATTACTGCGGCAAATAAACGCGGCAACCCTTTATTATTGAGCCAGCTCTATTATAATTTAGGCAATCATTATTTGGAACGCAATCAGTACCCCCATGCCATTTCCGCGTACAAACAAGCGCTCACGCATAATGATAAAGACCTCCATACAAAAAAAAACCTTGAACTAGCCATTGCCCGGAAAATCGCTCAGCCGCATGACCAAAAAACAACCACAACACCGCAACAAGAAGAAGCGCGCGGTAAAGATAGAGAACCCGGCAGTCATCCAGAACCGCCGCGCAGCTCCAATCCGCAAAAATCGCCCACAGCGCCATCGGGACAATCCCCTGTGCCCAGTCAAACCCCCTTGCCAGAAGGGCAGCAGCAACAACAGCGCGCGCAGCCAGACGCCGACCTGCCAACAGAGGCGCATCCCAATCGCAGTGGACAAGGACAAGGTAAAAATCGCGATTTTATCTCCCGCAACCGCGCCGATGAAATTTTAGAAAGCTTTGAAGAACGTCATAAAAATTTCCAAAAACTATACCATCCGCCCACCTCCCCCAAACAAACACGCACACAGAAAGCCTGGTGATGAATACACAGTTACAGCTCCAGGAAGCTCACCACAGGCACCGCAGCTATCGCAAAAAGCAGCAGCAGCAGTGGTGGTGCCTTGTCTCAGTACTGGCGGCACTCAGCTGTTTAAGCACATTCACATTCAGCAGTACAAAGCTTAGCGCAGCACAAACAAACTCCACTGTCAGCAAAGTACTGCCGCCGCCTGAACGCATTGGCATTGAAGATTTACTGATTGTAAAAATAGAACAGCTGAGCACACAGCAGCAAGAAACAAATGCCCTACGGATCAGCAGTCGTCATTTTGAAAACAAAGGACAAATTTCCTCCACTTATCGGTTTTTTCTTTCCAATGGCAGCATTCATCAAAAGTACCAGTACGAATATGCCCTCAAACCGCTGAGCATTGGCAAAGCAAGCTTCAGCGTATATTTCAATGATACCCTTCTGGCAGAGCACACGCTCACCATCCAGGAAGGCCGCGTGTTAAACAATCATTCCGCCACCCTCAGCTCATCCACAGCAGCAGCTGAGGACTTCGCAAAAACTCAATTCATTGTAAGCAGCGAGGTGGATAAACCTACGCTTTATATCAATGAACCCACACGTTATCGCGTGTATTTATATCGGCGTGTAGAATTGCAGCATCTTAGTGTCAGCAGTTTTTCCCATCGTAATCTGCAGCTAGTGGAAAAACCCTTGCACCGCTTGGACATCAGCACAGTCGTCACCAATGGTAAACGCTACAAAAAACAACTTGTTCTGGAGAATATTATCTATCCACTCAAAGCAGGTCATCATGAGCTAAAAGGCGGAAGTCTGCACGTCATCGTCCCGCAACGCTGGTTCTTTACACCTGAGGTCCAACAAACACTGGTTATTCCAACTGTCACCATACAAGCCTCAGCTTACCCGCGCGCAAACATGCCAGCCGAATTCCACAATGCCTACGGTACATTCACACTCAAGCTTAGTTATGAACCTTCGCCAGCAGTGACCGTTATCACCCCGTCTAAGAAAGCTCCAAGACCTGCGCAAGCTAATTCCCCTGCAGCAGAACTGCAGCTTGCTGTCAATACGCCGCTCACGCTGCTGCTGAGCATTGAAGGCAGCGGCAATTTCAATGCCATCCATTTCCCAGAATTACAAGCCCACTTTACGCCAACAGCTGCCGCAGCAGCGCAAACACAGCCTGCTGCAGCTGGTTTTTTCCTGCGCAAAGGCACAGTCACCGCCAAGCTGCAGCCAGCAAAAACTTTTTCCACAGGGCGTAAAACACTGCGTTATACCTTACTAGGCACAAGCAGTGGAACATTAAAGCTAAGACCCGTCACACTTCATTATTTCTCAGCAAACACACAGCGTTATGACAGCAGCACCGCTTATTTCCCGCCCCTCACTCTGACAGCACCCAAAGGCAGTCTCAATGCAAATGCTGCGCAAATAGCACTCAAAACTTTCGCCCGCAAACAGCTGGGAATAACCAACACGCTGACAGCTTTGGAACAGCGAAGCTTGCCGCCTCACTCCATAAGTCCCATTGCCGCAAAACTTCCGCATAACAAGCTCATCCACACAACAGCCCTAAACCGTATGCAGCTATTATCTATAGCCAGTCCCTTGTGGACAATTTTATTTTATTATTGTTTGGCATTTTTAGGACTGGGCGGGTTCTGGGGCTGGCAGGCATGGCAGCAGAAAAAGCCAAACAGACAACCTGCCATGCCAATAAACACGTCTGAAGTCCTGCGGCGACATGTCCTGTTACACGGCAGCAGCCCGGAAAATCATAACACTGCCGCGCTTGCCCAAAACCATCATGTTTATCGCTTAAAAACCTACCGCCAAGCTTTACACGCGCTGCAAAAGCTACAACACCCCGCGCTACAAGCTGAAAATCAGAGCAAGGACAGCACCGCGCTCACAACAGCGCTTGCCGCTAGCGAAGAATATCTTAAAAGCAATCTCAGTCTGTTAGCCGCCCAAACACCAACCATAACAACACCAGTACTGGAAGCTTTACGTGCAGGACGCAGCTTTGGGCTGAGCGACCTTAAAGCAGCAAGCAGTGCACTCAGCAGCGCACACCAACAAACTTCAAAACAAGTGAAGAAACACCGTTTTATTGCCACTATGACACTTTGTACAAAGCTGTGTACGCAGTTGGAAACCGCTCAAAAAGTGCTCTACGCTCCCCCCCCACAATCGCCTGTTCCCGTCAATGAAATGCAAAATCGCCAATTACCTGAATCGCCTGAATTGCCTGCCTGGCAAAGCTGGGCAAAAACAGAAACGCTCACCTTGCTGCAAGCCGTGAAAACCATTGAGAAATTCATGGTTAAACACCACCGCTAAAACAAGCGGCAAGTTCGCGTATTTTTATCACCGTTCATGTACTCAAATCATAAAATAAAGTTGTTTCATCGCTGCTGTTACGCGCTTTTGCCGCTAAGTTTTATTATTGCACTAAGCGCCTGCACAGGCACATCGGCAGCGGATGCAGGCTCCACACCACAAACAGCATTCACGCGCGCATTGGATCATTACAACACACAAGACTACCTTTCCGCACTCAGTTACTTAAAACCACTAGCCGAAGCCAAACCTGCAAACGCAACCCTGCAGTTCAACCTTGGAAACATATACTACGCCTTACATCAATTATATCCACAAAGTAAAAACTCCTACCTAGCACAATCCGTCGTCGCGTTTAAACGTGCTGCCGCTAGCTCAGGCACAGCCAGTCCCGCTGCCACAAATCTGCTGGCCATCCAGCTTGAGCTCTTCCTCAAACATCACGAAAAGCCCTTTTATGCGCTCATCGCCAAGCTTTATGAACAGGAACAGCTGGGAAAGCTGTTGACGCCTGGCACATTGCAAACATCGTCTGGCTGGCGCCAGGGTACTAAGCCAACTGGAAAATACTCCCCTATTTTCAGAACAGGGATGAGTACGAATATTTTGGCGCACATTTTTGGGCTGCTCAGTTTGTTATTAATCCTGCTCAACGGCAAATGGCTGAGTGCACGATTACGTTATAAATTCAAACAGCAACGCATAAATCCGCATCCCGCCACTAAGCTCCCGCCCAACAAACTACTGCGCCGCAGCATGCTCAGTCTCTCAGCGCTTTATGTACTGGCAGCTCTCCTATTGACAGGCAGCCTCCTCTATGAAACTATAACAAAACGTCACCTGCGTCCTGAAGGTGTTATTCAACATAAACGCGTGGCGCTTTATCCAGAACCACTCAGCACCGCCCAGCAAACAGCAACAGCAACTGTCTTAGCGCAGCTGGATGAAGGCACATTGGTGAGCATTGTGAAAACAAATGAAACATGGAGTTATGTCACGCTAAGCCATACCTTTGCCAGCTGGCTCAACCAAGCCTTTCCCAATGCCCCGACGCTGCCATCCCCAAACAGCCAGCATTTTGCAGGCTGGCAGCAACAAACACAAAACACCGCCCAGCAGCCAAACGACGGCAGCGCTACGGACAAGCTCATTGCAGCAGCGCCGCAAGCAAATAATAGTTACGCCACACTCTCGCTCAGTGGGTGGGTGCGAAATGAAAACCTCTTAGGCATTGCCCGCTGAGACTGCTTGTAAAAGCCAGTTTGCCAGCGTATAATTGTCGGTGACGCGTTCAGTGCCGCTGCGCGTGATCACATAACGTACAAGCTTTTGTCCATTATTAAATGGTTGAGCTTCCTTGTCTTCAGCCGATGCTGGCGGCGTTGACGTGAGCGGTGCGGGCGCTGCTGACGATTGCGGCGAAACATCTTCCAAACGGTTAGCCACCACAGCAGCGTAGTCATGCTTTGATAACAATACCTTTGCCTGAGCGATAAGTTCATCTTTGCTGAGGCCTGCCAGAAGTTTAAACGCCACCACCTTCAATGCTGCATGTTGCTTGCGGACTTCTGTGACCAGTTTGCCTGTGGGCACTAAGGTTAAGGTTTTGAGAGCTGTCGCGCTAAGTTTGCCAGCTGTAAAATTCTTTACAGTATAATCACTCACCGCTGCGCTGAAAATGCCCATTGTGTAAGGATTACCGCTGGCTGCAGCATTATTGAGTTCGGCAAAGATTTGTTTACAATAGGTATGATAATCGTGAAAAGCAATGCGCTTAAACGGCACTTCTTTGAGCGTGGTTAGCTGTTCGTCATCACTTGGGGCACTTTGTGCGGCAGACTGAGCGGGGTCGCTGAGCGGAGCAGCACTGCGCGCCTGGGCGGCTGCAATGAGCAAGGTGACGTCAGCGCCCCAGGCGTACGCATAAGCGGCAAGCGCCCGCCCGGTAAAACCACTGCCAATATTTGTCAACATCCGCACACTGTCAATGTACGTAGGCACAGCTCCTGCAGTGATCAGGATGCGCTGCTTGTTAACAGCATGAGCAGCAGGCACAGCCACTGCGTGCATGGCTGCAAGCGCCACCTGCACAGGCGCAGGCGCTTTCCACTTGCCCTCAGCGGCTAAGGGCATTACCCAATGCACCCCCAATGCACTCAAGGTTTGTTTGTACTCACTGCGCCGGGGATGCGCAGCCAGCCAATCATGCATGGATGGCACCATAAGAATACGCGTCTGTGGAAGTTTGGCTTGCTGAGCCTGCGGTGCTGCACGCTCAGCTGCCATACGCCCAAGCGCAGAGGCAATGAGCGTTGTGATGAGCGTATCGGCAATGCCAAGCGCTGCTTTGGTAATGAGATTAAGTGTTGCCGGTGCCACAATGAGTAAATCCGCTGTCAGTAAATGTTCAGCGTTGCCGGCAGCACGCTGTGTGACCGGGGCAGCGCTTGCCCACTGCAGGGCTGTCGGCGTAATAAACTGAAGTGCGGCGCTGCTGACATACACACGCACATCGGCACCGTAGCGCCGCAGCATGCGGATCAGCTTCACAGCCTCCGTAGCAGCAATGCCTCCACCAACGGCAACAGCAATACGCTGTGCCGTGAGCAGCGGCTCACGCAAGTGTACAGCCTGATCATTGGTCATGGCAACCGCAGCTTCCGCATGCCTGCGGGTATGCCAAGTTTCTGCTGAGGAGGGAGACGTCATGACTTAACCGGCAGTATTAGAGCGCACAGCGGAATTTTACGATGCTAAACCAGCACGTGCGGTTAACCGGCCACGCGCACGGCGCGCTTTGTGAACGGCATGCGCGTGCGGACGCGGAGCGCCACGACGGAGACGGCGTTGTTCCGGCAATGGAAGGTTCGCCTCCATTTTACAGCTCAGACTGCAACACCCCGTAAAGTGTGCCCGACAGGAAACACATTGAATAAACAGCAAATGACAGGCGTCGTTTTTACAGTTTGTATGCTCATCGGCTGGAGCGCCGCACTGATGACAAGTTGCCAAAACATGGTCGCTCACGCGTTCGCCTAAACGGTTGTCAAAAACAAAATTTTTCCCCTTAAAACGTAAGGGCAGACCTTCGCTGCGCTGAGCGTGTACGTAACCAATAATACCGCCTTGCAGCTGATAAGTCTCTGAAAATCCATTCAATTTCAGATAAGCACTTGCCGTTTCACAACGAATGCCGCCGGTACAATAAAGCAGCACTTTGCGATGTTGTTGTCCTTTCAGTTTTAATAAAAGCGCAGGGAGCAATTCTCTAAACGTATCTGCCGGCAGACACAAAGCATCGTCAAAATGTCCCACTTCGTATTCATAATGGTTGCGCACATCCATGACAATGCTTTCAGCTTCGTCCATGGCCATCGTAAATTCACGCGGGCTGAGATGTTTGCCGCGGTGCTGCAAGGCAGTCGCCGTATCAGGAAGCCCAGTGGCTACCAGCTGAGGACGAATTTTAATGGTCAGTTTATGAAAAGCGGGGGAGCCCTCCACCAAAGCTGTCTGCACTTTTGCAGCGCGTAAAACAGCCAGACGTTCTGCTAACACCTTAAAAGCTGCTTGTGAAACATTGGGCAGGGAAAACTGTGCATTGATGCCTTCTGTTGCCAGATAAATGCGTCCCAAAACGCCTAAACGCGATAATTCAAGATAAAGCGTATCACGAAGCTCTGTTAAATCCACGAGCGGAAGATAACGATAAAACGCGTACGTCGTACGCGCAGTCTTATCCTTCATGATCGTCTCTTTGAGGACCCGTTTATCAAGCTTATTATAAAGCAGTGGTTTCATGATGACTGAGCACCTAAGCCTCTAAATTTAACAATTGTTTTCTGATAGCTGGGAGTTTTGCAAGCGCCTGAGTCATCAGCTCTGCATCCAATGATTGCAGTTCAATAACCTTATAAGCTCCCGTACGCATAAAGTGGATCACATAAGTTTTAGCAATATCAAGGTTTATGGCACGTTTAAGCAATTCAGCATAAAGCGCAAGCTGAATAGAGTATTTGGAAAGTTCGCAAACATCCAGCTGAGCAAAAGGCACTTTCAGCTTCTCATGATATTGACTCTGCGTGCGAATATTCCTGTTTGTTTTCCAATCAAAAATAAAATATTGTTTGCTTGCCGGGCGATAAAACAACGTATCAACAGTTCCCGCAAGCATCAGCTCTTGTGAAAATACAGGAAATTCATTGGCCACTAACTCAAAATCCTTGCCATTGCGCTCCCAGAACTGATGAAATGCCTGTACTTCCTGCGTGATGGGTGTTTGTAATGTCTTTTTACGTCCACTGGTCAAAAAAGTTTTAACATAAAGATGAAATTCGGTACCGCGTACTATTGAAAGATCACGGCGAATACGCCAATCTTCCAAAAATTCTTCCGACGGCACCCCCGTACGCTCAGCAAGCGATGCAGCAAGCTCCAAACGCTTGAATTGCGGTGTAAATGTTTCAATAAAAGCACTGACCGAAATACATTCCTGCTCAGTGGCTTTAATAAAATATTGATGTGTGTCCACTTCAAAATGAAGCTTTGCACCTATTGTCAACAAGGATTGCTGCAGCTCAGCATGGTTGCTGCCAATAACATTTTCGGCAGGATGCTGCGTCACAGCTGAAGCTGTGGAGCTGGCGATGCTGGAGGAAGCTGTCGTCACAAAAATCTCAGAATAAAGCTAACACCACTGAAAAATACAGCCCATGTACTCGGCAAAAATTCTACCGTACAACAAACATATTATAACACTAAACCATGCAAGCTTAATGTTTTTTTACACCACTGCCTTTTTTACACCACTGCCAGTATTTTACCAGTACGCTGTCAGCTATTGGCAACGTGTCATCCTTTGCCCAATTGTTTTAAAATGGCGTCTACTTCATAAAGTTGCAATCCCAGCCACTTTGCAATTTCATGTTTAGACCATTTAATAGCATGAAGCTGTTCAACAAGTTTCAGCTTATCGTGAGTGCCCGCTGGAGTGACAGCGCCTGCAGTTTTACTTTCAGCAGGTATAACCGTCTGGCGTTGATAAAGGATTTTAAGCAAGGTGCGAATTTGCTCATTGAACGTTTGTTTCAAGGTTTCAAGCTCTTGACGCTCCACCGTTAACCGTTTGCGCATTTCTTCAATGGAATGCTTACGCTGTTCTATGTCTTCTATCAAATAGTCCAACTGATTATACTTTTCATCAAAAGCCTTGAATTCCTTATAATGATGCTCTAAAACTTCCGCCTGCTGCTCCAAATGTCCAAACTTCTCACGCAGTTCCAATTCACGCGTTTCATTGCGTTGGATGCCATCACCCATTTTTTTAGTCTGAATGCCCAAGCGTTTATGTTCACCCAGCAGCTCAGTGAGTGTCTGCCGCGTCAATTCCACCTGAGCACTTTTCTCCGCCAAGCCCGCAAACTCACGTTTAAGCGTAATAATGGTTTTCTGCTGTATTTGCGCTTGTTTAAAAAATGCTGTAAAAGCCTCCTGTCTCTCTGCAAGCACAGAGCTCTGCTGTTGCAGTTCCTTGCCTAAACTCAGATTTCGCTCCAACTTGGGAGTCAGCTCAGTGAGCGCGGCTGCCTGCAGTTTCACCTCATTAGCCAATGTTAACGTACGTTGTTCACGTTTGCCCAAGGTATTCAGTTTCGTTTCCAAAGCACGCACCTGCTGCTCCTTAGCGGCCAATGTTTGGAGCTTCGTTTCAAAGGCGTTCAGCTGCTCCGTCAATTCTTTCCTGAGGACATCGGCACGGCTGAACAGTTTAGTTTCTTCCGTGAACGCTGACACTTTCTGCGTGAGTTTTCCCAGTTCCTTACTCAATGGCTGCAGCTGTTTGTCGAAAGTTTTTAAGGCATCGGTCTTAGTGGCGTGCAACTCCGCTTCAGCGCCAGCAAGGGTTTTATTCAGTTTACGCTGCTGCTGCTGCCAGGCAGTTTGTGTGGTTGCCTGCAGTGTCCTGACATGCTCTTTAAAATCACCCGTCTCTTTTGTCAGCAGCTGCTGCACCTCCAGCTTCAATATTTTCAGCAGCTCCTGACGCTGCTGAGGAATGAGACGCGACAGCTCAGCTGCCACGTTTAGCTGCGGCACTACCGGTTGTGGCGGCACCTGCTGCATTAAACGCGTTTCTATCCGTTTGGCTTTCTGTTTAAGCTGTGCCTCAAATTCGCTATTCATCAATCCACGCAAGACATCGGAAAGCAGCTTTGTTTGCAGCAGCTCGCGCACGCGCGCCTTGAGTTTGGACAGCTGCTCTTCGCTCAGCTTCAAGAGCTTAGTCTGACGCTGCTCCACCACCGCAATAGCATTCACACTAGCGTAAACCCGCTGTAATTTGCCATTGTACTGTTCCTGTTCCTTACGCAATGTTTTCAGCGCACGTGTTTGCCCTGCATCCCACTCGCCAAGCTGCTTATCCAGTTTAGTTTTTGCCTTCGCCACATAAACGGTCACCTGCTCAGTGCCCGTCTGCAGCTGCCGATCAATGCGCCCAGCGTAATCTTCAATGATGGCATTACGATAATTCACAAATTCCGTATTTGAGCTTGTCAGAAACTCAGCAAAACGCGTCTGAAAACCCGTGAACGTCTGTTGCAGCAGCTGAGTTTGTTCAGTTTCACGGCCTTGCAAGTTTGCAGTAAACTTTTGCCAACGTGCCTGCAAATTGTCCTGCGTCTGTTCCAGCAGCTGAGTTTGCTCAGTTTCACGGCTTTGCAAGGTTGCAGTAAATTTCTGCCAACGTGCCTGCAAATTGTCCTGCGTCTGTTCCAGCTGCGTGACAATAGCTGTTGTCTGCCTGGCATGCGTGCGTTCAGTATCCACATAAAGTTTTACATTGGCATTAGCAGCAGCGGTCACACTGACACTTTCTTCACTGAGCTGCTTTTTAAATGCAGCCAATGCCTTCGTGAGTACATTTTTGGCAGCAGCCAGCTGAGTGGCTAGCGTCTGTTCAACGTGTTGTGTTGCCTGAGCAAAATTGCTCTCCAAAACATGAACTTTTGTGTACTGCTGAGTGTATTTTTGAAATTTAGCAGTAAGCCGCTTTTCAAAATCGCCCAGAACCTTTTGTAGCTGCTGATGCATGCCCTTAGTAGTTGAAGAATTGTCACGCACAGCAAAGAACTGAGCCAGCAAGGCACGAACGCCTGCCGCCTGCGCTGCAGGTTCAGCCGTACGCGGCAATAACTCTTGCTCCAGCTGCCCCAGATCGCTAAGCATTGTGAGCTTAGCGGTGACAAAATCAGAGATCTTCAATTTCTGTTCTGCCAGAAAATCATTAAATCCCGTGAGCATTGGATTGAGCTGAGCTTGCTGCGTCACAGCTGCTACTTGTTTTTCTTGTGTTGTGATGAATGTTTTAAACTCTCCCACTACGCGTGTTAGCTCTGTCTGGACTGTAACAATGCCCGTTTCTCTCTTCATCGCCAGGACACCTGCTTTCTCCTGAGCTTGCTGCGTCACAGCTGTTACTTGTTTTTCTTGTGTTGTAATGAATGTTTTAAACTCTCCCACTACGCGTGTTAGCTCTGTCTGGACTGTAGCAATGCCCGTTTCTGTCTTCATCGCCAGAACACCGGCTTTCTCCTGAGCTTGCTGCGTCACAGCTGCTACTTGTTTTTCTTGTGTTGTGATGAATGTTTTAAACTCTTCCACTACGCGTGTTAGCTCTGTCTGGACTGTAGCAATGCCCGTTTCTGTCTTCATCGCCAGGACACCGGCTTTCTCCTGTTCCAGAAATGTTGTAAAAGCGCTTACCTGCTCCTGCAATTTTTCACTAATGTCCGTGACCAGCTTAGGCAGCTCATTTTTATAATCATGTGCGCGCGCAAAAACAGCATTGTAATGATGGTAGTGTTTTTCTAATTCTTCAAGCCCATCGCTCAGTCGTACGCTGCGTTCGCTCAGCGTTGGCAGCGTCTCAGCACTTACGGTGTGCAGCGCCTCACGTGTTTCGGCAACGGTCTTAGCATGTGTGCGCACTTCTGTTAATAGCTCTGAACTGCGTGTGAGCAGCTGCGTATTCCAGTCTTCAAGCCGCGTATTCAAAGACACTTCCATGTCCTGCTGCCATTGTTTTTGCTGTGTGGCAGCAGTGGAGAGGGCATTGCTTTGTGCTGTCTTAAACTCAGCCATGAGCACTTCCAAATCTGTACGACTGTTATGGATAAGCTTGTTAAATTCCTGTTCAAACAACGTACGCGTACGCGCCAGTTGCGGTTTCAGCTCAGTCGTCACAATATTTTGCAACTGCAGCAAAATCTCGCCTTGCTGTTTCACTTCTGCACCCGTTTTGGCAGTTGTTTTTAAAAGTACGCGCTTCTGCCGCGCAGCCAAGCGTTCCAGCTGTGTTTCGGCGCCGCGCAGCAAATCCTGTGCCGTTTGCTGCTGCTCCTGTTCCAATGCATCCAGCTGCTGAACGCGCTCACGCAATTGCCGCTGAAATGTCGTTTTAAACTGCGCAAGCTCGTTCTGCATGACGGCACTCTGTTTACGCGCAGCAGTAAAATTCTCCTCCAGCTCCTTTATGCGCGTGGGGGAAAATAATTCTTCGTTCAGCTCTTTGGAGAAACGTTTCATGTATTTCTCCACCTCTACTGTTGCGTCTTTGCGTTTTTTAGCACCCAATGCCTGCAGCTCTGTTGAAAATTTCTTTGTAAACGTTTGGGTATCCGTTTTAAGCGCGTCCAAGTCTTGTTTGAGTGTTTGGGTTAAGAAATCCTCACGCGCGTTTGTAAATTGCTCCCGCCATCCTGTTGTCGCGGTTTCATAAGTGTCCAGCTGTGTTTGACAGGTGGCAAGCCTTGTTTCCAAAACATCCACGCGCTCACTAACAGGCGTCAATTGCCCCCGCAGCTCCGTCAAGGCCTGAGTGCGAGTTTTCAGCTCAGCTGCCAGCTCTGTTTTAAAGGCTGCATCCTGTGCAGACAGCTCCTGTTTCAGCTCAGCGCTGAGCTCTGCGCGCGCCGCTGCCAGCTGCGTACGCTCCGCTGCCAAAGACTGAGTAGTCTCTTCCTGTACAGTTTTTGTGAAAACACTCAGATTAGCTTCTAAAATACGCCCCTGTTCCACATCCACTTTCTCCACACGCCGCAAACGGTTAGTTACCTGCTGCTCCTGTTGCGCTAACTGAGCGCGCAGCTGTGCGCTCAGTTCTGTCTGCAATTTATCCAAACGTTGCAGCTGCGCAGCTTTAAGCTGACCAACTGTCCCTTCCTGCTCTTTGTTATAATTAGTCATGGTGCCCTGCAGTGCCGCAAACATTTTTTCCAGCCCCGCCAGCCGCTCTTCGTAAACGGTCACCGCATCGTCAGAAGTTCTCAGCTCGCTCAGCAGCTGCTGGTTCCGCGCAGCTGCTTTCTCCAAAGCTTTATTCTGTTTGCGAATAGTGATGAAAAAACCATCCACTTGTTCGCGCATTTCATCAAATGCACGCTTACGCTGTTCCAGCTCGCCCAAATATCCAGCAAAACCGCTTTTCAGCTGATGATATTTTTTTACATCTACTTCTAAATTAATCGAAATATCCTCCAGCTCTGTAAAACCACTGAGGATCTTATGATTCAGCTCGTTTTCCTTAGTTTTTATGAAAGCATTAATCTGCGAGAGCCCCACACGATGTGTGTAATACCTCAACATGATAAATGTCAGTAAACCAAACGCTAAAAAATATCCAAGAAAAATATAATCCATCGCAAAAAATCTCCTCCCGCTCAACATAGCCGCAAAACTTAACAGCAGCCTTCTTTGGCGCAGCTTCCCGCAACCACATTAATATTGAATTTTTACTAAAAACGATAATATAAATTGTATCCTATAAAAATTCTTATGTCAAGGTTCAACCTACCCAGCTTTGATGAACAGCGAGCCGCCTCCTGTTCACTTCATCGTCATCATCATCATAACCTGCTAAATTCAGCTGCTGCAAGCGTGTATTAATAGTATGATTGAGCATTAAACTCATCTGATGAATAACCTGAAGCTAAAATGAAAACTGCCGCTAAACCCTGGTCGGGACGTTTTAAACTGGCGCTCAATCCCGCCATGCAACAATTCCACTCGTCCCTGCCCTTTGATCAACGTCTATATCCCGAAGACCTGCGTGCATCGCTGGCACATGTGGATATGCTGCAAACACAGGGCATTATCAGCCAAAAATCCGCCGCTGCCATCAAACGGGGATTGAAAACATTATTGCAAGAGCTGGTGAGCGGCAAATGCAGCATCGGCAGCCGCAATAGCAGCAGTGACGATATTCATCTTTGGGTGGAACAGGCGCTAAGTGCTAAAATTGGCACTGCTGCCAAAGAATTGCACACCGCGCGCTCACGCAATGATCAGGTCTGTACGGATCTGCGGCTTTATTTACGTCATGCCATTGACGCCACGCGTGTGCAGCTCAGCAAGCTGCTGCAGGTACTTTACCGGCACGCCACCGTCCATCAAGACATTATTTTACCGGGGCATACGCATTTTCAACCTGCCCAACCCATTACGCTCAGTTTTTATTGGCTGGCACATTTTTTTGCATTGTTGCGCGATGACGCGCGCCTTGAATGCGCGCGCGTGCATGTCAATCGCTCGCCTTTGGGGGCAGGCGCTTTTGCCGGTGTCAATTATGCTATTGATCGGCGCGCCACCATGCGCACCTTGGGTTTCAAAGGACTGATGCTAAACGCTATGGATGCCGTTTCTGCGCGCGATTTTGTATTGGAAACGCTTAGCGCGCTGAGTATCCTGATGGTACAACTCTCGCGGCTCTGCGAAGAGTTGATCATCTTCGCCAATCCTAATTTTGCGTTCATCACGCTCTCAGATGCCTACTCCTCCGGCAGTTCCATTATGCCTAATAAAAAGAACCCTGATGCCTTGGAACTCATTCGCGGAAAAAGTGGACGCGTGGTGGGAGCGCTTATGGGGATGTTGATGGTCATGAAGGGATTGCCGCTGGCGTACAATCGCGACCAGCAAGAAGACAAAGAAGGACTTTTTGATGCCATGGACCAAACACAAGCAGCACTAACCATCCTCAGCAACACAGTAGAAACCCTCACCGTTCATCCGCAAGCCATGCGTGCGGCATGCAGCAAAGGTTATTTGGCAGCAACCGATATTGCCGATTATCTTGTCCGCAAAGGACTGCCGTTCAGAGCCGCACACGAGTGTTCAGCACAATTGGTTCAGTATCTGGAAACGCAGCAGAAAACCTACGAAACACTAACGCTGGAAGAATACAAACACATCTCGCCGTATTTTGAAGCTGACGTCCGCGATGTCATCAGCTTAGAAGCCATGTTAAAACGCAAACAATCGGAAGGCTCCAGCTCACGCAAACACGTCCGCGCCCAGCTGCGACAGGCTACCAAAGAACTGACGCGCATTGCTCGTTCATTAAAACAAGACACACAGGCTGTTAAAAAGTAGTCGCCCGCCAGTAATCCTGTCAATGGAGTTTGGGAGTTTTAAGCTCATCCCCATCCCATAAGGCGGTCACAATGGCAGCATCATCGTGATAACCTGTGACACGCAGATCACGTCCCAAACACGTCCGCGCCCAGCTACGACAGGCTGTGCCAAAGAACTGACGCGCATTGTCCATTCATTAAAACAAGACACCCAAGCTGCTAAGAAGTAATCTGTTAAAAAGTAGTCCGCCCGCCAGTAATCCTGTCAATGGAGTTTGGGAGTTTTAACCTTGTCAATAGCGTTTGGGAGTTTTAAGCTCATCCCCATCCCATAAGGCGGTCACAATGGCAGCATCATCGTGATAACCTGTGACACGCAGATCACCTCCCAAACACGTCCGCGCCCAGCTAAGCTGCTAAGAAGTAATCCGCCTGCCAGTAACCTTGTCAATAGCGTTTGGGAGTTTAACCTCATCCCCATCCCATAAGGCGGTCACAATGGCAGCATCATCGTGATAACCTGTGACACGCAGGCACATCCCAAACACGTCCGCGCCCAGCTGCGACAGGCTGTGCCAAAAAACTGACGCGCATTGTCCGTTCATTAAGACAAGACTCCCAAGCTGCTAAGAAGTAATCCGCCTGCCAGTAACCTTGTCAATAGCGTTTGGGAGTTTAACCTCATCCCCATCCCATAAGGCGGTCACAATGGCAGCATCATCGTGATAACCTGTGACACGCAGATCGCGTCCCAAACACGTCCGCGCCCAACTACGACAGGCTGTACCAAAGAACTGACGCGCATTGTCCATTCATTAAGACAAGACTCCCAAGCTGCTAAGAAGTAGTCCGCCTGCCAGTAACCTTGTCAATGGAGTTTGGGTGTTTTAACGTCATCCCACAAGGCGGTCACAGTAGCAGCATCATCGTGATAACCTGTGACACGCAGATCGCGTCCCAAACACGTCACTGAGCTTTCCACTAATGGAGTAAAGGCTTCGTTTGCGGCTTGCAGCTTACGCCCAGCAGCAGCAAGCTCTGGTAAATACGAACGAACAGGAACAAAGGGCGGCAGCGCACGCGCAGCACTGCTGCCGTCATCGCTCATAAGCTGTGGAGCAATATAGGCAATAATACGGTTGGTAAGACCGCTCCAACGGAAAAAGCTGCTGGTACGCGCGCCGCCTTCCACAAAAATAGAATTGAGCTGGTAGCGTACAGCCAGTGCAGCAATAAAATCACGAAAAGCTGCTGGTGCCCTGAGTGCATCCGCTGGTAATGTTGTTATTTCAACGCGCATACCCTCCAGTGCTGCGCGCAAGCGCGCAGCACCAGGGGCGCTGCCCGCTTCTGGGACAATGAAGACGGGTGCTGCTGTCAGGGGTGGGGGCGGAAGCCGTGCGGGATTGAGAAAGGGATATGGTGCTGTGGTTACGTCCTGTTTGCGGGCAAGTAGCTCCGTAAAACGGCTGGCTTCAGCTGCTGTAAAATCTCGCAAACAGAGGATAAAAGGACGTGCTGGTTTCAGCGGCGAGCTTTCAGGTGCTGCGTAATGAACAATGGGCTCAGCAGCAGCAGCAGACGGCAGCTGTGGAAATACGGCTGCTGCTTCAGCCGCCAATGACCGCTGCAATCTTGTGGTAAGACGCGGCTGATCCAAGAGCAAGGTCCGTGCGCCAATAAAAACGGCATCGCTGCGTCCGCGTATAATATTGGCATCGTTGCGTGCGGCAGGAGTGCTTAACCACTTGGCAATACCTGCATGACTGGCAATATTCCCATCGAGACTCATTGCATATTTGAGCGTGACAAAGGGCATTCCTGTCCGCTGACGGTAATAATAGTCTAAATTTAAATCAAACAGGGCGCGGCGCGTGGGTTCAGAGAAATTGGCTTTTACGGTGATGCCCGCGCGGCGCAGAAGTGCAACAGCAGCACCCATGCGTGCGTCGTTATCTGCAAGGGCAACATGCACCTCACTCACGGGACTTTTTACAATAACATCCACACAAGGAGCTGTCCGCCCGGTGAATGTGCAGGGCATAAGCGAAACATAAAGAATGATGCCGTTGCTGCGGCGTTTGCCACTTTGCTGCAGCAGCGGCATGGGAACACGCTGGTGCTGCAGCAACCGTTCAAGACTGCTCAGTGCACGCGGTTCTGCATGGACGCCGCCAATAGGAGCAGTGGCAGCGGCAGCCATATACACATGCCCTTGTGTCTGGTAACAGGCTAACGCGCCTACTGCAGGATTAGGACGCGCACTCCACTTGGCAAACTCTGCGGCACGCAATGTAATGGCATACGGATCGCTCACCGCAGCTTGTGGATTGCTCACCGCAGCTCGTCCGTGGGCATAAATGCTGAAACTAACCCTGTATCCGGATAAACGCGTTTAAGCTCAGCATCGGTAACATAAGGCACACGATAACGCTGTTTGGCAAAGTGCTGCCTGCCGCGGGTGGACGACGTTAACGAGCTTGCAGCTGAGCTAGCTTCAGCTGAGCTAGCTTCAGCAGCTGCTTTTAGCGGCAGCACCGCTGTCCGCGCTGCCACGGCAGCAGCAGCAGCTGGAGACGCAGTTTTGTCCGCGTCAGAGGTGGTTTTAGGAGCAGCAGAGACAAGTGCCGCAGGCTGTTCCGCCGCCTGTATTTCGTGTTGATAAATAAATTGCAGTTTTGTAAAAGGAAGCCTAGCGCCTTGGAAATGACGTTTATAAGCGGCAAGCAGCGCTGCTTGCTGCAAGTACAGCTCGCTCACAATAACGGAACTATTGCAAGCGATCACAAGACAATCACCACTAAGGCGTAAAGGATGGCTTTGGGCAGCCGCTGTGCTCCCCAGGACAACACTGGCAACATTCTGCCAGCACAGCATAACCTTGCCAATAAGCAAGCCGCGTGGATGTTTGGCAAGAATGCCTTCAAAGATATTACCTAAGGCATTATTCGTAAAGTCTGTTTCTTCCATCATCAAGCTAAGTGTACCATAAAAACGCTTGCCAGGCGAATTTTAAACACTTAACCGCGCGGCGCACAGGTCACCGCTCCATAGTCACAGCGTCAGGCACGCGCAAAAGCTCAGCAGGGCGAATATATGGCAGCACTAAACCTGGTTGTGCGCAGGTGAACACGCTCTGCCCCTGCGTTGCCAACCAGGCAAACAAGCTGCTGAGTTTAGCATCGTCCAGCTCTGCAAACACATCGTCCAGGAGATAAACAGGGCGGCAGCGGCGGCGCTTGGCAGTTAGCTCCGCCACTGCCAGTTTCAAGGCATGTGCCAGCGTGCGGCTTTCTCCCTGTGAGGCAAAATTTTGTGCTAAGCTGCCGTCCAAAGAGATCATCAGCTCATCGCTATGTGGGCCAAAGGTGGTGTACCCGCGCTGCAGATCAAAACGCTGCTGAAGCCTCAGGTGTTTTAAGTACTGTGCTGCTGTTGGCGGGATAAAAGGCGAACGGCTAAGTGGGATTTTTACTGGAATGGCGGGGAGCGTCTTTAGCTGGTACGCCAACTGCAGCTGCGCGCCGCCGCTGAGGCGGGCAAAAATGTGCGTGGTGAGCGGAGCTAATGCCGTTATAAACTCAGCACGTGCCGCCAGCATACCCGCGCCGCTCTGTGCCAAGTGTTGATCCCAAAGCTCCAATGCCGACAGCTGCCCTTTTATAACACGCCCGCGTCTGAGTGTTTTATTGCGGCGGATAAGGGCATTTTGATAGTTTTTATTGAGTATTTTGTAATGCGGATCGTATTGCTCTAAGGCGCGATCTAAAAATGTACGCCTGAGCGCAGCGCTCCCCTGGATCAGTAGAATATCGTCTGAGGTGAACAGCATGACAAGCGGCAGCTTATGCAACACCGCTTGCGGACTGACGGAGCTGGCGTTGAGCTGAAATTGACGTGTGCCTTGATGAAAGTTAAGGGTGAAAGCATTAACGGCAGCCGCTTGTTGAAGCTCTGAGCTCTCTCCCGCTGCGCCTTGGTGCGTACGCCTGACAAACCTCAGCCGTACGGAAAATCCACGCGTAGCTTGCTGACAAAGCGCTGCAAAAGAACGTGTCCGGAAGGAGTGCAGACGGCAACCGAGATAAATGGCTTCTAGGACATTGGTCTTACCTGCACCATTTGCGCCACTGAGCACCGTAAAACGCGGCTGAAAGCTCAGCTGTCCTCTGGCATAACCGCGAAATTGATACAGGTCTAAGCTCTTAAGCAACATGCAAACAATGGTGAAGCAGCGGACAGCACGCAGCCTGCATCAACTCACGCCAGGCCTCAGCTGTTAGCAGCCAATAAGCGCAGCCGCGCGGTCACAACCGAAGCCGCTGTAAACGGCAGCAAATGTCCGGCGCCTGCAACGGAATCGTAACCATGAGCGCGCGCAGCCGCAAAAGCTTCCCCCGCGCGATGGTGTAAAATTAAATCCTCCGTTCCATGGAAACAACAACAAGGTTTGCTTGAAATACTGGGAACGTTTCTGAGTGTAACGGTTTGTAAATAACCAAGCGCGCGCAGCAAGCTTGCTGTGCGCTGAGGCCCGGGGGACATCAGCAATGCCGCGCCTGCATCCGCAGGCGTTTCATCCGCCGCCCAACAAGCCGCAACAAAATCCGCCAGCAGCGTAGTCTCAGCTGCAGCATCACCTGTCTGCAAACTCCGCACCATACCGCGCAAAGAATCCAGCTTAGCGCCGTACGGGTTTGTTTTTGTTTGCAGATAACTCTCAGCAATGGCAAAAAATGCCGCCCCTGCTAAGCGCGGGTGATGCCTATTGGCATAAACCGCGCCATAAACAAGAAAAGCCCCCAAGGAAAGTCCTAAGACCAGCGCAGGTGCAGGCGCACTGGTAAGCGCGGCACTTAGCGCAGCCGCTTGTTCTATCGGACTCAGCATCAAATACTGTTCCCAGTGCAACGGAATATGTTTGTTTGTTGGTAACTTGCTGAAAACCTGCGAATTCAGACCCCAGCCACTCATGGTAATAAGCGGCGGCAATGGCGGCAATGGGGCTGACTCACTAGGCACAGCAGCCATGCCAGACTTCATTGACTCATCAAAAATCGGCTTCTTTCACCGGCATAAGAATGTAATGACATTCATCGGTGCCTAAGCCTTTGAATAATACCGGTGAGCTGTGATCGTTCCAGCTGATGCTTAACTCCCCTTCATTTATATGTTCAATGATTTCATTGAGCATTTTCACATTAAAAGCAAGCTTGGTGTGCTCGCCATCATAGCGGCAAGGCAGTTCTTCGTCTGTATGTGCGGCATTTTTTGTGCGCGACGTAATTTTAAGCTTGTCCTTACTGAGTGAGAGCAAAATCTTATTGAATGAAAGTTCAATGTTTGTATAAGCCGCCAATAATGTTTTTATGGCATGTTTGAACAAAATTGTGGAAATAGTGAGCTGATGTTTGTACGTAGCGGGAATAAACGATTGGTAATTGGGATAATCGCCGTCGATAAAAAGTGAGGTGATCAACATCTCGTTCATTTTCAGAAAAATACGATTATCGGCAATGGCAAAGGACAAAGGACCATCGCCTAACAATGTACGCTGAAACTGCCGCAGAAAGTCACGCGCTAAAATTACTTTAAAGGGCTCATGCTCGCTCTTGCCCAGCGTATGGTGATAAATAGCCATACGTCTGCCATCGGTTGTGACCATAGAAAATTTCCCAGCTTCATAAGTCATATAAACGCCATTGAGCGCGTACTGGGTGGGGTTGGCGGCAGCGGCAAAAGCTGTCTGGGCGATCATCTTTCTGAAAACAGCACGCTCGATAGCGATAAACGGACGCCGGGCATCAATGCTCGGCAACTCCGGGAACTCAGTAGGCGGCACACCGTAAAGCTCGACTTGCAGCTTGCGCTTGCCTGCCACCGGTGCAATGTGAATCAGATTTTCCTTGCGCAGTTCCAATTTAATTTTTTCTTCCTGCAACTCTTTAAGCAACGAAGCTAAGCGTGTCTGATTGACGGAGATTGCACCTTCCGTTTCCACGTCGCATTCCAACGGTGCTTCCAAGGTGACACTGAGATTGGAAGCTTTAAGCTGCACTTCACTGCCCGCAGCGCGCAATAACGTCATGGCAGCACTTGAAAATTCAATCTTAGCTGAAGAAACCACTTCACCGGCTGCGACAATTTTTAATAAATTCTCGCGATTACATACAAACTTCATCGTATTCGGCTCTCTCCTGATTTTTAGCAGCGCATTCAGTGCAACAGCATTCCATGATACAATAATTATATTATGAAATGCTGTACCACTAATGTAAATTAGCCCCGTGCCGCAGGTTCACGCACTGCCGCCAAACTGCAGCAATAATTTTATTTCACGTGCGTACTGCAAACACCCCGTTTGCCCTATCCCTATCCCTATCCCTATCCCTATTTGTGAATACAGCATTGCTTATCACCAGCGGCGTGTACAGTGTCATGCTTGCCGCCATCAGCCTGCTGACATTCTTATTCGGACATTCTTCAACAGCGTTGCTTGTGCTGCCGTTTGCTGTTGCCATTGCCGGTTTCGCGCTGGGCGGGTGCAATGTCAAATTCAGAACCCAATGCCTGCAAACCACAATGCTCATCGCGCTGCTGCTGGCAATAGGCAGCAGCAGCGCTGTTATCCAATTGCTGCGCCAACCACTCACAACAGCCGCGAACACCGCACCTGCCTTACCGGCACTGCTGAGCCAAAGCAGCGTATGCCTGCTTTCGTTTTGTTATGTTATCCTGACAGCATTGGGGCTGCGTGAAAAAAAAGCTTATTCGCACCGCTAATGCAATAACAGGTTAGGCAAAATTGACGACGTCCAGTCGTTGCATAAACCACTGCTCATACTGAGTGGCTAAAGCTGGTGCTGGTTAAAGCCCTGTTGGCAGCTCAAAAAATTCAAAGGGCAACTGCAGCTCCTTATACAGCGCCGCCGCCAAGCGCTTGACACCAAAAGTTTCCGTCAAATAATGCCCGCCGGCAATAAGATTAATGGGCAGCTCCTGTGCCAAGTGATAAGCCGTGTGATTGGCATCACCGCTGAGATAGCTGTCGCAGCCTGCATTGTGTGCATCCTCCAGACCAAATAATCCTCCCCCACTGCAAATTCCCAGTTTTTTCACCCATCCATCGTGTGTTTGCAGTACACTGAGCGGCTGACCAACCTCAGCGCGATAACGCGCCGCCAAGTCACCAAAACTAAGTGGTGCAGCAGGTTCTGCTGCAAAAAGAATGTTTTGCAAGCCCTTATAATTGCCAAAGTTGCCTGTATGCCTGAACGCAAGTGCGTCGATAAGGCCTGCATTATTGCCCAGCTCAGGATGCAGGTCCAAGGGCAAATGAATAGCAACCAAGGCAATGTCCTGCTGCAATAGTTCCTTTACCAGACGATAACGATGTCCCACAAGCGGTTCAACACGCCCCCAGTAAATTCCGTGATGCACCAGTAGTGCATCGCAACGTGCAGCCACTGCGCGCTCAATAAGCGCCCAAGAGCAGTCCACACCCACAGCCAATTTGCTGACCCCGCGTGTATTGGCAACTTGTACGCCATTAATGGAGCTGTCTGCGGGACAATTAGTAAAGGACTCTGCAAATACAGACTTAAAATAAGCTTCAAGCTCTGTAAGCGCAATAGGACGCATGGTCAAATACTCCTCTTTTTACCGTTTTTTACGAGATAATGACTTATCTCTGCAATTTTTCAAAAATTAAGTTATACTTAAAGCCTTGTCAAAAACGCTAACTTCTTGTAAAATATTTCTAATCATTAAAAAACAATAGCTTGATTAATAATATAATAGCTTGATTAACATTATTATTGTATTCTCATTCATAAAATGACACCTGTAAAAAAAGCCCAAACATTGATTATTGCCGAAAAACCAAGCGTTGCACGCGACATTGTAAAATGTTTAGACGACCAGTTTAAAAACCGCTCAACATATTTTGAGGGCAATGCCTATCTTGTTTCGTACGCGGTAGGACACCTGCTCACCATCGCCGAACCCGCTGAAATTGACGAGCGATTTAAAACCTGGTCGCTTAAAAATTTGCCGATCCTTCCTGAACAATACACCCTGAAACCCATCAAAGGCACTAAAATGCAGCTGAACGCGTTGCAAAAACTGCTCACCCGCGCTAGTATCACGACTATTGTCAATGCTTGTGATGCCGGGCGCGAAGGAGAACTCATTTTCCGCTACATCATCGATTACGTACAAACACAATCATCAGCCGATGTGCAAGCCGCCTTTAATCGTAAAACCATCAAACGTCTCTGGCTGCAAAGCATGACCGAACAATCCATTAAAACTGCTTTCACAGAGCTAAAAAATAATAGCGACATGCAGGCGCTCAGCGACGCCGCTAAAAGCCGCAGTGAAGCCGATTGGCTGGTAGGCATCAATAGCTCACGCGGGCTCACCAGTTTTAAGTCCAAAGGCGGCGGTTTTTTTGTGACCCCCTGCGGGCGCGTGCAAACCCCCACGCTCTCCATGCTCATCCAACGCGAAAAAGAAATAGAAGCGTTCACCCCCCAACCCTACAGTACGCTCCAGGCGCGTTTGACCAACAATGACCATGCTTACACTGGCAAATGGATTGATGCTGCGTTTAAAAAGTCGCCCGCGGCACCGCACGCGCGTGCCGATCGCAGCTTTGACGCCAAACGCACGGCTGCCATTGCTAAAAAATGCCGGCAGCAAAGCGGTTACGCCAATGATACCAGTAAAGAAAGCTCCGAGCTCTCCCCACTACTCTACGATCTCACCACCCTGCAGCGTGAAGCCAATACCCGCTTTTCCTATTCCGCCAAACGCAGCCTCTCCATCTTACAATCGCTTTACGAACGACATAAATTACTCACCTACCCCAGAACCAGCAGCCGCTACCTGCCCGCTGACTACCTGTCCGGCAGCCGTAAGGTCTTTAACAAGCTAGCCAAGCTCGAAACACCTATCGCCCAACATGCCCAAACCGCCATCGCCAAAAAGTACATTCAACTTTCCCCGCGCATCTTCAATGATAAAAAAGTCTCCGATCACCATGCCATCATCCCCACTGAAAAAACAGCGACTGTCGCGTTAGACGAATACGAACGCAAACTTTATTTCATGGTCCTGGAACGGTTTGTCGGCATATTCTTCCCACCCGCTAAAAGTCTTAAAACAACACGCATCACCATTGTCGCCGATGAACACTTTAAAACAGAAGGTAAGATTATGCTTGATCCCGGATGGAAAGTAGTCAGTGGTCGTCTGGAAGAAGATAAATTGCTAGCGCCACTTTCGCCCCCGGACGCACAAGCAAAAGCCTATTGTGAAGACGTCACCATAGAAAACCTCCAAACCAAGCCCCCGCCGCGTTACAGCGAAGCCACCTTACTCAGTGCCATGGAAAGCGCCGGTAAAGTTATTGACGATGAAAATCTGCGTGAAGCTATAAAAGAGAACGGCATTGGCACTCCCGCCACGCGTGCGGCTATCATTGAAAAACTCAATAGCGATAAATACATCATCAAAGAAAGCCGCGAGCTTATCCCCACAGCCAAAGCTTTCGATCTTTTCAAGATGCTGGAAACCATGAACCTTGAAGCACTCACCTCCCCGCATCTGACAGGCGAATGGGAACATAAACTGGGTCTCATTGAAAAGGGCGAACTCTCCCGCAATGGCTTCATGCACGATATTACCCAAAATACCATTAAACTCATCGCCAGCATTCAAAACTACAATGAAGAAGCGGATCGCACCGAAGCTTCATTCTCCCCCATCAATGGTGAAAAATTTTATAAACACCTCACCTATTATAAAAATGAAGCAGGTACACTGACCATTCGCGCCATCATTGGCGGCAGACGCATGAATGATGATGAAATAGCCACGCTCTTACGCACCCGCAAAGTGGGTCCCTTCAAAGACTTCCGCAGCCGTAAAGGCGTGCTCTTTCCCGCCACCGTTCAGCTGGATGACAGCGGCAAGGTCAAACTCAGTTTTATGAACGAAGACGAAGATATTACGTTGGAAACCCTGCAAAACCGCGAACTCATCGGGAAATTCCATGGCGATCAGTCTTCTGTTTACAAAACCAACCACGCTTACATTTCCACCAGCTATCTCACCCCCGCCACAAAAGCAAAAGGGCTGCGCCTCAATCGTTTCATCCTTGGTAAAGAGCTGGATAGCGCCAACGTGGGCAAAATGCTGCAAGGAGAAAAGTCTGAGCTCATCCTAGGATTTCGTTCCACGCGCACGCAGCGCCTCTTCGATGCTTTCCTGGAGCTCTCTGCGGAAGGTAAACTTCGTTTTTCATTCCCTCCGCGTAAAAAGAAAACCGCCGCTGCTGCTGAAACTTCCGCATGAAACTCTCCGCCGCTGAATTCCTTAAGCTTAAAGGCAAACGCACCCTTAAGCTACTTACCTGTTATGACTATCAAATGGCACAGTGGCTCAATGAAACCACCTTGGATGCCATACTTATCGGCGATACTGTGGGCGAGATTCTTTACGGCTTCCCCAATAGCACTCATGTCACAATGGACATGATGTTGCGCCTCACCCATGCCGTTGCACGCGGCGCTCCCAAGCTTCACATCATTGGCGATATGCCCTACCAATCGTACAGCTCGCCCGCCAAGGCTTGTAAAAATGCACAGGCTTTCATGGCTGCCGGTGCCAATAGCGTTAAAGTTGAAAACGCCGCTACTGAAATTTTAGACGCACTGCATGCCGTCAATATCCCCGTTTGCGGGCATGTTGGTCTCACACCACAAAGCATTCATGACTACAAACGCCAGGGCACATCGCCAGCTGCTGCACAGACGATCATCGCCGACAGTCACCGCCACGCCCACCACGGCTGCTTTGCCCTTGTCATTGAAGGTCTTCCCGCCTCCCTTGCCAAAACCATTACCGAACAAATTTCTATTCCCACTATTGGCATTGCTGCAGGCAAGGACTGCGATGGACAAATTCGCGTCCTTTATGACATTGCCGGGCTCACAAAAATTCGCCAAGCTTTTGCTCCGCCCATTGATGAACTAGGCGCTGCCCTGAAAAAAGTGGTCATGCAGTTTATTGACCGATAAACCACGCCGCCATAAAGAGCATACCTGACCCAACCAAAAATAACATTGCCACGTCAAGGCTTCGCCATTTGTGTATCCTCCTTGACACGCTCTACACCCTCAGTGCCTGCAGTGCAAATACAATTTTTCCCATCGCCAGCTTCCCGACAAAAACTTTTCGCGCCGCCCCACCAGCGCCCCCACCGCAATATACACCCTCAACGCTGCAGGTGACACTGTCTGGCAATTCAAGGCATCCCGCCCGCTCTCGCCATTCATCGCCCATGCTCAGCAACACATTGCCATTGCTGCTAAAGACGGCACCCTCACACCGCGTTTAGTTGGCATTGCTGCAGGCAAGGCCTGCGATGGTCAAATTCGCGTCCTTTATGACATTGCCGGGCTCACAAAAATTCGCCAAGCTTTTGCTCCGCCCATTGATGAACTAGGCGCTGCCCTAAAAAAAGTGGTCATGCAGTTTATTGACCAATAAACCACGCCGCCATCGTCCATACTCAGCAACGCATTGCCATTGCTGCTAAAGACGGCACCATTAGCGTCCTGCACAATTCCACTGGGGCAGTTTTGCAGTCACCAGTTGCACGGCAAGCTGTTTGACATGCACCCTCACACCGCGTTTTATTGGCATTGCTGCAGGCAAGGCCTGCGATGGTCAAATTCGCGTCCTTTATGACATTGCCGGGCTCACAA
Source organism: Spirochaetota bacterium (assembly GCA_965249715.1). Lineage (GTDB taxonomy): Bacteria > Spirochaetota > UBA12135 > COTS27 > COTS27 > COTS27. Next base: position 8,997 of record CBDFMP010000048.1, on the reverse strand, counting down.
AAATTCGCCAAGCTTTTGCTCCGCCCATTGATGAACTAGGCGCTGCCCTAAAAAAAGTGGTCATGCAGTTTATTGACCAATAAACCACGCCACCATCGCCCATGCTCAGCAACACATTGCCATTGCTGCTAAAGACGGCACCCTCACACCGCGTTTAGTTGTAATCACAAGCGATACTTTTTTCCAGCATCACATTGATAACTTCGCACTGCTGAGCGGCACTGAGCGGGAGCCCGTGCAATACGGGATACTGGCTGCTTGAACCAAAATTCCATACAGCACTATCCCAGCCATTGTAAATACCGCTGGTACCGTCTGCCGGTGGAGCAATCGGCAGCTGTAACTCAGTGCTGCTATACCCCGTGCCTCCCCCCAATGCCGCTCCGTCATAAACATTGTTATCCCAATAGCTATCGTTGCTATCGTTTGCAAGGGTGACGGGCGTGAGCGGCACAGGACTGAGTTCCGGCAGTCCTACCCCGGATACCGTTGCCGCTACATAAACATCGTCAAAGACAGCTTCATTAATGGCACTGCCCAGCGCACCGCCGACAAATTGACTGGCAGTTGCCACGCTGCCAATAAAATAGCTATTACTGATGGTGGGTTGAAGTGAAACACCTATGCCGCCCATATAGCCGATGAGCCCGCCAATAAGACCACCGCCCTCTCCCTTGACCCTACCGGCAGCAAAATTATGGATAACCGTTCCGTTATAATTCTGTCCCACCAGCATGCCAGCTGTGCCAATGGTTGCCGTGATGCTTGAGGCAATGACCGCATTGCTGCTGAGCATTCCAGAAACCTGATAGCCCACCAATCCACCTGTATGGCTGTATGCATCAATGGAAACATTGCTTAACACACAATTTGCGATAACAGCGCCCGTGGTGATGACGCCAAAAAGCCCAATGTAATGACCGCTTGCGGTATTAGCGGTATTGCTAATGTACAAATCAGAGAGCGTGTGGGAATTGCAATCCAAATGCCCGCTAAATGGGTGAACTTGCTCAACAATAGCGAAATGGGCGGCATTGGTGGTTTTGCCGATGGGAACAAAGCCATTACCCGCTGCCCAAGGAACATCGGGCATCCCCATATTGATGTCAGCAGTGAGCGTGTAATAGGCACTGCCGTAACTATTGTGGTCATTGCCATTAACTCTTTGACTCATGAGGTTCAGTCGGAAAGCATTATCTACCTGATAAGGACTGGTCATACTGCCATCGCCGCCTGCAAAAGTGCTGCACGCTTGCACGGTTACGATGAATCCTGTAAACTTAATGGCGCTGCTGTCTGTGAGAGTAGCCGTAATGGCAAGTGGGCGCTGGTTATTCGTGCCCATACTGCTATCGTAATAAGGTGAAAAATTATTTAAATCAGGAGTCAAAACCGCGCCTGTTTCAAAATTCTTATTAGCCTGTATGTCCAAACTGTATAATGAAAACGTGTAGGTTGAAATGTCCGGGAAGCTGGTACAGTGACTAAGGACTAACGCGACGCCATTGTCATGCTGGCTCTGAGCAATGTCATGTGTCCCCATGCCAGAATTTGTCACTCTAAGGTAATAGCTGCCCGCGAAATGCAGTTGGACACTATACACTTTTCCATCCTCGGATGAAATAACATTACCGAGAGTAACGATAGCAGCTTCAGTGCCTGCAGGATCTATAATTGTAAATCCAAAGGGATCTTCGGTTACAGGCGGATAAGGTCTGCGCATATAGGTACCTGCAGCTGTGAGGGTGCCTGCCGATGTATTAATGACGCTACTATCGTAATTAAAGAGTTGAGCTGCGGCATCCGTAGTGATCGTGATGACTTGCCTGTCAGCATCAATGTCCACAGCTGGGGTCACAGAATCAGGAATGCCGTAATACGCCAACCTGAACATATCAGGCGGCTGAACATGCAGAGCACTGCGCTGTGCGGTTTCTGCCAGTGGTAAGTCCTTTAGCGCAGGATACTCATTGGCTGTAGCAAAATCCCACATGTCAGCATCCCAGCTAACATAGATACTGTCATTAGTAGTGGGCGTCTGCAGCGCAGTAGTGAGCTGCGCGCCGTCTTCGCCTGCAGCTGTAGCTGTGCCTGCACCTGTGCCTGCGCTATTACTGCTGCTATCCCAGTAGCTGGCACTCAGCGTTGCAGCAGTAGGCGCCAATCCATAAACTGTATGACCTGTCACTGCTGCAACTGTATAAGAAGTACTTATATTCCCAGTACCAACGGCTATACCGCCGCTGGCTACACCGGCAAAAGCTGTGACCTTTCCTTTGAAATAGCTGTTTTGCATGTTACCGGAAAATTGCCCTGCCAGTCCGCCGACAAAATTAGCGGCACTTACTTCAGCAGCAATAAAATTATTAACAATGGTTCCATTATGATTTTGTCCCACCAATCCACCTGCTGCGTCACCAGTTGCTGTAATGCTTGAGCTGGTGACCGTATTGCCAGTAATACTGCCAGCAGTCTGCACAGCCACCAATCCACCTGCTGCGTCACCAGTTGCTGTAATGCTTGAGCTGGTGACCGTATTGCCAGTAATACTGCCAGTAGTCTGCACAGCGACCAATCCCCCCACTGTATCGCCAGTTGCTGTAATACTTGAGCTGGTGACCGTATTGCCAGTAATACTGCCAGTAGTCTGCACAGCCACCAATCCCCCCACTGTATCGCCAGTTGCTGTAATACTTGAGCTGGTGACCGTATTGCCAGTAATACTGCCAGCAGTTTGCACAGCGACCAACCCACCTACATTAGCATATCCCGTTAGTTTGGCACTATCCAGTATGCAGTTAAAAATAGCAGCATCCGTGTCAATAACGCCCAAAAGCCCAATGTAATGGCCATCGTAGCTCTCACTTGCAGCATTAGCTGTATTGCTGATATATAAATTGGAGATGGTGTGGGAATTGCAATCCAGCTGCCCGCTGAATGAATGTGTTTGATAACTAAGGTCCGCACCACTAGTGACACCAGTAGTTTTACCGATAGGACTGAAGCCATTGCCTAAGGTCCAGGGAGCACCGGGACTGCCCATATCAATGTCAGCGGTGAGGATGTAATGTGCACTGTCGTAACGATCATGCTCGCTGCCATTGACCATTTTGCTCATGAGCTCCAGGTGGAAAGCATTGTTTAGCTGGTAGGGAGCGGTAATGCTGCCATTGCCGCCTGCGAAAGTGGTGCATGTTTGTACGCTTGCAGTAAAACCTGTAAAACTAATATCGTCTCCCGCTGTGGGTGCCACAACAATGGTGAGTGGATGGTCATTATTGGCACTGATATTGTTATCGTAATAGAGTGAAAAGTCACTTTCAGCTAGGTTACGCGTAAACTTCGCGCCTGTGTCAATGCGCTCATTATCATACATATCCAAACTGTACAGCGAAAACGTATAAAACGAAAAATCTACAAAATCAACACAAGGCACAAGCATAAGTGGAATACCACTATCGCGCTGTTCCTGGTGAATACTATTGGTATTCCTGGCAAGATCCACTATTTTAAGGTAATAGCTGTTTGCAAACTGCAACTGAATACTGTATATTTCTCCATCCGCGGATGAAACAACATTGCCGATGACAACGGCAGTAGTCTCAGTACCTGCGGGATCTACAACTATGGCATCAACAACATCCTCTGCTGGACGAGAAATATTGGGAATAACGCTAAGCTTGCCTGCGGTAATGGCAAAGGCTTGACTATCGTAATTGCGAAGCATAGCAGTCTCTGTCCCGGTGATGGTGATGATGCGGGCAATGGAATCTACTTCCATTTTTGCGGGAAGGCTTTCCCCTACTTCAGTGAGGCCATGATATTCTATGTTGAAGGCAATATTAGTAAACGTGGCAATTGGCGCTGTTTGTGTGTCCAATATCTCTGCATCGCTACTGGCAGTGCAGCTTGTTATGAAGAAAAATGTCCCCAATAATACTGTGACCCCAAAAAACCTAAGTTTTACTGTTATAAAACTACTTATTTTTAATACGCTCATATTTTTACAAACCTAGGACAGCATTTAGCTTAAACAACAACAAACAAAAAATTATAAAAAACAATAACATGAAGCTATAAATTCTTTAACTGGGAAAATTAGGGAAAGCTTTATCAAATTTGCAAAAACATCACAGTCAAACCTAAAAAGCTGTGTTACAGTCAAACGTAAAAAGCTATTTTATAATGCCAGCCATTCTACAATGAGCCAAAACGCCAATACCCACATGAAAACACCAATCCCCGCATGTAATAACTTCCAACTGAACGGACGTGCAAACACGGGACGCAAAATGCGTACCCCGTAACCCAAAGCATAAAACCAAACAAAGGAGGCCATAGAACAGCCCGCATAAAACAATGTTTGCTCCCAGCCCGCTAACAATGAGATCTGCGCGCCAATTAAAAAAAACGTGTCAATATAAAAATGCGGGTTTAAATAAGTCACTCCCACCAATGGTATTAATGAGCGCCAGCCGCTGAGCGCAGCTGCCTGTTCATCTGAAGCAGTCAACGTTTCGTCACGCCGTATAGCAGCAAATGACAAACCCCCATAAATCAATAAAAATATCGCTCCCAGTACATAAATCAATGCCTCCACCATTGGAAAAATGCGCAGCACCCATGCCAAAACAAAAGCGCCCAGTCCCATGACCAGCAGATCTGAGAACACGCAAAAGTTGACCGCCAACAGGACGTTCTGCCGCAATAAACCAATGCGCAACATATAAGCATTTTGCGCGCCTACTGCCACAATGAGAGAAATGGTCAACAAAAACCCTCGCAAAAAATAATGAAATAATTCCATTTACTCAGAATACAAATTGTCATTATAACATAAAAATCAACAAGAAATACAAAAGTCTGCATGCAACACGTCAAACTGATTATTGTAAAACCGACTGTAAATTCAATTTTTAATATTGATATATTGACATATATCAATAAAAATGTTATCCTTTATGCCATGCTTAGCAGGCACAATTAGCTGCTTTAATGGAGAAACACAACAATGATTCAGATTCACACCCTTGGCTTCCCGCGTATTGGCGAAAAACGTGAGCTAAAAAAAGCGATTGAGGCTTACTGGAAAGGCAAAAGCTCACTTAACAACCTCCATGCCCAGGCAGACGCCATACGCTTAAAAAATCTCAAGCTACAGCAGCAAGCTGGCTGCAGCTTAGTGCCAACCTTTGACTTTGCACTTTATGACCATGTACTTAGCACCAGTATGCTTTTAGGATTGATCCCCGAAAGGTTTCAAGCATTACGTGAAAGTTTAACTCCCACTGATTTAATGTTTGCCATTGCACGCGGGCACAAGGATGCTACTGCATCGGCGTTGACAAAATGGTTTGACACAAATTATCATTACATTGTGCCTGAGTTGGATGCAGCGAAGAATTTTACACTCAGTGATGAAAGTATTTTCAAACATACCGAAGAAGCGCTCAGTTTAGGCATTCCAGCAAAACCGGTGCTTATTGCACCGCTCAGTTACCTGTACCTCGGTAAATTTTATGAGGGCGCTAACAGCTGGGAACGCAAATTGGAATTGCTGCCAAGTCTCATCAGCGCGTATCAAAAAATTATCGTTCGCCTCAGTCGCCTGGATATCAGCTGGCTGCAGCTGGATGAACCCATTTTTGCTATGGAGCTGCCTGCTATGGTTCAGGAAGCGTTAAAAACATGTTATGACAAACTCAATCACACATTACGCGCAGAAAATGCACGCCGTGCAGCAGCCGGCAAAACACCGCTACAGCTTATGCTTGCCAGTTACTTCAACAACCTCGGCACGTATCGTGAGCTGTTTTTCAGTCTGCCTGTAGGCGGTTATCATTTAGATCTGAGTAAAAGTGCAGCAGCAGACGATACCGCCCTCATCAGTGCCTGTGCCGCGCAGACTGAGAAAACTTTTTCACTAGGCATCATCAATGGCCGCAACTGCTGGCGCAGCGAACTCAGCACACTGGCAAAACGGCTCAGTCCTTTTATTGCCAAGCTGCCGAATATTCTCTTAGCGCCATCCTGTTCGCTCTTACACGCGCCGCTCACACTCAGGCATGAACAACAGCTAGCCCCCGCCATCCGCGCAATGTTAGCGTTTGCAGAAGAAAAACTCACTGAACTCAAAAGCCTTGCCACGGCATTAAAGACAAATGCAAACACAGCTGCCAGCCAGCTCAGCAATGCTGACACGCCAAGCCTGACAGCGGCACATGCCGCTTATGCCAGTCCTGCACTAAACGCTCAGCTCAGTGCACTAAATTTGGAAAATGCAACCATCAAACGGACAAGTCCGTTCAACGTACGCGAGCGCACACAAACACAAACACTCAACCTGCCCCTCTATCCCACAACAACCATCGGTTCATTCCCGCAAACCCAGGCTATTCGCAAAGCACGCAGCCAATTCAAACGCGGGCAGCTCACTCAGGAAAGAATATGAGCATTTCATCAAAACCGAAATACAGGACGTCATCACCAAACAAGAGGATTGGGGACTGGACGTATTAGTGCACGGTGAAAGCGAACGCAACGATATGGTGGAATATTTTGCCAGTTATCTTACAGGTTACGCGTTCAGCGCCAATGGCTGGGTGCAAAGTTACGGCACACGTTGTGTGAAACCGCCCATCATTTACGGCGACATTAAACGCAAACAAGCGATGACCGTTACTTGGAGCCGATATGCACAAAGTCTGAGTCAAAAACCTGTTAAAGGCATGCTCACCGGCCCCATCACCATGCTGCAATGGAGTTTTGTCCGTGAAGATCAGCCGCGCAGCACCACTGCCTACCAGCTGGCACTTGCTCTGCAGGAGGAAATCCAGGACCTGGAAGCAGCACAGCTGCGCGTGATCCAATTAGATGAGCCTGCACTCAGAGAAGGGCTTCCCCTGCGTAAAACTGCATGGCCATCCTACTTAAAATGGGCAACACAAGCTTTCCGACTCTGCAGTGCCAAACTCAAAGACGGCACTCAACTGCAAACACATATGTGTTACAGCGATTTTGGCGACATTGTGGAAGCCATCATTGAGCTGGACGCGGATGTCATATTAATTGAAAGCTCACGCTCTAAGATGGAACTGCTGAAAACACTTACCGATTATAACTATCCTGCGCATATTGGCCCTGGCATTTATGATATTCACTCTCCGCGTATTCCTGCTGTTGCAGAAATGGTAGAGTTGTTAGAGTGTGCGCTCAAGGTTATTCCCAACACCCGTCTCTGGGTGACGCCCGATTGCGGACTAAAAACGCGTGAGTGGGCGGAAACTGAAGCTTCACTCAAAAATATGGTGGCAAGCGCGCATACTTTGCGGCAAACCCACCCCGCGTCAGCCTGAGCAGCACAGCACCCAACAGGCAGCTCAAGGGCACCGCTTGTGCGGCTTATGGATATTCATCATTTTACTGTTCCAGAAATTCTCAAACAAGCGCTGAGCACACAGCACACGCGCTTTTCCCTGGAGATCATCCCCCCGTCCAAAGGCAATGCCCTTAGTGAGCTCTTTAAATCATTAGCTCCCCTTGCTGAGCTGGGGCCTGCCTTCATCAACGTCACGCATCATCCCGAAGAACGCAGGTTTATCAGCAGCCAGGGACAGCTTCTGGAAAAAGTCATTACCAAACGCCCTGGTACGGTTGGCATCTGCGCCGCACTCAAACAGCGGTATCCCGCCATCCAACCTGTCGCCCACATTATCTGCATGGGCATGAGCATTGACAGGATTGAAGATGCGCTCATTGAGCTGAATTACCTTGGTATTCGCAATCTTATTGCCCTGCGCGGCGACCTTCCACAGCACAGCGGCACGCTGCCCGTCAACAGTCCTGCTGCCCCCCAGCATAAACCAGTCCCCCACGCACCGCAACACCAATACGCTGTTGAACTGGTCAAACAAATTCATAACCTGAATAAAGGCATTTACCTCGATCCCGAATTGAGCACAACAACACCCACGCGTTTTTCTATTGGTGTGGCAGGTTATCCCGAAGGACATGCTGAAGCACTGAGCGCAGAAAAAGATATTTTCTACCTGAAACAAAAATTAGCCGCTGGCGGTGAATATGTGGTGACCCAAATGTTCTTTGACAATCGTGACTATTTCAATTTCTGCGCGCGCGCGCGCGCTGCCGGCATCACCGCCCCAATCCTCCCAGGTCTCAAACCCATTGCCACGCAGCGGCACCTGAGCATCCTGCCTGAGCGTTTTGGCATCAGCATCCCCGCCGAGCTAGCCAAAGAGCTGAAAAAAGCCACCACCCCCGCCGCTGTCCGTGCCATTGGCACTGAGTGGTGTATCACTCAATGTCTGGAACTCAAAGCGCACGGCGTTCCCATGCTGCATTTCTACACGATGAACCGCAATAACAACATCGCGGAGATCCTTAAACGCGTCTTTTAAACAAAGAGCCAATCCAGCTCGGTTTTGTCACCGCGCAAACAATTTTAATAACGGCTTGAACGACTGGGCACGGTAAGTAGCATAAGCAATTTTTCCCACGTCGTCGCCTGCAGCAAGCTCCGTAGGCCAAGCTACATGGTAAAAATCCATCCCAGCGGCTTTTGCTGCAAGACTGTCAAAATTCATATCGCCCACATATAAAGCCTGTTTAGCAAGGAGCTGCGGTGACACTGTAGCTGAAAATTGCTGTAAAGCTGCCAGTAACGGCTCAGCGTGCGGTTTATGCCGCTCCGTATCCTGCGGTGTAATCACTACATCAAAAAAGTGCTGTAATCCTGCAGCTTGCAAACAATGTCCGGAACTCAAAGCGCGCGGCGTTCCCATGCTGCATTTCTACACGATGAACCGCAATAACAACATCGCGGAGATCCTTAAACGCGTCTTTTAAACAAAGAGCCAGTCAAACTCAGTTTTGTCACCGCGCAAACAATTTTAATAACGGCTTGAGCGACTGGGCACGGTAAGTAGCATAAGCAATTTTTCCCACGCCGCCTGCAGCAAGCTCCGTAGGCCAGGCTAC